>CAMBPV010000067.1 GCA_945869695.1 Prosthecobacter debontii
ATGAATGCATCAGGACCCGAGAGAGTCACTTCCAAGTCAGGCCTCGGAGCTTCAACATCGACCACGTATTCGTGAGAGGGTCCTCCTTTGTCAAAGAGGTCGGTGACCATGATCTGGTAATTTCCATCCGCTGGGGAAACAAAATCGACCATCGGATCAGGCGATTCCGCTTGATCATCATTGCTGGAAATTTCTTTTCCATCGGAAGACTCGATGCGGAGAGACGCATCAAGCGGCAGCCCCATTTGTTTTGACCTGACTCGAATCGACCATCTGTCTCCTTTTTTGGCAACGAAGGAGAAACGATCCACATCTCCCACCCCACTGATCGAACCCGCAACCACTCCGGGAACGCCCATTCGCATGGCCTCACCCGGCTGGTTGTTCGGTTCTTTTTCGATGACGGGAATCATCGACGAAGTAAGGGCCTCAATCGGTCCCAGTGTCCATCTGGACAAATAGATGCGTTGGATATGACCGACTCTTTTGAAGGAGGTGCCGTCCACCTCGAAGGCCGTCTCTTTGTTTCCCAGATTCGCCCCGCGGAGATCGACCTTCGAGGTGATACCGATACCAATGACGGGAGGAAAGACACGCAGGGCAGCTGGTCCGGCGGTCACATGAATCCGATAAATCACCGTTGCTCCGCCCGTGAATCTCACATCCGCAGCAGGAGGATGCGCAAAACCTGAAATCTGCAGAGTGTAACGCCCAGCTTTGGGAACCGCAAACATCAGAGCAGGGTCGAGATTCCGACCATCATGAGCAGTGACAAGGCGGACACCCGAGGCGTCATACAGATTCAAAACGGCGTCAACGGGCGAACCCAGCGAATAAGCTTCCACCGTTGCCACAACGGACTGACCCGCCGCGACATCAAAAGAGAATCCGTCGATATCGCCAGACTTCGAGAGTTGGCCGTTAACGCTCAGCGGCAGCTTTTCCAAAGATTGCCCACTTGTGAGCGCATCATTGGGCTCGACCTCTAAGACATCGGGCAATACGCCTACACTCATCCAGCGCAACTCCGACGCGCCCTCTTCGTCGTAAAGACGCACGAGACGCAGCCCGAGTTCAGCGTCCTTGGAAATCGTGCAGGTCACCTTCCCTTTCGCATCGGGTTTTGAAAAATCAACACCCCTACCCTGAACCCAGACAACGGTTTTTCCTGCATTCAACTTCCCACTGAGCGTCATGGGAAAGGACGTCCCCAGTTGCCCACCCGCAGGAAAGAGCGAAGTGAGCGTCGGCGGCGCGGCTTGAAGAGTCAGTGACAGCCCGATCAGGCAGAGGGCGACGTTCCTCACGCAAAGAGTTCCTTGATCGGCTTACCGCCATTGACCAATTGCACAGGACGCCCTGTGTTTGTGTGCAGCAACTGATGCGGATCGATCCCCAACTTGGTGTAAACCGAGACGGCAAAATCCTCCGGCGAATAAATATTCTCAGAGGCGTAGTAGCCTTTGGGGTCGGTGGCTCCTACGATTTGCCCGCCGGGAATTCCCGCGCCCGCCATGAGCACAGACATGGCACCCGGCCAGTGATCACGGCCTCCGTCTTTGTTCACTTTGGGCGTGCGACCAAATTCACCCAAACAAATCACAAGCGTGTTTTCCAACATCCCACGCAGATCCAGATCCGTGATCAGTCCATTGATCCCCTGATCCAATTTTTGCGCATAGCCATCCTTGAAGCTCTTGAACAGACCCCGGTGGTGATCCCAGCCACCCCAATAAACAACCGAGAATGAGACACCCACTTCGGCAAGTCTCCGCGCCAAGAGAAGGCGCTGTCCAAAATCATGCTCACCGTAAAGCTTCCGAGTCTCCGCAGGCTCCTGGCTCAAATCAAACGCGGCCTGCGCCATCGGCGACGTCACCAATTCCATCCCCTGAATGTAGGACTGATCAAAACCCAACGTGGGATCCTCAGCGCCTTTCTCCGTCATCCGTTTCAAGTTATCGAGAGAGGCTCTCAGTTGATTTCGACCGATCGCACGTCCCTCACTGATCGCCTGAGGGATCGCCACATCACGGACTCTAAAACCTTTGCTATTGGGATCACCGCCTACCACGAAGGGTGCATGTTGTGCGCCCAAAAAATGGGCTCCGCCGGAACGTGAAACACTCGGCATGCTCATGTAGGTGGGTAATCCCCCACGCACTCCGCGCTCCCGCGAAACCACCGAACCGATCGAAGGATGGAAGCTCACAAAGGCACCACACCCAACCGGCACCGGCGTCGGAGAGCCCGTCATCATGTAGTGATTCCCACCCCCGTGATTCGGGTCTTTGTGACAAATGGACCGAACCACACTAAACTTATCGAAACTCTTTGCCAGCAAAGGCATGGTCTCACAAAAATGCACCCCAGGCACCGAAGTCGGGATTGATTTAAACTCCCCTCGGATTTCTTGGGGTGCATTCGGCTTCGGATCAAAGGTCTCGTAGTGAGAAGGCCCTCCATCCAGCCAGATCAGAATGCAATTAATCTGCTCTGGGCTGCTCTTGCCTTTCGCCACCGCCGCTTCCGCCCTCATGGCCATCAAGTCTGAGAGCGCAAGTCCTCCCACCGAAGCAAAGCCCACCTGCAAAAAGTCGCGGCGGCCTAGTCCATCACAGTTGGTTCGGATTGAGTTCATTCAGTGAGCACGCAAACTACGGAAACACAGCGGGTTTTCTTGCGAGAGCGAATTTCGTCTCTCAAAAAGAGAGTGGAGCTAAGGGGATTCGAACCCCTGACCTTCTCATTGCGAACGAGACGCTCTACCAACTGAGCTATAGCCCCAACTTACGGGTAACGATTGATCTCGAAACAAAAGTAGAGGTCACTGATTTTGCCATTGATCCTGTTTTCGTATCCCCGACCTACCCAGGGATACAAACCGAGGGAAAACGAGATCAAAAAGGTGTCTGGCAACGAGTGGCTCCATGTTTGTTCCGCGATCGTGGCAATGGATATTATGCCGTAGTCCGCCGCTCTGGCAAGATCGTTCGCAAGTCTTCGGAAACCGACCGCCTGGAAATCGCCAAGCGTGAACTTCGCGACTTTCAGGTCGTAGTGGAGCGCATCGGGATTTCCGCGCACAACCGTCGATTTGGCGAGACCATCGATGAGTTCGTCTCAAGTCGCACGGGTGCCCCAGCCACCCCCTGGCTCCAACCGTTCAACGGCCAGCCCTCCACCTTCAACCTGGCCCGGCAGTGGCTTGGCATGTTCTTCAACTCCAGCGCCGGAAACGACTCTATTTCCCGTGCGCCTTTTGATATCCCCCCCTCAAGCCGAAGAGGCGGATCAAGCCCATTCAAAACGCACCCTCCGAAGAGGAATTCACCGCCCTTGTCAGCACCAGAAGGTCACAGCTATCCGCTTGCTTGGGTTCCTTTTGCTTCAAGAAATCAAACCATCCCATGACGACAGTTGATTAAGACTGAATGCCTCAAGAGGCGGGCAAACTTTGAGCCGCACCAAGCGATGGTCTCATGTGCTGGTGGATCCCTCCAAAATCACTTTTGGGCTTGCTTAAAAAAACGAATTTCTATATATTCCATAATACACTTTTGATAAAATGAGAACATCCAAACAGCAGCAGTCAGGCTTCTCTCTCATTGAGATGCTCACAACCATCGTGATCATCGGTCTGCTGGCGGCAATTATCATCCCCTCTTTTGGTAATGTGCTCGATTCGGCGGGGAACGCCAAAGATCGCCGCAATGCCCAGCAACTTGCCGCAACGAGTGCTGCCGCTGTTGCAGTTGGACTCGACTTTGTAGCCGGCAGCGACCTGGAAACCACAGTCCGTAAAATCGTCCAAGGGGCGGTTCCCACCAGCGATAATTTCAAGGACCACCGATTCCAAGTTCCGATGGGAGGAGAGGCAGATATCGTCGGTGCGATGAAATATCTCTCCATCAGGGACGGGAGGCTTGTCGTGATCCCATGATGAGCAGGCTCACGGGCTCATGCGCGCCAGCGTTGACACCTTCGTTCTCCCTGCCAACTCTCGAGCGCCGATAAAACCACCCCCGTCCGCCGGATAAAACACTCTCACCATGAGGGGGCGGGTGCTTTGCTGAGATGTAACGATTTCTCACGCTCCCATCGCAGTTCATTCCGATCTGCCGTCGTTCATTCCAAAGGTCGCCAGCGACGACGGTCGCAACAAGTGCATGTTTGTAGCTTGTGCCAGGTGTTTTAGGTTTCAGGATTCCAGAAATTCGAGCCCCATGAGTCAGACCCCTCAAACCCCGTCCCCTCACCACACTAAGAGCCAACTTGACCCGGCCCCTTTCAAAAGCAATTTCCTAGCAGCCAATCCCTGGCCGACAAAAACGCTTCCCTTACCGCCCCAGCGGTGCGTATTCTTCGCCGAACCTTCCTCCAACTCCATGACTGCCACCCCATCAGACACCGCCCCGACCTGCAACCAAGAATGGGAAAAGCACGGTTTGTTTTTCGAGTATGGCAGCGCGGTGAATCCGGGCATGCCCAAGATCGGCATTGATGTATTTCCGCCCTCGATGCATCACCTCGCGGAGACCAAAATCATACCGTTGGAGCTGTCCCAGAAGCTCCAGACCAGCCACCCGGCCACCGGGCCCAATCTTCTAGCTCATTTTGTCCACATCGCCGCGGGTGAGGAACTGCCCACCTCCTGCCATGCCAGCAGTCAGGTCTTTTATGTCATCCGCGGCGCGGGCTTCAGTATCATCGATGGCAAGAAGCTGAGCTGGAAAACGGGCGATCTTTTTGCGTTGCCTGCCACCGGCGAGATCCGGCATCGTGCAAACGAGGACAGCGCCTTCTACTGGGTGAACGACCAGCCGCTGATGGATTTCCTCGGTGCCAAGCCCACCAGCCCGAGATTTCGCCCGCTTTATTTCTCGCGTGAGTTGCTCACGAGCGAACTGGAAAAGGTGCGGAAGGAAAACGAGGGCGAGGACAAGAACCGCAACGGCATCCTGCTGGCGAATCCCGACTGCCCGCAGACCAAGACTCTCACGCACACCATGTGGTCGCTCTACAATCTGCTGCCTGCGAAAAGCAAACAGAAGGCCCACCGGCACAACTCCATCGCCCTCGATTTCGCCGTGAAGGCCACGGGCGGCGTTTACACCATGATCGGCCGCGATCTCGACAGCGACGGCAACATCACCAATCCCGTCCGCGCCAACTGGGTGGCCGGCGGAGCCTTTGTGACCCCCCCGGGCTGGTGGCACTCCCATCACAACGAAAGCGACGAGGACGCCATCGTCCTGCCGGTTCAAGATGCGGGTCTGCACACCTACATGCAGACGCTCGACATCCAGTTTGCGCACGGGTATTGAGCCAGCCCCCCTCACACCCGTCCCCGCACCCCATCCAGGGCCAACTCGACCCGGCCCCTTCAAAAGCAATTTCCTAGCCGACTCGAAGCCGCATGACCTCATCTGCCACAAGCTGGCAACATGGGCGCCGCGGCTCCGTTTAACAGGCCTGATTCCATGCGCACGCTTCTCTTTCCTTTTGTTCTTTCGTCGATCGCCTTCGCGGACACACCCACGCTTCCCGGCATTGGGGAGGCGATGAAGGAGATGATCGAGAAAAGGGAAGTGGCGGGCGTGGTGACGGGGGTGGCGAAGAAGGATGGGCTGCTGCATCTGGAGGCCATCGGGATGGCGGACCTGGAAAAGCAGAAGCCGATGAGCGTGGATACGATGTGCTGGATTGCATCGATGACCAAACCGGTCACGGGCGTGGCGATCATGATGCTGCAGGATGAGGGGAAGCTGAACATCGCGGACCCGGTGGCGAAGTACCTGCCGGAATTTGCGGGGCTGAAAACGCCGGCGGGCAAAGCAGCGAATCTCACGATCACGCAGATTTTGACGCATACCTCGGGCCTGGGGGAGGCGGGCGGCGCGAAGGCACAGGAAGCGCACACGCTCGCGGATCTGGTGCCTATCTGGATGGCGACGCCGATGCAAGACGAGCCGGGCGAAAAATGGAAGTACTGCCAGTCCGGCATCAACGCGGCGGCACGCATCGTGGAGGTGATCAGCGGGATAACGTTCGACAAATTTTTGCAGAAGCGCGTGTTTGATCCGCTGGGCATGACGAACACGACTTTTTATCCGACGGATGCGCAGTGGAGCACCGTGGCCACGGGGTATGCGAAGAACAAGGAGAGCGGCAAACTGGAAGCCGTGCCGCCACGCAGCGACTTCGGGAAACGCGGGCGCCCGCCGCAGGGGAATGGCGGGCTGTATTCGTGTGCGAAGGATTACACGCGCTTCTGTCAGATGCTGCTCAATGGCGGCACGCTGGAGGGCAAGCGCATCCTGAGTCCGGAGGCGGTGAAGATTCTCTCGTCTGTGCACACGGGCGATCTGCCCTGCGGCTTCTTCCAGAAAGCGGAGTTCGGCAGTCACGGCGAGAACTACGGCTGGGGCATCGGGGCGTGCGTTCTGAAGGAGCCGCATGAAGGTCTGGCGAAAATGCTTTCGCCCGGCACCTTTGGTCACGGCGGTGCCTGGGGCACGCAGGCATGGATCGATCCGAAGAAGGAGGTCATCTACGTGCTGATGGTGCAGCGCGCGAACTTCCCCAACGGCGACGCCAGCCCTGTGCGAGAGGCGTTTCAAAACGCGGCGGCGAAGGCGCTGTGGAAGTAATGAGGGCTCATCGCTGCGGCCAGGCAGAAGGTGCCATTCATGCCGGGCATTTTTCTTCGCCGCTATCTTTGTGACTTTGCGGCGAAAATAATCCGTCAACTCAGCCGATCGACCACTCGACGGCCACAGTTTGCTCGCAGCCATCAGACCCACCTCTCCACCCGTCCACTCACCACATCCAGGGCCAACTCGACCCGGCCCCCTCAAAAGCCATTTCCTCGCAACTCGAGGCCGGATAGCTTCTTGAAAAGCATCCCAACCAGAGCTGCAACCGGGCACTTGAACGTAGCGGGAGAAACGGCAGCGCAACGCCCATAGCGTAAGCCATCAGGAAGCGACGACTCACGGGCACGGCCCGCATTTCGCGCACAGTTTTGACGCAGTTCGCCAGATCAGCGAGCGACGGGATACCGGGCGTGCCGAGCAGAGGCTTTTCAGGAGCGGACTGTCCGATCCACTTTTTCTCAAACTGTCGCAAATATCGGGCCGCAAGGCTCCTGAATTCGCCTGCACCCTAGAGGCGGGCAGACTTGAGCCTGGGAGCGAACACCATGACCGGACCGACAAACATCACGATCCCTACGACGATCATCACGAACAGAATGAGTTCCATCTCGCCAAATGCCATGGTGCCAGCGACCAACTCCTCCGCAAACAAGGCGGACACAATCGACGAGAATGCAATGATCATCGGCAGGAATTCGCGATGCCCATTTTCCAAGCCGCCGGAGCCGTCGGGATGGCTGGGCAGCAGGTTCAGTTCCAGTCGCGAAACCCGCAGCAGCAAAGAGGCCCAGCAAAAGAGCCGCAGAAACCAGCGAAGCACGAGAAAGCGGGCGAGCATGAGTCAGACATTCCCCCACCCCCAAGCCGTGAGGCTGTGGGTGGCGATGGTGTGAGCGGGGTCGCAAGACATCGAGACGCTTTACCAACTGAGCTACAGTCCCAACACCCGAATGGCGATGCTTTCAAGAGACAGACGAGCAGGCAAAAAGGCCCGCCTGTTACCCATGCACTTAAACTCACTTTGGTTTGGTCAGCATCTCGAAGTCATCACTTCGGAAGGGCGTCACAGGAAGACCTTCGATGCTAAAAAGATTGCACACCGGATTATCCGACCAGGCGTAACGGACCGCGATCGGCTTTGAGACACTCGGCGCGGTCACTTCAACCTGGTCTTTGCCAATGATTTTAGCCGTCGCCCAGACCCACTTCTTGTCCTCACCACATACCACGAATCCCTGAACCTCACTGACATCCACGGTCCTCAAACTGCTGCCAAAGGTATCCAAGGTGACGATCGCTTTGGAGCCCTCAATGGTGGTGGACTTCCATTCAGGACTCCTGAATGGAAGCTTTACACCGTAGTCTTTGGCTAGGGCAATTCTTGCCAACCTCTCTGCTACATCCCGTTTGTTTTTGGGATGAATATCGTTGGATTCACCGAGATCAACGATGACGGCCTGCCCCCCGTTTTTAATGGCTGATTGCGTCTTCGTTTGGCTCTCCCTCAGCTCAGCCCATGAACTAGCGGTCGCCTGGAGGGCATCCGATTTCTCGGCCATGAAATCAGCCAACTGGACCCAATAAAACGGAAAGTCGCCCTGCTTCCACTCCTCGCGCCAATGCTGAATCATCAAAGGAAACAACTGAGCATACTCATAAGCGCGGCTCGCATTGCTCTCCCCCTGATACCAAATGGCTCCTTTGATTCCATAACCGATTGTCGGCAAGAGAACACCATTGTGAATGTTACCGGGGCGAGCGTTGCCATTGAGCCATTGATCGGGAGGATTGGGGGCTCTTTCCTTGAATGCGATTCCAGATTTCTTGGCGGACTCGGCTTTGACTTTCCACGCGGCAAGGTTCGCTTCATACTTGGCCTTCGCCTCCGGGCTATTCATGACCGCCTCGTTCTTCCGTGTATTGGACATCAATAAACTGAAACGAGGATCCTTTTCGAGAACATCACGGCGAACCCAAGCCTCCGCAGCACTCCCACCCCATGCATTGTTGATCAGCCCCACGGGAACATCGAGCACACGATGCAGAACTTGCCCGTAAAAGTAGCCCACGGCACTGAATCCACCCACTGTTTCCGGACTGCATGGTTTCCACTCACCCCGGAAGTCTTGTTGCGGCTCTTGAGTGCCCACCTGAGGCACGGAGATAAGACGAATCTGCGGATATTTAGCCGTCGCGATCTCCAAATCAGCATCCCAGGAAGAACCGACGTTCCACTGCATATTCGATTGTCCGGAACAAATCCAAACTTCGCCCACCAATACGTCCTTCAGTTCTCGCACACTGGTTCCTTGGATGGAGATTGATGCGGGCTTCGCATTTGCCGGCACAGGGTCAAGTTTCACAGTCCATCGTCCATCAGCACCCGCTTTGCCTTTTTTCTTCTGTCCGGCGAAGCTCACCTCCACTTCGGTTCCCGGCTTATCCCAGCCCCAAATTGGATTTGTCTGTTTCTGCTGGAGCACCATGTGGTCTCCGATGATCGAAGGAAGTTTGAGTTCAGCCTGAAGAGGGATGCAACCAACGAGGGAGAATAGGAGAAGTCGTGAAATCATTTGGTTAAAGTAGACTGAGCAAACGCGCCTTGGAGCAAAATCATTTCGCGGGTTCGCCGAAAAGGAGGGGAATTCTCATTGCCGACAGGCCACACCTGCCTAACCTCAGCGGCCCTTAAGACAACACATGGAGACACCTGTTACTGGACAACGCTGGGTTAGCAAAACGGAAGCCGATTTGGGCCTTGGAGTGGTCCTCAAAGTTGAATATGGAAGAATCGAAATCTTCTTCCCCGCCTCGAATGAATTGCGGCAGTACGCTCTGAGCACCGCGCCCCTGCAGCGGGTGAGATTTAAGGAGGGCGACAGTATCCTAACTCACACCGGAGAGTCCTTCACCATTACCACCGTCTCGGATGAAGCGGGTCTGATCATTTACCGGTGCGGGACTGTGAATGTGCCCGAGGCGCAACTCGCCGACACGATCAGTTTCAGCAAGCCTGAGGATCGGCTTTTGGCAGGACAGATCGACGACATCCGTGCCTCTGATCTGAGAGCAGAGGGACTCAAATGGCGCGCTGACATGCAGCGATCGTCGGTTCGGGGTTTCGTCGGAGGAAGAGTCGATCTCCTTCCGCACCAGATGTTTATCGCCAATGAAGTCAGCAATCGAGTGACACCTCGCGTGCTGTTGGCGGATGAAGTGGGATTAGGAAAGACAATCGAAGCGGGACTCATCCTTCACCGACTCCACCTCACGGACCGGGCAAACCGGGTGCTCATTTTGCTACCGGATGCGCTTGTGAATCAGTGGTTCGTTGAGTTGCTGAGGCGGTTCAATTTGGTGACCAGCGTGCTCGACGAAGATCGCTGCCTTGATCTCGCCTCAGATGACCCCGAAGGTAACCCATTTGAATCCTGCCAGATCGCCCTCTGTAGCATCAGTTTCCTTGTGAACGATGAGAACCGCGCGAACCAAGCCGT
This sequence comes from Prosthecobacter debontii, assembly GCA_945869695.1. Lineage (GTDB taxonomy): Bacteria > Verrucomicrobiota > Verrucomicrobiia > Verrucomicrobiales > Verrucomicrobiaceae > JAIBCL01. The sequence goes on from CAMBPV010000067.1 coordinate 10,157, forward strand.
CGCTGCGGGCTGGGACCTCATGATCGTCGATGAGGCCCACCATCTCGAATGGACACCCGAGACGGTGAGTCCAGCCTACGCCTTGGTCGAAAAGCTAGCCACCCACACTTCAGGTCTTCTGCTCTTAACCGCGACCCCCCAACAACTGGGTCCTGAGGGGCACTTTGCTCGTCTTCGACTATTGGATCCCGAGCGCTACGACAGCCTCGAAAAATTCCAAGAAGAGGCCGAGCACTACGCCGAGACTGCTGCCGTCGTGGAGCGGCTGCTGGCAGGCGAAAAAATGACAAAGACTGATCAATCTCTCTTCAGCAAAAAATCAGAAAGAGTCAAAAAACTCTCCGCCGCATTGACCGAGACTGATGATGAAACCAGACAGCTTCTGATCAGCTGTTTGCTTGATGAGTTTGGCACAGGTCGCGTGATGTTTCGCAACACCCGGGCCGCACTCAAGGGATTTCCCGAGCGCAAGGCTCTGCTCGCCCCCCTGAAACCGGGTGAGGACGAGGATACGGTAAAGATCAAATGGCTGGCAGGGCTCCTCAAGGACCTCGGCACCTCAAAAGTGCTCCTCATCTGCCGGACACGGGAACAGGCTGAGACCATTCATGAGATGCTCCTGCATGAACTCAATGTCAGTTGCTCCCTTTTTCACGAGGAGATGACACTGGTGCAGCGTGATCGAGCGGCAGTTCATTTTGCAGACGAAGAGGGCGCTCGCATTCTCCTCTGTTCAGAGATCGGCAGTGAAGGCAGAAACTTCCAATTCGCCCATCATCTGGTGCTCTATGATTTGCCACTGAATCCGGAATTGCTCGAGCAAAGAATTGGTCGACTGGACCGCATCGGCCAAACGGCCACCATCCAGATCCACGTTCCCTACATCAAAGGAACCGAGGGCGAAGTCCTGGCACGCTGGTATCAAGAGGGCATCAATGCTTTTGAAAAGCACCCCCATGGTGCCATGGACATTCTCATTCAAATGGGGGCTGACCTCGCCGCTCTGGCCAAGAATTTCAGCACCAAAAAACTCGACACCCTCATCTCCAAGACTCAAAAGGCGCTCGCTTTAGTCGAAGCGAAGCTTGAGAAGGGCCATGATCGATTGTTGGAAATGACATCGTTCAAGCCCGACCAGGCTCAATCTGTGATCGATGCCGTTCATGCGCTCGATGACGAGTTGGACTTCGAGGACTTTGTGATTCGCCTCATGGATCGGATCGGCGTCACCGTCGAAGAACACGGACACCGGAGTTACGTCTTTAGACCAGGCGATCTGATGAGCGATGCACTACCCGCTTTGCCTCCGGAGGGTATGTTTGTAACCTTTGATCGCGAGCGGGCACTCTCACGTGAAAACATCGGTTTTTTGACGATCGATCACCCAACGGTTCGCGGCGCCATGGATCATCTTCTCGGCAGCGAACTGGGGAATACGTCCTTCGGTGTCTGGAAGGGATCAGGAGGCGAAGGTATCTTGTTGGACCTGCATTACGTGGTGGACTGCATCGCACCGGCTGCCCTTCATGTAAGTCGTTTTCTGCCAAGCACACCGATTCGCGTCATCATCGACCATGCGATGACGGACCTCTCCGAGGACGACGACACGCAGACAGCCGGTCTTATCAAAGGCGACTCCTCCAAGCTCTTGGACAATGGAGCCTTCAGAAAGAAGCTGATGCCAGCAATGATGAAGAAAGCTCTCGGGATTGCGAACACAAAGATGTCCGCCCTTATCGCCGAGGCCCTCGCGCAAATCGACACTCAACTGAATGCCGAGATCGAGCGCCTAGAGGACCTCGCGAGAATCAATAATCACGTCAGCCCCGAGGAAGCAAAGTCCCTGCGTGAATCGCAGAACGAACTTCAAAGGGTGGTGAGCGGATCGAAGCTAAGGCTGGACGTCATGCGCCTCGTGCTCAAGACCAAGTAGCCCCTATACAGAGGGATCCGGTGAAGCACTTGCCAAATCAAAGATCTTCCCCGGATTCAACAGTCCCGTTGGATCCAATGCTTTTTTGATCGTTCGCATCAACTCGTAGCTCCCCTCCCCGAGTTGCCTTTTCACAAATGCTTTTTTCGCAAGCCCGACCCCGTGCTCACCCGTGACGGTTCCACCCAGTCGAAGGGTTTCAGACACAATCTCCTCCAGCGCTAACTCCACCCGATGCATTTCCTCGGTGTTTCGCTCGTCGGTAAGGAATGTCGGATGCAGATTCCCGTCTCCCAGATGGCCAAACGTTCCGATTTGCAACCGATGCCGAGCGGCCACTTCATTGATAAAGGCCACCATGCTAGCGAGTTCACTCCGTGGCACCGTGACATCTTCCAGAATCGTGGTGGGTCGAATCCTCGCGAGCGCGGAAAAAGCACTCCTCCGTGCACTCGCAAGCTTCGCTCCTTCCTGCTCATCAGCGGCGATGGTCACCTCCCTCGCTCCACATTTTTTCGCCAACTCCATCATCCTCGCAGCTTCCTCCTCGACGACGACAGGGTGACCATCCGTCTCCATCAAGACAAGTGCTTCGACATCGGTGGGGAGACCGATCTTTGCATAATCCTCGACGCAACCAACAGTCATGCGATCCAAAAACTCCAAGGTGCACGGTATGATTCTCGCCGCGATGATTGCTGAGATCGTCTCCGCCGCTGCCTCCATTGAGTCGTAGAGCGCCAGCATGGTGCGGCGAGCTTTGGGTCGGGGGAGAAGCTTCAGAAGCACTTCTGTGATGATCCCGAGCGTCCCCTCAGAACCGACAAAAAGGTCCTTCATGGAATAACCCGCAACATCCTTCACACATTTGTTCCCTAGAAAGACCAGTTCACCGTCAGGCAAAACAACCTGGATACCCATCACATAATCACGGGTGACACCATACTTGAGGCCACGGAGACCGCCGCTATTCTCGGCCACATTACCGCCAATGGTGCTGATCTTCATTGAGCCTGGATCCGGCGGATAAAAAAGGCCGACTCGCGCAGCCGCATCATCGATCTCCTTCGTGATCACACCACACTGGGCGCGCAACGTGAGGTTCTTCGGATCCACTTCGACAATTTGGTCCATTTTAACCAAACAAATAACCAGACAGCCATCAAGCGGCACACTTCCTCCACTTAAACCCGTGCCCGAACCTCGTGTCACGACGGGCACAGAAGCAGCCCTCGCAAGCTTCACACACTGAGAAACCTCAACACTCGATTCCGGAAACACCACTGCCCCCGGGCGCACTTTTAAGGCAGCTGTCCCATCAAACGCATAAGGAATGATATCCTCGTGTTCCGTTAGAACCTTGTTTACCCCGAGGATTCCCTGCAAAGCAGCGACAAATGATGAATCAACCGTTTTCAAATCGAAGGAAGTTTCCCGATTCATGAAGTCGCGTCAACTCAAGCTATTCTTGGAGAACGTAGACGAACCACACTCTTTTGGACCAGGGAGATCGGAAGAGGAAGGACCCAAAAAAGCGCAAGAAACGCCACGTGCGAGGGAAAGAGAAGCCCCATGGTCTCTGCGATCGTCAGATGCATGGCTATAACGCACATACCCACACCAAAAGTCGCCCAGCGTGAGCCAATGGCTAAAAACATGAATGCCTCAAGCATAAATCCCGCACCAAAAATGAACCGCGAAATCATCGGGTGATTGAGCAACCAAAGAACAAGCGGCGGGTCAAACTGCAGCTCAGGTCGAAGCCAAGTGAGATAGTTTTGACGATTTGTCTTCATCAAATCCAGCGCGATGTAATGACTGTTAAACAGCCAAGCACCGTCAGAATTGATCAGTTTAGAGCACACGGAAACAAGATAGGCTCCGGCGATCACAAACTGAGCCGTCGTAAGCAATCGGGCATTCGTCTCTGGACCGGGCGACGAGAAACTCACCCTCCCCCTAACCGCCTGAAAGAGCACCATCACACTCAGGCCTAGCAGGGTCAGGCTCATGATCTGATAACTGTGATTGGTTGAACCCTGCGAATTGATCAGCGTGTAGGGAAGCACATGCAGGAGCGTGACGAGCGGCAGCGTCAAAGGCAACGCCACGCCTGTAATCATCATTCCCATGAGCCCAACAAACACCTGCCGATAAACTCGATACACGCCAGGCTCGGAGAGCCAGGTTAAATCAAAAAAATGCGCCAGTCCCGTGGGTGCCGGCTGAGAATGAAACATCATGTCGCGGGGAAACAAGCGTTCCAGAACAACAGCGAGCAGCAACCGGTAAAAAAAACCTTCCCAGTTTCCGACATGGGGAATGGGAAAAAGGGCTCGCCAAAACTGGATCATTCTCTCCTTCATCAAATCACCCTTCGGAGTAGATTACCTCGGGACGCTCAATCACTCTCCCATTTTCAAACTCAAGCGTCGTGCACATGATTTTCACCACGGGCGGCATTTGAGTTTCTGTGCCGAGGTACTTCGACTGATCTCTCAAATAACAGACCAAACCCTTGCCGATCGCCCTTCCCTCCTCTTCCGGCAGTTTTTTGAAAGAGATCTTGAGTTGCTTGGCCCGCTCTTGCTGCCGCTTTCTGAGGATCTTTCCCAAGTTTGGTGACGTCACAAACGTCAGTTCATACATCGGCAACGGCTGCCCTTCTGCGTCCGCCAAATAATAGACTTGGGCGCTCGAGTCGGGATCCGAATACATCGGATAGTTTGAGAAAGGGTAGTTCTCCTTGATCAGCAGCGAAGCCGCACAAAAGGCAGCCAGTCCGATCAAGACCCACACCTGACGGGAAATTCTAATGAATCGCATCGAGATTGACGAAGATGAACGAAGTTCTGCGCTCGAATATCACCCAAAAAAAAGCGGCTCCGGTCACAAATGCCGGAGCCGCCTCAATTGTTCATTTACCCGAGGCAGACTACTGCTGCGCAGGAGGTGCTGGCGGCGCAGGAGGAGTCGAAGGAACGGCGACTGGCACACTCGCCTTCACGGCATCAGCTGCCTTTTGGGCGGCCTCTGCAGTTGCATCTGCTGCTTTCTTCGCAGCTTCCGTTGCCGCGGCTGCGGTTGCTTCTGCTGCCTTCTTGGCGGCATCCACGGATTCATCCGCGGCTTTCTTTACGCTGTCTGCGGCCGCGGTTGCAGCGTCAGTTACTTTGGCAGCGGCTTCCTTTGCCACCTCGCCTGCTTTGGCTGCGCCTTCTTTGGCGGCGTCCACTGCACCTGAGCCAGCAGCCTTGGCTGCATCGCCCGCTGCGGTCATGGCTTCACCAGCCTTGGCTCCAGCCTCTTGCATCTTGGCCTTGGCTTCTTCTTTCTTCTCGCCACAAGCCACAAGGCCAATTGCTGCGAGACCGATCACTGATAGGTGTTTGATTTTCATAGAACGGTAGTTTGATCACAAATGCGGAGCTTTACAAGCTCTGCGATTACGAATTTACAGACAGATTAACAAACAACGCCCTCTGCACGCATCAAGCGGAACCACTCGACAAAACGGGGAATCCCCTCGCTGATGTGGGTGGTCGGTTTGAAATGCAGAAGTTCCCTGGCTTTGCTCACGTCTGCGGAAGTGAGAGGCACATCTCCAGGCTGCTCAGGCATCACATTGATGATCGCCTTTTGACCCACTGCTTTTTCGATGGTCGAGATCATCTCATTCAGCGTCACGGTCTGGGATCCACCGAGGTTAAAAATGTCACAAATCGGCCCCAATTCGTAGTTTAAGGCTCCGATTATGCCGTCAACAATGTCAGTGATGAACGTGTAATCTCGCGCCGAGTTTCCGTCGCCGTAGCGGTCGAGAGAAAGTCCGTCTTCGATGCGTCGAGTGAACTTTGAGATGGCTAGGTCCGGCCTTTGCCTTGGCCCGTAAACGGTGAAAAAACGCAAGCAAACCGTGCGAATGTCGTAGAGGTGAGCGTAGTTCGAGCACATCTGCTCTCCCGCCATTTTGGTCATGGCGTACGGACTGATGGTCTGAAGGATGGGATCCGTTTCGCAGAAGGGAACCTTTTTATTGACCCCATACACGGACGAACTGCTGGCAAATACAAACTTGCGGCAACCCGTGCGCTTACAGGCTTCGAGCAGGTTGAAGGTGCCTTTGATATTGGTGTCGATGTAGAGTTCGGGCCTCTCAATCGAGGGCCTCACCCCAGCCCGGGCAGCGAGATGGATAACGGCGCTAAACTGGGAGGCATCAAAAAGAGCGTCAACCGCGCTTCGGTCCATCAGATCAATCTCATGAATCTTCACGCGATCCTGAAATCCTCTGACATTCATCCGCTTGATGGCGGGATCGTAATAGTCATTGAAGTTATCGAGGATCGTGACTTGGGCATCGCCCTGCTGCAACAGTCGTTCAACGGTGTGCGAGCCGATAAATCCGGCTCCGCCTGTGACTAGAATATTCATGAATCGGTTCGGTTGGTCTGCCTGCTTTTCGGGCTGGAGGAATCCGTTCTTTGGACTCTTTTGAGCCCCTTTGCAACCCCGCTTGGATTACTTCTTTCCGCGCTCATTGAACCTGGCAACCTCTCGGGCTGCCTCACGGTTCTCGGTGCGCTCCTTGATATCCTGACGCTGATCTCCCTTGGTCTTCCCTCTGCCGACTCCGATTTCAATTTTGACCAGCGATCCTTTCCAGTACATTCTCAAGACGGGCAGCGCGAGCCCTTTCTGGAGGGAATGGCTCTCCAGCTTATGGATTTCCCGCTTGTTGAGGAGCAGCTTGCGAGTCCGTCGAGGCTCATGCTGGGAGAAGCTGGCTTTATCGTAGATCTGCACATCGCAGTTGTAGAGCCACACCTGCCCTTTATCGATCCGGGCGAAGGCGTCGGAAATGTTGATTTTTCCCTGCCTGATCGACTTCACCTCGGTGCCGCAGAGTTGCAGACCGGCCTCATAACGCTCAATGATGTGAAAGTCCCTGAGGGCCTTTCGATTGGTGGCGATTTCTGACACAGATTCAAACCTCCGGCACTAATCCCGAAGGCCGGACTCCCTGTCTCGATGGCCGGCCCTCAATCGGGGGGAGGACTACTCCTCCAATAGGACATCCTGAATCTTGATCTTCCCCTGGATGATTTCCAGGAGGGCAATGTCAGCCTCCCGAAGACCTGGGCGACGCTCAACGAGTGCTGGGCGACCCGATGCGAGCTGCTTCACGCGCTTGGAGACCATATTGATCAACACCGGAGGATCAGGAATAATTTGGGCTGCTTGTTCGACGAGGTCGGCTCTCATAGGCAATTGACTTCTGGCTAAGGCTGGCGAGAAAACTGGAAGGGGAAGCTCGGTGACGCTACCAGACATGGGTTTGGGATCTTTGATGTGGACTACCTCCGGCTCTGAGAAAGGGTCTCAGGTCTTGGAGGGAGGTGATCATAGTGACTCGATCGCAACCTGCAAGGAAAAAGACGAACCAAGTCTCAGCTCATCGCTCTCGATTCCCCGCATCACAATCCGTAAGCCGAAACGATGGCACCGAAGCAGGCCGTTTGACTGAAGCGATTTTCCGCTATTTGACGGTGATTCTTGGCGCGCGGGGCATTCAAATCGTCTGCCCACCTCTCAATGGCCCTGGCGATTTCAATTGGAGCCTCTTTCGGGGCCGCCCAAGCATGTGACAAGCCCATGCCTAGAAAATCGAGATTTCCGGGCACCTCCGTGAGTAGGATCGGCACGTCGCAGGCCAGAGCCTCAAGCACTGCAAAAGAGAGCCCCTCATAGCGTGAAGTGAGAATCATCCCATCAATCACCTGATAAAAGGAGACGGGCTTGGAAAGATAAGTCCGTCGAATGATTCGATCGGTAATGGCCAACTCTCGAGCCAATGACTCACACTCCGCTGTCAATTCACCATCCCCCAGATGATAGAGCCAGAGATCGGGCACCTTTTGAAGCGCCGCAGCAAATGAGCGGTAAAGAGTCAAAGGATCCTTTTGAAAGGCCAGTCGCCCCACGGAACCCAGCAACTTTGCACCCTCGGGCACGCCCAGTTCTGCACGGATGGCGGATCTCGCTTCAACTGTTGTGGGCGCAAACCGCTTCGTGTCCACAGGATTGGGAATCAGCCTCAGTTTACCTCTTGGAATCCGCAAAGTGTTTTCGGCGAAGTTTTGCTCCCCATCAGAAAGCACAATCGATTGTCCGATTTGCCCGAGCGCACGCTCGATCAGATTAAAAATGTTGGCCTTTAGCCCCGCACCTCCCGCAAGGCCATAATAAGCGTGTGGGGTGTAAAACTTGGGTTGTGGTATCCCTAGAAAGGCAAGTCCTCGCACCAGTGCACCCGCCTTGGAACTGTGCCCATGAATGACCGCGGGCTCGGTACTTTTGACCAGAGATCTGAGTTTCAAAAGTGCGCCGAAGTCACGAGGTCCGGGTGCATTTCCCACCCTCAGATTAACGGTGCCGCCACCCGCTCTCTCGATGTCCGCGACAAGTTGAGACAAACGATCAGAGCCCCGCACATCCGAGTAGGCCAGGTGAACCTGTTGGCCTTGATTCATCAAAAAATGGGCAAGCGCCTCCACATGACGAAAAACGCCATCGACTCCCGGTTCCGAGACGAGGAGCACTCCGCTCATGCGTTCCTCCGATCGTAACTCAGGTGAAAGACAAACATCGGGAACGATAAGCCGAAACTCCTTTCAATCGCAACTTTTTGATTACATCGAAGGGGAGTTTGGCTTTTGTCCCCATCGCTGCCACCACACGGGCAGGAGGTAAACAGCCACCAGCATCATCGAGCCCAAGCCCAGCGCACAGGCCAGACCGAGAGATGCGATTCCCCCATTGCTGGCGAAAGTGAGACTGGCAAATCCGATGCACGATGACAAGGCACAAAAAACAACGGCTCTCCCCGTCGTCGCCCGAACGTGCGCCGCATCTCCGTTTTCACGTCTCAGCGCCAGTAACATGTGAATGCTATAGTCCTCCGCCGTTCCCGTGAGTAGCACCAGTGCCGCAATGCTCATGAGATTCCATTCCTGCCCCAGGAGAGACATCAATGCAAAAAGAGCGGCAAATCCAGCAACCATGGCACCCAGAGCGATAAGGACGTCACGCCAGGAACCCAGCACGAAGAACAAAACGATCAGAAAGATCAAGGCCACCGGCAACATTCGATACACCGCATCCCTGATCGCAATCTCACTGATTGCTTCCCCCAAGGCAGCCCATGTCGGAGAATAAACCGAGGGATTCTTCCATAAATCAGCGCCTTCTTTGATCCACCCAAGCACGGCAACTTGGCCGGATCTCTCTGACATGAAACGCTCCAAAAGATCGGAAGCAGGCACCTGATTTACGCCGAGGGGCCACGGTTTCGACAAGCTTTCAGTCAGGCCACGCTCAACCGAGCGGAGAAGCAGAACAGCCTCCTCCTCAAAGCCCTCCTCCTTCAAGACAGAGATCGTCTCCGGCGTGGCCGCGACGATCTTCTCCACAATCGGTCGCGCAGCGGTCTGCGCGGCTGCATTTGGCAAAAATGCGGTCGGCAACCAGTGCTTACCCGCAGTTCCAGAGGATGTCTGATCGATCTCCCGAACTTCTTCAAACGTTCGCCCAACAGCGATCAAAGGAAGTTTGGATGCATCATGGCCCATTCCCAGTTTCTCCATTTTAACGAGCGTTGCCATGGCTTCGCTGTTTTTGGGCCGCATTGGTGCCGATGAACCATCAAACGCAGGGAAACCCAGGCACCCGAGAACTCCGAGCACCATGAACAAGAAAACAAGAGTGGGAGCCAATCCACCAGAACTCTCACTTGGTCTCGACTCCATCGAATTCGGCGCAATCGGATATCGCAAAGCAATCATCGGAAAGGTGGAAACCATCACGACCGCTCCGACCGTGACTCCGATTCCCACTAGCACACCCAATTCCCGCAGCCCCGAAAACTGACTCAAACAGAGAATGAGAAAAACCGCAGCGGTCGAAACCGCTGCGCCCAGAATGCTGCGACTCACTCGCCCCCGAAGCAACCCCGCTGCACCCGACGAAAGCCCACCGGTTTCCTGATAGATCAACACTCCATAGTCCACAACCAACCCCAAAACGATGGCAGCAAAGCCAAGGTTCATCGCATTCAATTTTCCGAGAATCAGAGCGCCCAATCCGAGAGTAATCCCCAACACTACGATCAACAAAAAAGCGATCCAGAGCAAAGGTGCCACCCTTCGATACATGAACCAAAACAAAAGTCCGATCAGTCCCATGCTCGCACTGATCGTGGATGAAAGATCCTTTTCCATTCCCCCACCCGCCTCTGCCATGAAGACGATCTCTCCAGTGAACCCGACATTCACCCCGGATACATCCAGCAGTTTGTCCGTCTGTTGCCGCACCTGAGCTAGCCAAGCTAGAGCGGGTTTGTAACCCGAGATCGGTTCGGCAGGCAACACTCTCACGAGCCGCACCGAATCCGCCGCGCCAGTGAAGCCCGAATCCATCGCTGCTCCCAGGCTGTCCGCTTCGAGCATATCCGTCAGACCCAGAGGATCATACGAAAGCCGTTGAACCGTTGCGATGTCCGGTGATGACGCCAAGGCATCAATGACGCCCGCTAAATGAGCCTTCAAAGCAACGGGCTCCAATCGATCCCGCAAACGTTGCAGCGATGCGGCGGGCGCATTCTGAAGGACCCACGACAAAAGTGCCCCAGCTTGATTCACATCCGTCGCTGAATTCAGAACCCGAGCCTCCTTCACCAAAGCGACGAAATTCGTATTCGCCTGCAAGCTCTTCACCGCAGCATCTGCCTGAGCGCCATCAGGAGCCTCGATGAGCAGCAGCAGATCATTTTGAGTCTCAAAATGCGTCCGCAAAAGTTTCAGCCCCTGAACTTCTCTAGCCTCCGCGGGTAAAAGAGCCAGGATATCCACCTCCACATCCAAACTCCGGCTGCCCCACCAAGCACCCGCGCACGCCAAAACCAACCAAAATGAAACAATCCTCAGCACTAGGGCAGGATACACAATCTAATTTGCTACGCCAAACCAGAATCCGTCGAAACCAGGTCAGCAAACGGCATCGGGCCAGCATCCCTGCGGTTGTTCTTTCCAAAAAGAGGGAAATCCGCTAGTTCTGATTTAAATACATCGATAATGTTCACAACCAAGAGTCACCCTGGCATCAAAATATGCGGCATCCGAAGCGCGACACAGGCAACGGAGATTATCGCCGCAGGCGCGGATGCACTGGGCTTTAACCTTTGGGAGAAATCAAAGCGCTATGTATCACTCCCCGACTTGAAGAACTGGCTGCCGGATCTGCGAGGCGATGTGTTTTTGGTTGCTGTGGTGGTGAACCCGTCAGTTGAACTGCTGAATGAAATTGTGGAATCAAAACTCTTTCATGCCATCCAACTTCACGGTGATGAAACCCCTGCTGACGTGGAACAGTTGATGGAGCGCAACGTTGAGGTCATCAAAGCACTTCAGGTGAGAGATCGCGCCAGTCTCGGACAAATCGCCGACTTCCCAACTGCGAACATCTTATTGGATTCTTACAACCCGGGTCTCTACGGCGGCGCTGGTGAATCATTTCCATGGGAACTGGCCGTTACAGCTCGGGATTTGTTCCCTGATAAACGGATCTTTTTAGCAGGTGGATTGACCCCCCACAATGTGCGCCTAGCCGTCAATCAGGTGCACCCTTTTGCCGTGGATGTAGCCAGCGGCGTTGAATCGGCCCCTGGCGTGAAGGATATCGGACTCGTCAGGCACTTCATTGATGAGGTGTCGGCAGCTGAAAGGGCTTAGAGTCACTTTCGTACGGAAACTGGCGATTTCTGCGATACGAAATCGCACTCAGCTTCAGTATTCTTTTCGAATGAATGTCCGCCCTCTCATCTGTTTTCTTCCGATCATCACCATCATCACGATGGCTGACGCACAGCCCTCGGACGGCATTCAAACGAAAACCACTTACGCTAAGGAGACGCTGAATAAAGCGGAGTTTGAAAAAATGTCCTCTTCGCTGCCAGCGCGGAAAATTTTGCCGCGATTTTCAGGCCTGCAATCCGGCAGGGGTCGAGGTTTGGATTCGCGATCTGAGTTTGATGCGACCTTTGGGGGTTC
>CAMBPV010000068.1 GCA_945869695.1 Prosthecobacter debontii
AGAGGTCATCGATTCATCGCCGATGACACCCTGGAGCTCTTGCCCAGCCTTTACAGCCAGGGTGAGCGGTTTGATATGATCATCCTCGATCCTCCCACTTTCTCACGGGGAAACAAAGGGCGGCTGTGGCAGGTGGAGCAGCATTTTGAAGATCTTCTGTGTGCGGCGCTGGATGTCACCCAGCCTAAATGTGCCATCCTTCTCTCCACCAATTGCACCAAGCTCAACTCCGCCATCCTGGAGAAGATGGCCCGATTTTGCCTGAAATCGAGGCACCGAGCCGCGGACTTTCCGCGACTGGCTCCGTCTGCGGACTTCCCGGCGGGCCACGGCGCCAGCACGCTTTGGATGCTGGTTCGCTAGGCAGGAGGCGGATTTTTCTCCTCAGTCTTCGGAAGTGGCGGAAGGACGGGTGTTTTCTTTGTAAAGATCGGTTTGGGAGCCGGAATAAAGCCACCGCCTTGATTGCCGCCTGACCAATCACGGCCTGAACTCTTGTTCTTGAAGGGGCGGGGTGCTTTATTGCTCTGTTTTTGGCTCCTCATGGATCACTGATCGTTGCTGAGGTCTGCGATCTTGGCAAAGCGAAATCCAAAAGGTTGTGAGTGACCCTGCACAATTTACCTCCCATGGTGCGAGTCCTGCTAGCGGAGGGCGTCACTTTCATCCAACCCCCATCCAATCATCCATCAAATGGCAAACATTCATCTCATCGGCGGCGAAAAAGGCGGCGTCGGTAAATCAGTCGTCGCACGCGTGATCGCCCAGTATTTCATCGACCGGGATCATCCCTTCCTGGGTTTCGACACCGACCGTTCCCACGGCTCTCTTTTGCGTTTTTATTCGGACTACGCGTCCCCCGTCGTCGTCGATAGCTACGAGAGCCTCGACACCATCGTGGAGGCTGCCAGTGAGAATCCTGACAAGCGCATCCTCGTGGATCTCGCGGCTCAGACGCACATTCCGCTGGTGAAGTGGATGGACGAGTCCGGGGTCTTGGAGGCCACGGGTGAACTCGGCATCACTCTGACTTATTGGCATGTGATGGACTCTGGCAAAGACTCGGTCGACTTGCTCAAGAAGCTGATGGATCGCTTTGGCTCCCGGCTCAATTACGTCATCGTTCTCAATCAGCTGCGGGGTGAAAATTTCGACATTTTCGAGAAATCCGGGGAGAAGCAGCGCGCTCACAGTTTGCACGCGCGCACGGTGATGCTGAAGCGCCTGCATGAGCCCGTGATCAACAAGATTGATGCGGGGAGCACCAGCTTTTGGGCAGCCAAAAACCGCAGCCAGTCGGAAGCATCTGGCCTCGGCCTGTTGGAGCGCTCCCGGGTCAAAGTCTGGTTGAACAATGCTTACGAGCAGTTTGATGCTCTCGGCCTTTAGCGGTCAGTCTGAGGTTGCATCTTAGCTCTTCGAGAGGTCGAGAAAGACGATCATCGAAGGATTGCCGACAGGTGTGTAGAGGCCGGTGAAATTCAAGGCACCGGTTTCCTGATTCACCTTGAAGGTGGCGATGTTGTCTCCCCGCTGATTGCAGGAGTGAAGAAAGCGACCCGTGGGATCAAAGGCAAAACTGCGTGGGTAGTTTCCGCGTGTCCACTCGTCGGCCACAAAGGTCAGCTCACCCTCCGCACCCACAGCGAAGATGCTGATGCTGTCGTGCAGTCGATTGCCAGCATACACAAATTTTCCGTCGCCAGAGATCAGGATCTCGGAGCAGAAGTTACTGCCTGCAAAACCAGCGGGGAGGCTGGAGATCGTCTGTCGTGAGGTGAGTTGCCCTTTTTCGGCATCGTAGTCAAAGAGGACGATCGTGGAGCCTTCTTCTTGGATGGAATAAAACCAGCGGCCATTCGGGTGGAAATGAAAATGGCGGGGTCCATCACCCGGGGGGAGTGAAACGGAGGCCGGTTCATTGGGTGTCAGTTTGCCTTTCTGCACGTCAAATTTCCAAATAAAAATCCGATCCAACCCGAGGTCCACGTGCAGGACAAACTCTCCAGAGGGAGTTGCCTGAATCATGTGGGCGTGGGTGCGATCATGACCACTGAAAGCAAAGCTTCCAGGCGGCGCATTCTGAGCACGGGCCGGGCCTAATTTGCCTGCGTCGTTTTGAATGTCCGTCGCCTCACCCAGAGATCCATCGGGCAGGATGGGAAGCACGGAAACCGAGCCTCCGAAATAATTCGCCACCAGCAGAAAGCGACCTGAGGGATGGATGCTCAGATGGGTTGGACCCACACCGCCAGAGCGGACGGTATTAATCGGTGTCAGTTGGCCATCGGCTCGATTGATTGAGAAAGAGCTCACAGTGCCCTGGTTGTCAGCACCCACACGGTCCGTCTCGTTTGCGGAATAGAGCCGTGTGCCGGTCGCGTTCACCGTCAAACAACTCGGGCTGTTGCCCATCTCATGAATTCCGGCCGGCGTCAGGGCTCCCGTTTCCCGGTCCATGGTAAACAAGTGGATCCCCCGACCATTGCCCGGAGGCAGATCGACCTGAGTGGGCAGCATATCTTTGAGGGGAGAGCTGAATGTGCCCACATAGGCCATCAGAGGGCTCTTCATTGTTGCCGATTGAGCCCTTAAAAGACCTGCCACCATGGGGCCACTGGCCGCGAGTGACGATCTTTTCAAAAACGAGCGGCGGGAGAGATGCATCGGTGGATTCATGTTCGTGAGAGGGTAAGTCCAAACGGAGCTCAAAGATGAATTTGGACAATCTGAGTTTCACGAATTGGGAATTCCATGGACAGCAGGCTCTGGGTTGCACGGGGGAGATTGCGAGCTACACTCCGCGCGTGCTCCAAATTGTATTCAATGACATATCGGCAGCTGAATTGTCCCATCTTCCGGTGCAGGTTCAGTTTCAACTCCTCGAAGCGCTCAACATCAAGCCGGACGGTATTGATGAGGTGACCTTGGCCGATCGTTTTGGCGTGTTGGAAAGGCAAGGTAAGAAACTCTACCGCTGCCGTGCTGGTGAACACCGCATTTATTTTGCAGTGACAGACGGAATGGTGCGCATTCATCGAGTGGTGCACAAGAATACCTTCCAAGACTTCCTCGTTCGCAGCAATCTGAAGGGAACCGAAGACGAGGCCCTTTCTCAGTCGAAACATTTTTGGCAGCTCATTGATGAAGGTGCCAAGACGCTTCGTGTAGCCGGAGCATGAAGCTCACCGACATCATCCGTGACGAGCCCCTGCGCCTGGCTGAGTTTCCCGTGGCGCGTGAGCAGATCTTCATGGCTCACGCGGGTGTGACGGTGCTGCCGCGCTGCGTGGCGCGGGCGATGCAGGACTACACGGAGCAGTCCTGCGTCAGGCATCAGGAGTTCACGGAGGCCTTCCGCCTCGTCAATGACACCCGGCGATTGGCTGCCGATTTCATTGGAGCCAAGGCCGATGAAATCTCTCTTCTCGGGCCGACCTCACTCGGACTCAGTCTCATTGCCAATGGCATCCCTTGGCAGGCGGGTGATGAAGTCCTGTGTTACTACGATGACTATCCGGCCAATGTCTATCCTTGGCTGGAACTGCGCCGACGCGGTGTGACCGTACGTTTTCTTCAGCCCGCGGTTGCTGGTGAAATCACGCCAGATCTCGTCGAGCGCGCTCTCTCGCCCAAAACCCGCCTTGTTGCGCTGGCATCTTGTCATTTCTTGACCGGTTATCGGATTGAGGTGAATGCCATCGGTCGGCTGCTGCATGAGCGGGGAGTGCTCTTTTGCCTCGATGCCATTCAGACGCTTGGCGCTTTCGACACCCAGGTCGAGCATGTGGATTTCCTCTCTGCAGATGCCCATAAGTGGATGCTCGGGCCCATGGCGGCTGGCATTGTTTATGTCAAAGAGGAGCATCAAGAGCTCGTGCGCCCCACTCTTCTCGGCGCGTGGAATGTGAAGTCTCCCAACTTTGTCGCTCAAGACGAAATTGCCTTCGAGCGCGGAGGTCGTCGATACGAGCCCGGGGTTCTGAACATGGTGGGCACCCTCGGCATGAGAGCCGCTTTGGAGATGCTGATGGATGTCGGCATCCCGGTGGTCAGTGAGCGCCTTTTGCATCTGAAATCACGCCTCATCGCCGGACTGGAGCCACTGGGATTCCGTTTTATCTCGCCCGCCTCGGGCCCGAACGCCTCAGGCATCACCACGGCGTGGCGTGAGCCAAAGAGCGGTGCACCCGTCGAGAAGATCTTCGATCACCTCGCCACCCACGACGTGGTCGTCTCGCACCGGCACAATCGCGAGGGCAGGGGACACCTTCGCTTCAGCCCTCACTTCTACAATACCGAGGCGGAGGTGGATCGTGTGATCGAGTTAATCGCGGATCTTGCCTAGAGTTCCGTGTTGCTACTTGCCTTGGACGCAAGTTTCTGAAAGGATGTGGGCATGATCCGCACCCTTTTTTGTTTCGTTGTAATGGTGACCCTCGTCCGGGGGCAGGTTCCGTCGTTTAAGGAACAGTTGATCGATCCGTCGATTGAAATTGGCTACGGCCTCGCAGTGGCGGATGTCAATGGCGATGGGAAAACGGATGTGTTGCTGGCGGACAAAAGTTTCATCGTCTGGTATGAGGCACCGACCTGGACAAAGCACATCATCGCCGAGCAACTGACGGTGAAGGATCATGTGTGCATCGCAGCGCGAGACATTGATGGCGATGGCAAATGCGAGATTGCCGTGGGCGCAGAGTGGAATCCTGGAGACACCGTAAACAGCGGCGCGGTGTTTTATCTCATTCCACCCGCTGACCGCACGCAGCGCTGGGAGCCGGTGAAGCTGACGCATGAGCCCACGACGCATCGGATGCGCTGGGTGAGAAATCGCGCGGGGCGTTATGATCTCATCGTCGTTCCTCTCCATGGGCGTGGAAACAAAAATGGAGAAGGAGCAGGCGTAAAGGTCCTGGCCTATCAGCGTCCCGAAGATCCAAAGCAACCCTGGACGACATCAGCCGTGAGTGACTCGATGCATGCGACGCATAACATGGACATCATCCCCGCACCGGCCGGTGAGGCGGAGGCTATCCTGCTCTGTGGCAAAGAGGGCATCATGCGTTTGGATGTGACGGACGAAGGTTGGAAATCTCGGTGGCTCTCCAAACACGCTGGAGATCTCAAAGGGGCGGGTGAAGTGCGCTGGGGTGCGTTCGGCGGTGGTCAGCCGTATGTGGTCACCATTGAGCCCATGCATGGGAACCAACTCTGCCTTTACACGCCCCCTCCAGGTGGGCCGAAGGACCGCGAGTGGGTGCGCTCCGTGCTCGATGACACGCTGTCAGATGGTCACGCGCTGGCCAGTCATGATCTTCTGGGTCTCGGGAATCGCCAGATCGTCGTGGGCTGGCGGGCCATGCAAAAGATAGGCACACCCGTCGGGGTGAAGCTCCTCTCCACGACCAAGGAGGATGGCACTGGCTGGAAAACGGCTCTCATTGATGACAACGGCATGGCCTGTGAAGATGTGATGGTGGCTGACTTGGATGGCGATAAAGATCTCGACATCGTGGCGGCTGGCAGGCGGACAAAAAATGTGAAAATTTATTGGAATCAGCGACAGTAGCGCGCCGAAAGCGGCTTACTGTTTCCACTCCTCTCCATGAAATCCCATTCCGGTCTTCTCGTTGCGGCAGCCCTTTCCCTAGCATCATGCGTCACCCCGAAGGAGGAAATTCGGACTGCAGAAGTCGTCAAGCCAGGGCAGCATCCTGAGCGCCCCCTCTTCGAATGGAACGGCGCTGAAACCGCTGGCCCGATCTCGATCACCATTTCTCTGGCTGAGCAGAAAGCAAAAATCTACCGCTCCAGCAAAGAGGTGGGCTGGACTTACGTGGCCACGGGTCGCTCCGGTTATCCCTCGCCCCGCGGTAGCTTCAGCATTTTGGAAAAGCAGGCCGTGAAGAGCTCAAACAAATACGGCTCCGTCGTGAATTCATCGGGAAACATCGTGAAGAGCAATGCGACGGCCGGGGTTCACGCCGTCCCGGCAGGTGGACGTTTCGTCGGAGCCCCGATGCCTTATTGGATGCGCCTCACGAGCTACGGAGTCGGCATGCACGCCGGCCCTATTCCGAATCCGGGCTCGCCCGCCTCCCACGGTTGCATCCGCCTTCCCCCGGAAATGGCGGAGACGCTTTTTTCGGTGGTTGAGGTCGGGACTCCGGTGACGATCAAATAAAATCGGCGCGGATTATTTCAGGGCTTCACGCAGCACGGGTTCGAAGATGTCAGCCTGCCGCATGAAGCCCAAGTCATTGGCATGAGACGCATCCGTGGCACCCTCGGTGTCGGTTCCGTAGAGCGCGTCACCGGGGATGTAGCTCAGACCTTTCACGCCTTCTTTGAGCAGCGTTTCATACGCAGCCTTCAGGGCGGCATGATTCTCCGTGTGAAATTGCCTCTTTGCGGGGGTGATCCAGTCATTCGTGAAACGACGGTCCTCGACCAGCACGATGGGCGTCTGCGGTTTGGCGGCGCGCAGTTGCTTCACCAGCGGCACGCATTTGGCGCTCACATCCGCGGGTTGCATGTTCGGCAGGCAGTCGATGACGTAGGCTGCAGCGTCCACCTGAATGAGGAAATCCCCCACCGCCTTGTCCATGCGGCCATTGCCAGAGAAGCCCAGGTTCACCACCGGCATGTCCAGCCTGCGTCCGATGATCCCCGTGTGCACCATGCCCGGACGTGAGGCGCAGGCTCCGTGAGTGATGCTCGTGCCGTAGAAAACGACGGGCTTCTGCCGCGGCTTCAATCCTTCAAACTTGCTACCCTTGGCGACGCCGATCTTGAGGAACTCCGTGCCATTGTAGAGTGGCAGGTAAGCCGCATACTCGCGCTCGCCAGGAGCCAGGCCTTTGATGATCTCAGCTTTCACTTCCTGCGTTCCGGGTCTCGTCACCTGCACCCATTTCCATTTTCCATCCGAGTCCCGCGCGTAAAGATCCACCCCACTCACGCCCGTGGCTGGCATGTGCGCCAGGCCGAGAACGGGCTTCATCACCTTGTAGTGAACATGGATCGAGGTCGCATCTGTTTTAAAGCGCACCATCATCCCCGCGCTGTCGCGGCTCAGGCTCCAGACAGCCGGCGTTACCGTGCCCTCAGCACTCGCGGGCAGGCGGTCAAACCAGCGCTTCCGCTCCTGATCCGGCAGGATGCGGCCTTCCACGCCCCACTCGGTCACGTCGTGCCAGTTGAGGTTCACGGCGGCAGCCTTGTTGGCTCCCATCGCAGGATCGAGCTTCGAAACAGGAGTCTGTGAGGATTCCGGCTTGGCGGGTGCTTTTTGCTGGGCACCCGCAGTGAGCGCCAGGCCGAAGAAGACGGCAGGAAGAGTGAGGCGGAGAGTCATGAAACGAGGAGGCGCGTTCAGGTGTTACTTGACGACGGGGCGGAGCACCATGTTCCGGTAGTCCACATTGGTGTGATCACCTTGGAGATAGATGGGACCGGGTTTCGTTTCGTCGCTGGTCATCGCGCCGCCGGTGCAGCCGAGCACGGGTTGGTTATCGATGAGGGTCTTGCCATTGAGGATCACAGTTAGGTGGCGGTCCACCAGGGTGATGTCCATCGTCTGCCACTCGCCGATGGGTTTCTCTGCTGAGACACTTGGGGTGATGCGGCTGTAGAGCGCACCCATGTGGTGGGAGTCGAGTTGTTTGCCAAAACTCTCCATGATCTGCACTTCGTAAATGCCGCGCAGGTAAATGCCACTGTTGCTGTTCTCCTGCGTGCGGACTTCGAGCTTGAGATTGAAGTCTTCAAATTCCGCATCCGTGCGCAGATTGCCAAAGTGCTTGTCCTTTGCCTTAACCACGCGGTTTTGCAGCACGCCATCCACCACGCTCCAGCCATTGTCGGCTTCTTTGAGCAGGCGCCATCCGGTGAGGTCCTTGCCGTTCAAAAGTTGAATGGGCTCCCCGTATTTGACCGTTGCCAGTTCAGGCTTGGCAGGAATATTCGCGATCCGCTTGCCCGAGAACTCGGCAGGCTGGCCCATCTGTTTCCCTTCCGCGTTATGCTTCACGGTCGTGAGTTTCAGTGTGTCGCCCTCAGCCTTTGCGGTGAGGGTTTCCGTGGTCACCTTGCCTTCTTTGTTCTTCTGAGTGCGCGTGACGATGAGCGTCTCCCTGTCGATCTTCGTGCCTGCCGTCGGCACCACCGAGCCCCCGCCCCAAAGAATGCTACTGCTCAGCGCGCCCGCTTTTTCCTCCACACCCAGCCAACCCGCGCCACCCCCGGGGATGGTCAGGGCAAAGCGCCCGATGAAGGGACTCTCCGCAGAGAGTAGGGAGGTCGAGGTCAGGACCAAGGCCACAAGGGTCTTGGCGAGGCGGGAGGGGAGGGTCGATTTCATGGGTTGGATTGAATGGACCAAAAGAAACGAGATGGGTTTCATTTCCTATCGCCTCTGTTCGATAGTGTTCCATGGATTGCCGAATCGGTCAGGCAGTTGCGCGCCGCAGGGCCAGAAAACGGAGCTTGGCTAACGGGCAAAAACCAAGCGATTGAATTCACCCGGGCTTGCCAGGAACGAAAAGAACCGCTTGAATGCGAGCCGTGGATTCCTCCGCCTCTGTGCACGCCCCTAGCTTCGCCTCTCGAAGGTATGATTGCCCGAACTGCGGCGCGCCTGTGCCATTTCAGTGGAGCGTGAGCCTCTTTGCGGTCTGCGGCCACTGCCGGTCGATGGTGGTGCGTCGGGACATGAACCTAGAGTCCTACGGCCAGATGGCGGAGCTTCCGCCGGACCTTTCGCCTCTGCAAATCGGCACGCGCGGCTATTTTGAGGGCAAAAGCTTTGTGCTGATCGGTCGCCTCCGCCTGCATTGGGGCGATGGGAGTTGGACGGAGTGGTGCGCGGACTTTGGCCAGAGTGTGATCGGCTGGATCGCGGAGTTCATGGGCACGTTTGTGGTGAGCTTTCAGCACACGGCACCAGGGCTGGACAGGCTGGCTTTTGAACTCAAGGCTGGCGAAAGATTACGCGCGGCGGGCGGAGCGTGGATGGTGAGCGATGTGAAGGAGGCCACCTGCATGGCGGCGGAGGGTGAGCTGCCTCATATCGCCCCGCCGGGCTGGAAACGCACGAGCGTGGACCTGACGGGGAGTGACGGTGAGTTTGCGACCATAGAGATCACGGATGAAGGCCGCACGTTTTTCTCGGGGCACTATGCTACTTTTGAAGAGCTGAATCTCTCGCAGCTGCGCAAGGTGCCGGGGTGGGATCACGATGCGGAAATCATCCGCAGGCAAAGCGAGGCGATGAACTGCCCTAAGTGCGGTGCGCCGGTGAATCTGCGTGCCGAGGGTCTGACGATGACGGCGGTGTGCGGCTCTTGTGGCAGCATGCTGGATGCGAGCACACCACAGCTCCGCAAGATCGATCAGGTGTCGAAGGACACGCTGCAACTGAAGCCCTTGCTTCCCATCGGCACGCGCGGGGTGCTGAAGAACGAGACGTGGGAGATCATCGGCTTCATGCGCCGGAAGGACAAGTGGTGCACCTGGGATGAATACCTGCTCTTCAATCCGTGGCAGGGCTTCCGTTTCCTGATCTGGTTCAGGGGTCATTGGACGCTGGTGCGAAGCCTACACGGACATCACACGGAGAACTCGCTCGATGGCGAGAAATATGCGCTCTTCTCGGTCGAGGAAGCCACGACCACGGCGGTGCTGGGTGAGTTTTACTGGCGGGTGCGCAATGGTGAGAAAGCGATGCTGAGCGACTACATTTCTCCGCCTCGGATTCTATCCAAGGAGCACTATCCTGCGCTGAATGAGATCACCTGGTCTGCTGGCGAATACATTGAGAGCGCTGAGGTGTCCGCCGCCTTTTTACCTGCGGGCAGGAAGCTCCTTCCACCTTCAGGCGCTTACCTCATCCAACCCAATCCGCACATCAAAAAGTGGAGTGCCGTGCGAGCGAATTTCTTCTTCCTGCTCATCGCCTACGTGATCCTCCAGTTCCTTTTTCTCGGGCAGGGAAATCTGCGACCTGTGTTTGAAACCACGATGGCTTATCAAGCGACGGCGGCAGGGGCAGCATTGGTTTCTGACAAGTTCACCGTGGAAGGCGCATCCGCTCCTTTGCACATCCGTGCACAGGGCGGTCTCGAGACCGACACGTATCTCGGGTTGAAAGGAAATCTGGTGAACGCATCGAGTCAGCAGACGTACCCAGTGTCATTACCCCTGACCAACTATTCCACCGCTCCCGTTGGGACGCTAAGGCAGATGATTCTTCCTGCCATCCCGGCTGGGCAGTATTACCTGCGACTCGATCCCGATGCCTCGGCGAGCCTCCAGAAAGTGCCGATCTCGCTTTCGGTGGAGAGAGGTGGCTTGTTTTGGTCGAACTTCTGGATCGGTTTTGCTTTCATTTGCCTCTACCCCCTCTGGGTCAGGACTCGCAGCTCCAGCTTTGAAAAAAGCCGATGGATGGAGAGCGACTTCAGCCCATCCTAAACTCCACTACTCGCGATGAAGTCCCCTTTTTACACCCTCTTCGGCATGCTGGCCTGCGGCTGGCTGGTGACTTCCAACCTCCGGGGCTGGTCGCTGATTCAGAGCGCAGCCAATCGCTCCTCCCTCACGAACACCGCCTATCGCTATCGCCCGGCGATCAACTCCTCGTCCTCGGGTGGCTGGTCGTTCGGTCACAAATAATCCTCTCCGACTCTCAACCTCAACTCAACGCCCTGAATCATGGACACTGCCATCCTCATCAACTCCATCGTGTATGCCCTGCTGGGCATCGTCATCTTCGTCGTCGGTTTCATCATCGTGGACAAACTCACGCCGTATGACCTTTGGAAGCAGGTCGTGGAGGAAAAGAACGTTGCGCTGGCCATCGTCGTCGGTGCGGCGGCATTGGGCATTTGCATCATCATCGCTGCGGCGATTCACTAAATGTCGGACGACGACTCATCGCCGACGCCTTTCGCCAACGCCCGTCCCTGGCTGCTTCTCCTCTCGGTCTTTGCCATCGCCACCTGCGGGCTGGTGTATGAGCTGATCGCCGGAACGCTGGCCTCCTACCTGCTCGGTGACTCTGTTACGCAGTTCTCCACGATCATCGGCGTCTATCTCTTCGCCATGGGCGTGGGCTCTTACCTTTCCCGCTACATCACTGGCGACCTGATTTCTTTTTTTATTCGGGTCGAGTTCCTCATCGCGCTGGTCGGTGGGTGCTCTGCGGCGTTTCTCTTCCTGATGTTTGGCTATGCGGCTTCGTTTCGCATCCCGCTCTACACGGTCGTCGTTCTCATTGGATGTCTCGTGGGCATGGAGATTCCGCTACTGCTGCGTATCCTCGAGGGACGCTTTGCCTTCAAGGATCTGGTGTCCAATGTGTTCAGTTTTGACTACATCGGTGCCCTGCTGGCTTCCCTGCTTTTCCCTCTCGTGCTGGTGCCACGGCTCGGACTGGTGAGATCGGCCTTTGTCTTTGGCCTCATCAATGCGGGCGTGGGCATGCTGGCGCTGGTCATGTTGAAACATCATTTGAAGACCAGTGGTCGGGGACTTTGGATCACCGGCTGCGCTACCTCAGCGCTGCTGGTGCTGGGCATCATCAAAGCGGATGTCGTCACGGAATGGGGTGAATACGCGGCCTTCCCAGATCCCGTGATCTATGCGGAATCCACGCCCTACCAGCGCATCGTCCTCACGCGAAGACGGGACGACCTTCGCCTGTATCTCAATGGCAATCTTCAGTTCAGCAGTCGGGATGAATACCGCTACCATGAGGCCCTGGTGCATCTGGGACTCAGTCGTCTGCCGGAGGCGCGGCGCGTGCTGATCCTCGGTGGCGGAGATGGCCTCGCCGCGCGTGAGGTGCTGCGTTATCCGAGGATCGAGTCCATCACGCTTGTCGATTTGGACCCCGCGATGACTCAGCTCTTCACGACTCAGGAAATGCTGCGCCAACAGAACGCATCCGCGCTGCTCTCGCCCAAGGTGCGCGTGGAAAATCAAGATGCCTTCACCTGGCTGGATACGCCGCGAGGACCCTTTGATTATGTGATCATCGACTTTCCCGATCCGTCCAATTTCTCCCTCGGCAAACTCTACAGCACCACCTTCTACCAGAGACTTGCCAAGGCCATGTCGCCCAATGCGGCTCTGGTCGTGCAAAGCACCTCGCCTTACGTCGCGCGACGCTCGTTTTGGTGTGTCGATGCCACCCTGCGCTCCTGCGGATTTCAAACGCAGCCCTACCACGCGCTGGTGCCCAGTTTTGGCGAGTGGGGATTCATTCTCGCTGCTCGACAATCCATGAACGAGGAGCCCGCTCTGCCTGAAGGGCTGCGTTTTGTCACTGCCGAGGTGATCCGCCAACTGCTCCACTTTCCGCCGGACATGGCACGCGTGGACACGGAGATCAATCGCCTGAACAACCAGGCCCTCGTGCGTTATTTTGATGAGGACTGGGCTGCCTACCTGCACTGATGAAACGTCGCCGATTTCTCCAAGCCACCGCCTCGGCACCGGCTCTGATTCTCGGAGGTTGCAAGGCGCAGACCATCACGGGCTCCATTGTCGGTGGGGCTCAGCGTTCCGGACACATCCTCAGGCAAGGCGGCCCTTTGCCCACTCCCTCGCGCACCGAAAAAACGGACGTTCTGATTCTGGGCGCAGGCATCGCTGGTCTCGCCGCTGCTCGCCAACTGAACGCAGGAAAACACTCCAACTTCCTGGTGCTCGATCTCGAAGGTCAGCCCGGAGGCAACTCGCAGGGCGGTTCCAATGAAGTGGCCGCCTATCCTTGGGGTGCCCACTATGTCCCCCTGCCCGGACCCGATTGTCGTGAGGTGCGCGAGTTCTTTGGCGAGATCGGATTGATCAAAGGTCACGATGCTGCGGGACGTCCGATTTATGATGAGTTGTCACTCTGCGCCGATCCCCAAGAGCGGATCTTCATTCATGGTCAGTGGGAAGAAGGAATTGTGCCTAACGTCGGACTGACCGATGCCGAACTGGCGCAGTTTCAGTCCTTCAATGCCGAGATGGACCACTGGCGTACAGCCAAAGGTTCCGACGGCTTGCCCGCTTTCACGTTGCCCGCTGATCGCAGCTCGCGGGATCCGGATCTGCTCGCGCTCGATTTGCAGACGATGGGCGACTGGATGACGACGAAGGGTTGGACCTGCGAGCCCTTGCGCTGGCTAGTGGACTACAGTTGCCGGGATGACTTCGGCGGCACCGTTGATCAAGTTTCCGCCTGGGCAGGCATCCACTACTTTGCATCCCGTCACTCCGACACAGCCAATGCCGATCGCGAGACTATGCTCACCTGGCCCGAGGGCAATGCGTGGCTGGTGAAGAAACTCGCCGAGCACACCACTGACCGCATCCGCACGCACACGCTCGTTTTACGCACCACGACCGAAGGCCGTCAGGTGCACGTGGATGCGCTGGATGTGAGGACCGGCGAAACCACGCGCATCACTGCCAAGGCCGTCGTTTGTGCACTGCCGCGCTTCATCGCCCAGCGTGTGATCGGCGGCCTCCAACATTTGCCAGGGCCGCTCACCTATTCACCCTGGATCGTGGCCAATCTCACGCTCGATGAACTTCCGCCGAGCCCCGGTGCCCTGCCTGCTTGGGACAGCGTCGTTTATCGCGGCCCATCCCTCGGATATGTGAATTCCTCGCATCAGAGTTTGCATCCCGTGCCGCGACGTACCGTGATCACTCAATACGACACCTTGTGCGATGCTCCCCCTGCGAAATCACGCGAGTGGATGCTCACCCAGACGCACGAGCAGTGGTGCGAGCGCGTCTTTCGATCTCTGGCCGCTCCGCATCCCAACCTCCGCCAGCACACCCAGCGGCTTGATATCTGGCTCTGGGGTCATGGGATGATCCGGCCCGAGCCCGGCTTCATCACGGGCACCACGCGTGCGGCGATGCAAAACTACCAGCCGCCCGTCTTCTTTGCCCACTCCGACATGAGCGGACTTTCGCTTTTTGAAGAAGCCTACACTCGTGGCGTTCATGCTGCCTCGGATCTCACTCAATGGCTCACTTGAAATGAACGCACTTGCCCAACATACCTTGATCGACTTCTACGGCTGCGATGCCGAAGTGCTTGCCTCGGCAGAGGCACTGAGACCGCTGGTCATGGACGCCGTGATTCAAGCTGGAGGCACCATCGTCACCGATGTCTTCCACGGTTTCAGCCCGCATGGCGTCAGTGGCGTCGTCGTCATCGCCGAGTCTCATGTGGCCATCCACACCTGGCCCGAGCATCGCTTCGCTGCGGTGGATGTTTTTTCATGCAGCCCACGGCTGGATCCACTGGCCATCGAGACATCCCTCGCTCTGGCCATGCGAAGCGAGAGCACCACCAGGCGTGTGGAGGCGAGAGGCCCCATCACCGCTTGATCAGGAAAAAAGAGGAACAATCACTGATTTAATGCCAATCAGGCCAAGTCGAAACTGCCCCTGGTGAGTGGAATGAAGGATCCGTGGTTCACAGTGGAGGATAAGGAGCGATCCACTCAAGGTGGCAATGGCACAGGCGATTCACGCGATGACGGCGGTTTCCTCGGTCTGGCTGGAGAAGCGGGTTCGGACCGGGTTCATGGGCAACAGATTGACAGGGGACATCGGTTACAGGTGTTGGTAAACATTCCGCCAAGCACCCGATGAACGGAGAAGCGATTGGATTGAAATGTGATGCCGATCACCTGATGGTGGCGTGCCTTTAATTGGCGGGCGTTGTCGAAGGTGCTTACTTTAGCCTTGCCAAGTTCGTAGGATTCGATTCATCCTAACGAAACAATCCGATTCACGATGAAATTCCTCAAACTCTCTTTTCTCTCCAACCTCGACGTGGGCTGTCTGATTCTTCGAGTCTGGCTGGGTCTGACGATGCTGATCAATCATGGGCTGCCCAAGGCGATGAATTTCTCTGCGACATCCGCCAAATTCCCGGACCCTCTGGGCATTGGGGTGACCAACAGTCTGGGGCTCGCGGTTTTTGCTGAGGTGGTGTGTGCCGCGCTTTTGATCCTGGGTTTTTTCACAAGGCTTGCGGCCCTGTTTCTCGTGATCACCATGGCGGTGGCGTTCTTGATCGTGCACAAAGGCTCGCTGGCGATGGGGCCGGGTTCGGGTGAGTTGTCGTTTGTTTATCTGGCGGGCTTTCTGTCGATCATCTTTCTGGGGGCGGGTCGATACTCGTTGGATCGAAATGACTAGCCGAGCTGCCTCCACCTGCCTGATGTTTCTAATGTCAGGTTTTTCTGGGCTGGCTGATGGGCAGACCGTTCTGAAGCCCGACAGCCGAAAGCATCTGGTGATCGACCCGAGGGTGATTCACACAGCACAGAATGTGAAGCGGGTGCTGGGTGCGCCTGTGAAGGCGGATGAGAATCCCCTTTTCCAAGCGGACAAGCCTTGGGAAAACTCGTTGAACAATCTTTACCCCAATGTGCTTTGGGACGAGGAGGAACAGATCTTCAAGCTCTGGCACAAGTGTGTCCTGGCTGATAAAGAGGCGATCGCCAAGATGGCCAGTCCGAGCACGGTGCATGAGGTGGGATGGTATCTGCTGTATGCGACCTCGAAGAATGGAGTGAACTGGGAAAGGCCGGAGCTGGGCCTTCACCCCTTTGATGGAGATCCCAAAACGAACATCGTGGCGCGGGACTGTCCGAACGTGGGTGTGTTCAAAGATCTCCATGATCCGGATGCCAAACGTCGCTACAAAATGGTGTCGGACGTGGGGCTGGGGAAACCTCAGGTTCGTTTTTCTCCGGATGGTATCCATTGGGGGCCTGCTTTGGCCGTGAAGGGATTCGGTGCTCAAAATGGCGACACGCATAACAACGCGTTTTGGGATGAGAAGCTGGGGCGATACCTTTGGTTCACGAAGCTCTATCTCGGAGAGCGTACGATGGCTCGATTCGAGAGTGAGGATTTTTTGAACTGGAAGAACACGGGCATGGTGTTGCGCTCCTCCATCTCGGAAGGCCGCCGCAGTCAGACTTACTGCATGACGCCGTTTCGCTACGGGAGTGGCTGGCTTGCTTACGTGATGATGTATCACCCCGGTCGTGATCGCAGTGTGGATTGTGAACTTGCCTGGAGTCCGGACTCCATTCAATGGGAGCGTGTCACGCCCGGCGTGCCCTTCATTCCGCGCGGAGAAAAGGGGCGCTACGATAGCGAGTGCCTTTACGCGATGGCTGGACCGCCGATCCTCAAAGAGGGGCAGTTACAGATCTACTACGGCGGGGATGATTTTCCGCACACGGGCTGGAAGCGTCATTGTCTGCCTTGTTTAGCGAGGCTGCCTCTGGATCATTTTGTGGGTCTTCAGCCTGCGGACCCTGAAAAGCCTGCGACGATCTTTACGACCAAGCTCAGAGTGACCGATCAGCCTCTGCGGATCACGGCGGATGCTGAAGGTGGTTCGATTCGATTGGCGGTCATCGATGACGTCGGGCTCGGTATCGATGAGGCGAATGAGATCAAGGCTGACCTCATCGACGGGGAAGTGATCTGGAAAGGGCAGGGGTTCTCTGAGCACATTGGAAAGGATGTGCATCTACAGTTTGAGCTGAAAAATGCGACGCTGTGGAGCATCCAAGGCGTCGATCTGGTCATTACTGAAATGCCACCCAAGCTCAATCCGCTGAAGAACCCTCATTTGCCGACGGCACCTGTTTCCTCGCGGACTGTTTCCTTTGATCAAAATGGAGAGAACTGGAAAGGCGTGGATCAAATCACCCACCATGGAGCAGGCGGCGTGAAGGGAGGCTACGTGTCGGTCTCCAGGGCAGGTCGATCTCTGCCCATCGCGGCATCAGGCACCGGGTCTGAGCAAACGGCGCTCGCGGGAAACTGGCATCAAGTTTTTGGCGGACGAGAGGCTTCGATCTCCTGTCAGGTCCGCTCGAAAACGAGTGGAGGTAAAGTTCAGATCGAGATCTTCGCGGGTGACGTCACGCCCTGGCATTTTGAGACGAAGGTGCCCTTTGGATCGGAGTGGCGGGAAGCGGAGGTGAGGCTGCGATATGACTGGAGTGATGAGCAAGCGGAGGCTGCTGGGTGGAAGCGGTCGGCGACTGGATTTACGTGGGCTGAGACGATACAAAATGTGGGTAAAGTGGTGATCGTACCTGTGGCTGCGGGCGCATTGGATGCCTTCGACCTCGATGAAGTCACTGTGACGGGCCTGAAGAACTCGCCATGATCCGTGCGGCGCTCTTTTTCTTTTTCGGAGCCTGCCTTCGGGCCACCGCGCTCGAATGGCAGGAACTGCCGCCACTGCCTGATGCCAGAGGATTTGCGGGGGCCTTTGCCGGTGTCAGTGGCGGAGCGCTCATCGTGGCTGGGGGGACTCACTTTCCGGATAAGATGCCATGGGAAGGCGGTGTCAAAGTCTGGTATGACGATGTGTTTGTGCTTCAAAGCCCCGATGGAAAATGGGTGAAAGCGGGGAAGCTGCCTCAGGCCAATGGATATGGGGTCTCGATCACAACCGATGATGGGGTGGTGCTGATCGGAGGAGGCAATGCGAAGAAAAACTTTCGTGAGGTCGTGCGGATGAAGTGGGGCGAAGGCAGGCTGAGTTTCACTCCGCTGCCATCGTTACCCAAGCCATGTGCTCTGATGTCGGGAGCATGCGGCGGTGATACCCTTTACATCTCAGGGGGGGTGGAGAGACCCGATGCGACCCGTGCGCTGGACCAGCTTTGGGCGTTGGACATGAGAGACCTTGAGGCGGGTTGGAAAGTCCTGCCGCCGCATCCAGCTGGAGGTCGGATTCTGGCGGCCAGTGGAGCGCTAGAGGGTGATTTATTTGTCTTCAGCGGAGCGGACCTCAAAGAAGGCGCGGAAGGCAAGCCTGAGCGGATCTGGAAAAAGGATGCGTGGAAGTACTCACCCGGCAAAGGATGGGTTCGAATGGCCGATCTCCCCCGAGTGGCCGTCGCGGCGCCTTCACCTGTGCCATTGATCAAGGGGAGACTCCTTGTTTTCGGCGGTGATGACGGCTCTAAGGTCAACTTTGAGCCCAAAGAAAAGCATCCCGGTTTTCCGAGGAATGTGCAGGGCTACGATGCGAGCGGAAATCGATGGGCCGATGCTGGCGATGTGCCTTTTTCGCTGGTGACGTCGCCGTGCGTGATCTGGTCCGGACGGGTGGTCATTCCGGGCGGAGAGGCGAGACCCGGCGTGCGCTCCCCCGCTGTTTGGATGGCGAGGTGAAGCGCCATTCTTTCGATTGCGAAACTTTTCGAGCTTGGCAGGCCTAGCGTAACCCATACCACCGATGAAACTTCCCCCGAGCTCGCGAAGTTGCTCAACGAGCAGATGAAGGAAGAGAAGACGGTGCGTGATAGGCTGGACCGACTCAAATTGGCGGACCCAGATCCGGCCAGTTTGCTGCTGCTGGACCGTGAGGCTGGCGCTCGTTAGGCCTTGGGTCCGGCGGACGAGGGTGGCGCGCAGTAAACTTTACTGCTGAGACTGCAACTCAGCGATCAGAAGGCGGTAGCGCTTCTCGACGGAGCGCTCACTCATCAGCACCTTCATGAGTGATGCCTTTTTCACGAAGTGATAAGCCAAGATGTCGCACAGCCGCTCGGGGTCGGGAATGTTTTTGGCCGCTTCGCGTAAGAGTTTAACGGCGTCGCAGGCATCGTCAGTTGCCACAGGCAGAAGGCTCACGGCCCTCGCACGGAGCGCCTCCAGTTCAGACGGAGGACAGACTTCGGTCTCGACCTCCCGAATCTGAGCAATGCGGAATGGCGTCTCCTGCGCCCAACCGGTGATCTCGATCCTCTTCAGTCCGTAGAGCATGAGTTGGGAGGTGCCATCTGGGTTACGCACGCACGCCCTGACGAGGCCTGCAGTGGAGCAGGGGAGCACTTCTGAGTTTTCATCATTGGCCTTTTTACGGATGCCCACACAGAACATGCGGTCATGCCTCAGAGCGTGATCGAGCATCAATCGGTATCGCTCCTCAAAGATAAACAGGGGGAGGAAGCAACCCGGCAAAAGAAAACAATCCGAGAGAACAATCATCGGCATTTCACCGGGGATCGTGAACACAACGGAAGCGGAGTCCGCTGACTTCTGAGATTTTGATTCCATGAGGAGTGGGTTCTGAAAACGAGAAGCCGGGAGGGGCGCGACGTTCTGCGGGGTGATACGTCATGGATGAACGTTCGGTTGAAGGTCAGAAGATGATTTTTTGAGCGGCGAAAATCGTCTTTGCCTTTGCGTTTGCCTCGCCGTCTGGGAGCGCTTACATGGACCGTATCCGATTGGGAATGCGAAAAAACTGGGTCATTGCAATTGCTGTTTGGGGCGCGCTCATGCTCCTCGGTTGGTTGGCGTGGGCCGGGCGCATCGAAAGTGGCTTGGAGGCGCTCGCGCTTCAGGCTCTCGCGACGCATCCCGAGGCTGCGCAGTTTAAGGACGTGCGGGTCGATTTCGAAGGCCAGACGGCCTTGCTAACCGGGAAAGTGAGGAAGGGAGCCTCACGCGGATTGGCTGAGCACATCATCCGGGTTGAACTCCGGAAACCCTCTCTCTTTGGGGGTAAACTCAACCCCGTCGCTGCCGTCCGGAATCAGATCGACTTTGAGCCACTCCCCCCTGGCTGGCTAGTGCTTTGGGTTTCGAATGAGCGGGCTGATCTCTCCGGCGTGACGGGCTCGCAAGATGAACTCGAGGAGCTGACGGAAGCGGTGAAAAGAAAGTGCGACAGGCCAGGGCGGGAGTTCAGATCGACGCTTCGGGTGGACAGTGACAGTTTCAGTCCCGTGACGGATCTCGAGGTTTCACTGACAGCGCTGGATCGTGAAATGACATCGGTGGATCCGCGGGGAGTCGGGCTGGTCTGTCAAATCGGCGACACCTGGACCACCTTAACCCTTTCTGACCTTGGTGAGGTGAAGTCATCCCTGACTCAAAAAGGAATGATCGAGTCTGATTGGGAGCAGATCGTTCAGCCCTTGGCCAAAACAGCGAGCGAAAAATGGGAAGCAAGAGTGCGTGAAGAAGCAGAGGCGTCGCGACGCGCAAAGCTTCCCCTGCCTCACCTTTTCCTCGCTTCGAGGGGCGAGAATGTGTTGGTCCGAGGCATCGTCGGAACGGCGGATCTGAAAACGATTGTCATCGATGCGGCTCTGAAGGCCTATCCTGAAAAAAGGATTATCGATGAAATCAGCATCTCCACCAATCGAAGACCCGTCGTGGATGCATCAACTCTGCTTTTGTTTTTCCCGACGCCCTCGACTGCTGCAGATGGAAAGCAGTTGGCTTTTGGGATGCCAGGCGAGGGATGGAAAATTGCAGACATGACCTCGACCGATTTGGAAAAGGCCCTTGCCAGTATTCTACCCAAGGGCGTTGAGACGACACTTCTGGATGCGGATCAAACCGCCGTTCTAAAGTGGCTCCGCACCCTTGAGGAAGAAAAAGCAGCGACGTCGAAGCCCTACCTCACACTCGCCATTTTTGGCAGTCGCGTCTGGCTGCGGGGCGAAGTGGCGGAGGAGGCCACGCGCAGTCAGATCGTCGAGGCTGTCCGACGCACCTATCCGAATCACCTGCTCGTCCAATACGTCCGTCTCAATCCCCGGTGCATGGCAGCGGATGGTCCGCTCCAGACCGCGCTCAGTCTTCCCAGTGCGCCCGAGGCCCAGTCCGCAGGCATCCTCGCCTTTGCCGTGCCCGGTGAGGTCTGGCGGAAGGTGGAGGTCACTCCCGCATTGCTTGAGCCAAATGGCGTATCTCGGTCCGGCATTGTTCCTGCTGGTCCTCTCTTTCAAATCGCAGCAGAGGATTTTTCCGAAGCTCTCGATGCCCTTAGGAATCATCAAAAACAGCTCGGAAAGCCGAAAACCCAATAACCAAGAAGCATCGGAACATGGAGGCAATCGTTTGGTTATTTCTTGAGATCGGAGGGCTGTTAGCCATCGCGGGTTTCGTCTTTTTCGGTATCGGCTGGTGGTTGAGAGGAAAAACCGAGCCGGTGAAAACGAGCGTTACTCCAACACCAGCGGAGCCTGCAAGATCAGGTCCCTCGCTGGCTGAATTGGCCTGGGACGCCGAAAAACAACACTGGGAAAAACAGGTGACGGAGTTGAAGGCGGAGAGAGACGGATTGCTGGCCGAAGTGAGTGGACTGCGAGCTCGGTCCGAAGCGCCTGCGCCAACACCCAAACCCGCGAAACCACGCGCCCGCAAAACCAAAAAGTAGCTGCGCCCCGACTTTTTCGGAATTTGAATTGACAGAATCTACGTCTGTAGATCAAAGTGGATCTACATTCGTAAATTCAACTTAATTCTTGTTCCATGCCCAAAACCACTGCCGCGAAAGATCCACCTCCTTCCATCACAGATGCTGAGTGGTTGGTGATGCGTGAGTTTTGGTCGCTCGGTGAGGCAACATCCGCCACGGTCATCATCGCGCTGGAGAAAACGCAGGACTGGAAGCCGCCCACCATCATGACACTGATCACCCGGTTGGTGAAAAAGGGGGCGCTGGGATTTGATCGGCAGGGGCGGGAGTATCTTTATCGTCCTCTCGTCGATGAAGCTCACTGCGCCCACGCCGTGAGCAAGTCATTAGTCGATCGCGTTTTTGGCGGCCGGGTGGCTCCGCTTTTAGCCTGTTTTTTGGATCAAAAGAAACTGACCAAGCAGGATCTGGCCGACCTGCGTGAACTTTTGAATGTGCAGACCAAATCATGAACGCACCTCTTAATGCCGAGTGGATTTCTGAATTGGCCAGTTGGGCGGCGCAGGTTTCAATGGAAGCCGTTGTTCCCGCCGTGATCGTTTTGCTTGTCTCGCGGTCCCGCCTGATCCCGGCAAAGTGGTGTGCGATTTTAGCGGTCATTCTTTTGGTTCGGTTGATCATCCCCTTCAGCATTCCGGTATCGTGGCGGGCTCCGGTGCCGACGCTGAGTCCATCTCCTATTGAGGCGGCTCTGCCTGTTGACTTTGAAGTGAGCGGTCAAGCTCCTGAAGGAACTGCGGTGCTGCCTTGGGTTTGGGCCTTGGGAACCGGCAGTGTTTTGAGTTGGCTTCTGATTTCTCAGGGGGTCATTCGACGTCGGATCTCTGAAGGGCAACCCGCAGAGCCTCGGCTCCAAACTTTGTTGAACGAGTGTGCGGCAAAAGAGGGCATCA
>CAMBPV010000069.1 GCA_945869695.1 Prosthecobacter debontii
GTGGGGAAATCTCTTGTGACCGTCGGTCGCGGCGGACTCAGGGGAGACCCCGTTTTTTCGGTTGAAGCGAAGGGATGGAAAACAGGGGGAAGCGATGGCACCACCCGCTGGGGAACGAACGAGGTCAGCGCCATCGTCGGCAGCGGGTCCGGAGCCTGGCTGGCGGCGGAATTTGATGCCATCACAGGGACGCATGAGGCGTTCTGGTCCAGTGGAGATTCCGGGGGCGCCGTTTTCATTCAAGAAGGTGGGACTTGGAAATTGGCCGGCATCAATTCAGCCATCGATGGTAGTTTTGACACAAACAACATCATCGGGGACGGCTCAGATTTTACAGGTGCGCTGTTTGATGTCGGTGGACTTTATGTGGGCAGTGACGCGGGAGGCTGGACCTTGATCCCCGATCAAACCGGCGACCGACCTCAGCGCCTCTACGCAGCACGGATCTCCTCAAACCTCGCCGCCATTGATGCCGTCATTCAATCTGTGCCCGAGCCGAGTGGAGCCTTTCTCATCATCGGAGCGCTTCCATGGATCCTGCGCCGTCGCCGTTAAAGAAGACCTTCCCTCGAAAAGAAGGCCTAGATGTGCGGGTCATAAAAAATATGCACCTTGGCATCCGTGCTGCCGAGGATCTGCTGCGCACGTTTGAGTGCATTTCGAGTGGAGATGTTCGGATTGGTCGTGCTGCCAAGAAAGATATTCTGGCGGCCAATGACATCGATCAGGCAAGAGTCCTTCAACACCCGGTAAACATCTTTCATGGCGCCACTGATGATGAGGTCCCGACCATCTGCCCGCAGGGACCGCAACAGGTCTTCGAGGGCCATCACACTCGTGGCATCCAAATGCCGGGCATTCTTGAGCCGAAGGATGATGATCTGGACGTTCGGATCTGCGCAGGTGCGCTGAATCTGTGAGCGAAAAAGCTCAGCCGCGCCAAAGAAGAGCTCACCTTCCACATGCACGATCGAGATGGACGGATCTCTCCGCACTCCTTGTCTGGCCTCCGCGAGTTGACCCTCGGGATTGAACTCATACTCGACCAATGAAGGTTGACTCGCTTTCCGCAAATAGAGGATCAGAGAGACTCCGACTCCCGTGAAAATGGCCACATGCAATGGCACCATCAAGGTCGAAAGAAAGGTCACCAAAAAAACCACTCCATCTGAGCGCGTCGCAAACAGGCAAACCCGGATGTGACGCCGATTGATCAATGAAGCAGCCACGCAAATGATCAGTATCGCCAATGCAGCCCGAGGCACATGGCTCATCACGGGACCGAGCGTCAGTGCCCCGATGAGACAAAAAACCCCGTTGTACATCACCGCCAGGGCGGTGCGCGCACCACTTGCTTGATTCAAAGCTGACCGCGTGAGAGAGCCTGACGCAGGCATCCCGCTGAGGTAAGCGCAGGCGAGATTTGCGACTCCGAGACTCAGCATGTCCTGATTGGCATCCACGCGCTGGCCATTGCGACTTGCCAGGGTTTTGCCCATCGTCGAGCTCTCCAGCATGGCTAAAAAGGCAACCGCCACCGAGAGGCCGAAGAGTTGATTGAAGTCAGCGAGAAACTTGGACGATGCAAAATCAGGAAAGGGTGGCAAGAGGTCCCTCCAAGTGAAAGCGGCCTCTTTGAACGTCGAGATCTGCACCCCCGCCTTTTGCAATCCTTCTGCGATGAGAGTGGAAAAAACCAAGGCGAGAGCGAGCGCCGGCCATTTCGGACGCCAGCGCCTCAGCGCGATGTAAATGCCTGCCGTCACGACAGAAATCAGCACACTTTCCCAATGTAAACTTCCAATCGATAACACCAACTGGTAGAGAATGCCCGGTAGCGTGCGCAGATTGAATCTCTCACCATCCGGCCCCACTGCCTCAAGCGTGATGCCAAAGACATTCGCTGCTTGATTGGCCATGATCAAAAGGGAGGCACCCGTGACGTAGGCGACCACGACCGTCCGACTGATGTATTGAGCGAGGTCTGCGACACGGAAAAACGCACCCATGACCAGAAGCGCACCCACCAAAAAAATCAGGAGCGGCATCAAGCTGATCCGATTGAGATGGGGATAGGCAGCGAAGTAAGAAAAGATCATGAATGCAGTCGCATTCGTCGGACCCAAGACTGTGAACCGAGAACTCGAAAGCACAGGACCCGTGAGTGTAGCCGCTGCCGAGCAAGTGGGCCCAAACTGCAATGGCAATCCCGCCACCGCCGCGTAGGCCATCCCTTGGGGAATATCCAAAAGAGCCACATTGATGGCCGCCTTCACATCCGCCAGGAAGGTGCGTCTTCCATATCCCTTAAATGCGCGCCGTAGTGGGAAAGCATCCAGCGTGTTACCGCTGGAGATCTTCCTCAATTCCTCACCCGCTTGCCGAAAGGCAACCCTCAACTCTTGCAGCAGCGATTTTTTAGGAGCGGACAAGGTGGGCCTCCGGGCGGTTAGAGATCGAGCTCAAAAAAATCGTGGAAGACTGCGCGGTAAACTTTGTGCTTGAATCGCGGCACCCACTCTAAATCAAACTCGTGAGGCAGGATCCACCTCCAGCGGCCAAACTCGCGATTGTGCTTATTGAGGTCGATGTCCTCATCCCTTCCCAAAAAGTCACAAAGAAAATAGGTCTGCTCCTGACCTCCGTAAAAACCGTACTTGAGTCTGCCTTTGGGAAAGGCATATCGATACCCTCCGCGTTGAGAGCGGATCTGGATTAAGTCGCGTGCCACCCCGATCTCTTCATCAACCTCACGAAAAAGGGCAGTCTCTGCCGTCTCTCCATCGTCCACTCCACCTTGTGGAAACTGCCAGGCTCCCCGAAAACGCAACCTTTCAGCAATCAAGATTTGTCCATCGGGTCGAGTCAGAATGGCAGCCACATTGGGCCGATACAACAAAGGCTCGGGGTGCGGCAAAGGTGAAGTTGTATGAGAGTTTTCGGATGACAGGTTCTCCATGGAGGCGGGATTTGCAGATTTTAGACCACGATTGTCCATTTGTCTCATGCCTCTCTCGATAAGAATAGCGTGTGACTCGATTTTTCTTGCCACCGGATCAAGCCGAGGCCAAGCGTCGATCTCCTTGAATACGACACCCCCCCAAGCCCTAATCTTCGACCTCGATGGCACTCTCGTGGACTCTTTGGCTGATCTGGCCACCGCAGTGAATCGAATGCTGACGGACAACGGTTACCCCACCTGCCCTGTGAGTCACTTCCCTGAATTCATCGGCGATGGAATGAAAAAACTGGTGGAACGCGCCCTGCCTGAAGACGCTCGAAGCCCCGAAAACATCGAGCACTGCGCCCGAGGCTACCTTGAACGTTACGAGGAATGCTGGCATGACGAGACCCGCGTTTACGACGGCCTGGCGGAAGTGATCGCCACGCTCAAAAACGCCGGAGTCCGTCTCGCATTGCTCTCCAATAAGCCCCACCGTTTCACCCAAATGTGTGCTGATTACTTTTTCCCTGCGGGCACCTTTGAAATCGTGCTCGGACAGCGTGATCACGTCCCCAGAAAGCCCGACCCCGCCGCGGGATTCGAGATCGCCGATTTCATGAAACTCTCCCCATCTGAATGCGCTTACGTCGGCGATTCAGGAGTGGACATGACCTTCGGCAAGGCCGCCGGCATGAGACGCATTGGAGTTCTTTGGGGGTTCCGTAGCCGTGACGAGTTGGAAAAAGCCGGGGCCGAATGGCTCATCGAAAAACCCGCAGACCTACTTGGCATCGCGCTTCCCAATTCCTGACTCAGCGCTTGTTTTCAAACAGGCAAGAGCTAAAGTCGCCGTCCGTTCAGCCCACCCTCTTTTAGACATCCTCGCCATGAAGCCTCCTCACTTCACTCCGAAGTTTTTCTCCTTTAGAACCTTCCTCGCCGCGGGTGTTTTCTCACTTCTCTCCACCTCATGCTCGACCTGGAAACAAGTCGCGGGTATACCCGAAGCCGAGCCGGTGCCCGCTACGCCCGAAGCGCCGAAACCGCTGTTTGAATGGAATGGAGAGGGCAAACAGGTCAGCCATCTTCTGGTGGATGTGGATGCCCAGCGGCTCACCGTTTTTTCGGGCAACGAAGAACTAGGGTGGGCTACCGTCGCCAGCGGAATCCATAAATTTCCGACCCCCACAGGGGACTTTAAAGTCATCGAAAAGGTAAAGGACAAAAAGTCCAACCTCTACGGCAAGACCTACAATAGCGCCGGAAAACTGGTCAATTCCGACGCCAAGATGGGGCGTGACTCCATCCCAGCAGGCGGAAAGTTCACCGGCGCTACGATGCCCTATTACATGCGCCTCACCGGAGATGGCGTCGGGATGCATGCTGGACCGATCCCAAATCCCGGTTCACGTGCATCTCATGGGTGCATCCGCTTGCCTAGAGCATTCGCCCCCATCCTCTTCGCGGGCACCTCGATAGGCACACCCGTCAAGATCGTCGGAGATGGCCCCGCCTACAGCAGCTACATCGCAAAGGAACGTGCAAACGCTTCACGCGCCTACGCAGCAAGAGCCAAGAAGAAGGCTGCGTCTGAAGAAAAAGCACCCGCGACGCCCGCCCCCGGGACCAGCGCTCCAGCAGCCGCCCCTGCCATCTCCAGTTTTGGGGCACCCCCTGCAGTTTCGAGCTTTGGCCCGGCACCGACGCCTCCCTCCACACCCGCTCCCGCGCCCGAAACTGAGATCAAGCCAGCGACACCCGTTTCTCCCCAGCCCTAGTCTACTCGGGTCTCCCGACGTCACCCGCCAGAAAGGCTGAGCTTCTTCACACTCTCGGTGCGTGTGAAGATCAGTTCACCCTTTTGCTTTCCGATTCGGAGCAAAATCAAATTTGCTTGGTCTTTAAACATGTCCAGAAAGAGTGAGTGACGCAGCGTGGAATCATTCGGGTTAATGACTCGTTCGATTTCAAAATAGAGCGTCACTTTTGGCTCATCACTCTTCGCACTGTCAGGATCCAACTGTCTGCCCACCCAGGCAAGCGGTGCCGTCTGCCCGCCCGCATCCGTGACGACAAAGTGCTTCCCGATGTAGATCTTGAGCTGCTCATCAAACTCCAACTCCGGCGTCTTCCCGATCCGCATTTCACGCTCGCATTGGCGGATCATAGCCACCTCCAGATCATTCACAAAAACCGTGAGACTGACTTCGAGCTTTCTGGTAACCGGATTGTATTCCACCTCAGCCGTCGATTGATGGATCGAGTGCGCCACCGTAATCAGCGGAGAAAAATTTAACAACACCGCCGTAAGGAGACTACTTTTTCTCATTCGGCTTTTTGCTGTCCTCTTCCTTTTCTGGCTTCGTGATTTCCCTCATCGGATTGGGTGCTTTTTCGTCCTTGTAGAGCTGAAACTTCGTCTTTACCGGGCGACGCGGCCAAAAATTATTCTCCACATCCGTATCCACAAGTTCCTGGCGCGGATCGAAGGTGACGGCTTTGAGCTCCTTTTTTGTAAACAACAACTTGGACGTCTTCTCCGTGTTAAAGCGCCAGATTTCAGCGGGAAGCTTCAATTCCTCGGTGCTGCCATCCGTGTAATCGATTTTCAGAACCAAGGGCGTGACGAGTCCACCGATGTTGCTGAATTCCATGACATAGAGATTGTGTTTCGTCTTCAACAAAGCAGGGTCGATTTCATCTTCCTTGAGTTCTTTGATGAGGGTTTCGAATTTCTTTTTGTCACTCGGCAGCACCGTGGCTTCGTCGAAGCTGTCGTAGAAATCTTTCAGCTCCGGGAAGCGATCCACGCGCTTGGGTAAAGCATCATTTCTCTCTTTCGTGAGCGTTTGCGGCAGCTCATTCTTCTCTTGTTTCTTCTTGGGTTTCTCGACCTCAGGATCGCGCGTGTCGAGTTGGAGCCACTTCACTTCATCAATCGACACATCCACGTGATCAACACTGTAGAACCAGCCTCGCCAGAACCAGTCCAGGTCGATACCGCTGGCATCCTCCAGGGTGCGGAAGAAATCAGAAGGCGTCGGGCGCTTGAACCTCCAGCGTTGTGAATAGGTCTTGAAGGCATGATCAAAGGTTTCTCTGCCCAAAATCTGTTCACGCAGGATGTTCAAGGCTACGGTGGGTTGGCCGTAAGCATTGGGGCCAAGATCAGCGATGGACTCGGAGTTTGTCATCACGGGAACCCGCTCTTTTAACCTCATGTAGTCCACCATCCCCCGACCGTCGCGCCGGTGATTCCAGTCGTTCTCCCATTCCTCCTCCGCGAGAAACTCAACGAAAGAGTTCAGCCCTTCATCCATCCACGTCCACTGCCGTTCATCGCTATTGACGATCATGGGAAAATAATTGTGCCCGACCTCGTGAATCACCACGCCGATGAGCGCATACTTCGTGCGCTCAGGGTATGTGCCATCTTTCTCGGGCCTCGGACCGATGAAACAGATCATCGGATACTCCATTCCCCCGATCGGTCCATTCACGGACCAAGCCACGGGATACGGGTAGTCAAAGGTAAATCGAGAGTAGACCTGAATCGTGTGGGCGACTGCGTGAGTGGAATACTTATCCCAGAGCGGCATGGCCTCTTTGGGATAGAGGGACATAGCCATGACTGGCTTTCCATTCACCTTGGCTCCTTCGACCGCCATGGCGTCCCACACAAATTTACGGGATGATGCGAAGGCAAAATCCCGGACGTTCTCCGCCTGGAAAAGCCAGGTCTTTTTCCCTTTCGGCTTTCCTTTTTCCGCGGCTTTCGCTTCATCAGGCGTCACGATGAACACGGGCTTCTTGGTTTCCCTTTCCGCCTTCGAGAGTCTGTCACGCTGCGTCTGGTTCAACACGGCTTCCGGATTCTTTAAAACTCCGGTTGCCGCCACGAGGTGATCGTCAGGCACCGTGAGCCGGACGGTGTAATCACCAAACTCCAAAGTGAACTCCCCAGTG
Source organism: Prosthecobacter debontii (assembly GCA_945869695.1). Classification (GTDB taxonomy): domain Bacteria; phylum Verrucomicrobiota; class Verrucomicrobiia; order Verrucomicrobiales; family Verrucomicrobiaceae; genus JAIBCL01. Next base: position 6,911 of record CAMBPV010000069.1, read on the forward strand.
CCGAGAAATTGCTTGTTGATCCAACCCGCATAGTCCGTGTAAGCGGCCATGCGAGGGAACCATTGCGCGATGGTGTAGATGCAATTGCCGTCGTCTTTGAACAACTCATAGCCCGTCCGCACCATGATCCGCTTGGCGTCATTGATCGGGTAGCTCCACGCGATCTTAAAAACAAAATCGGCTCCCGGAGCCAGCGGTTTGGGCAAGTCGAGGCGCAGCATGGTCTTCACGACGGCATGAGGCAATGCTTTGCCCTCCGCGTCCGTCAGCTTGCTGATCTTCATTTCGCCATCGTAGTCCTCGTAAGCGAGGAGGCGATCGAGCGCAGGGTAGCTGAATTTAGCCAGATCCACGCCCCGCTTGATATTTGGCGCGGCACGGGAATCCGCATTGTGAGAGAGGTAGTTCTGATCGAGTTGCACCCAGAGATACGTCAACGGGTCAGGTGAGGCATTGTGATAGGTGACAGTGGCTTCCGCTTCGATGGTGCGTTTGATATCATCCAGCTCCACATGGATATCGTAGTCCGCCCGGTTCTGCCAATAGGCCGCCCCGGGGGCTCCAGCCGCATTCCGCTGAGCAGAAGGCGTCGGGACTGTTTGATCAAGCTGCTGAAACTTTCCCACGGGAGAGCCTGACTCGGCAGCGACAAGGGAAAGGGTGGAAAAAAGAGCAATCAGGTGTCGGATCATGCGTGCAGCAATCTTCCGACTTGTGGGCGATTCGCAAGGTTGTCCTAATTGTTCTTTAAAACCTCAATAAACGCCTCTTGAGGGATGTTCACCCGGCCGATCGCCTTCATTTTTTTCTTACCCTCTTTCTGCTTTTCCAGCAGCTTGCGCTTACGGGAAATGTCACCGCCGTAACACTTGGCGGTCACGTCTTTTCGGAGGGCGCTGATCGACTCGCGGGCGATGACTTTACCACCGATGGCGGCCTGAATGGCCACAACGAAGAGCTGCTGGGGGATAACCTCTTTCAGCTTCGCGCAAAGCTGACGCCCTCGGCTCTCCGCCTTGCTGCGGTGAACGATGCAGGAGAAGGCGTCAACGGGTTCACTGGCAATGAGGATGTCCATTTTTACCAGTTCAGCAGCCTGCGTTCCGGCATGTTCATAGTCCATACTGCCGTAGCCGCGGGTGATGGATTTGAGCTTGTCGTTAAAGTCCACGAGGATCTCATTCAAAGGCAAGACGGTATGGAGGAGCACACGTCGATCGTCCAAGGTCTCGGTATTGTTCACCTGGCCACGCTTATCCATGACGAGTTGCATCATGTCGCCGATGTGCTCATTCGGGATCATGATGTTCACCTTCACGATCGGCTCGCGGATTTCTGCGATCTCCTGGGCGCCGGGAAGAAAGGTGGGATTGTCCACGAGCATCTCGGTGCCATCGGTCTTTTGCACCTCGTAAATGACGGAGGGGTAGGTGGAGATCACATCCATGTTAAACTCACGGCGCAAGCGTTCTTGGACGATCTCCATGTGCAAAAGCCCGAGGAAACCACAGCGAAAGCCAAAGCCAAGCGCAGCGGAGCTTTCCGCCATGAAAGTGAAAGCCGCATCGTTGATCTGGAGCTTACCGACGGCCAGCTTCAGCGACTCAAAGTCGTCCGTGCTAACGGGATAGATGCCACTGAAGACCAAGGGGTGAATTTCTTTGAAGCCAGGCAAGGGCTCAGGGGCAGGCTTGCGGGACTCAGTCAGGGTGTCGCCGATCTTTACATCAGCAGTGGTCTTCACATTGGCAATGATGTAGCCAACATCGCCAGCTTCCAGTTTCTCACAGGGCACCATCTTGGGACGGAAGGTGCCGAGATCTTTGATTTCCGAGTCATTTCCCGAGGCCATCAAGCGGACCTTTTGCCCACGCGTGATGGTGCCCGACATCACACGAATGTAACTCACCACCCCGCGATAGGGATCAAAAATGGAGTCAAACACCGATGCGCGCAGGTAGCCATCCCCAGGATCTTTCGGTGCGGGAATGTAAGCCACGATGGCCTCAAGAATGTCCTCGATGCCAATACCCATTTTGGCACTGGCTGACACCGCTTCATCGGCAGGTAGCTGGAGGATGTCCTCCAGTTGCTTCTTCACTTTTTCGACGTCAGCGCTCGGGAGGTCTATCTTGTTAATGATCGGAACGACGTGCAGATTCTGCTGCATCGCGAGGTTAAGATTTGCCACGGTCTGGGCTTCGACTCCCTGGGACGCATCGATGAGCAAAAGCGCCCCTTCACAGGCGGCGAGGGAGCGGCTGACCTCATAACTGAAGTCAACGTGCCCCGGTGTATCCAGAAGGTTCAGCTTATAAATCTGGCCATCTTTGGCCTTATAATTCATGCACACCGGATGGGCCTTGATGGTGATCCCGCGCTCGCGCTCGAGGTCCATGGAGTCCAGGAGCTGATCCTGCTGCTGTCGCACCGTGATGGTCTGGGTGAACTCCAGCAAACGGTCGGAAAGAGTGGTCTTCCCGTGATCAATGTGGGCGATGATGGAAAAGTTACGCGTGAGGGAAATGGACATCAGCAAAGAAGGCGGTGGGCCAACCCGGGGTGGGCTGGCAAGGGGGAGCGGACTCTGTAGCGCGTTCACCCCTCGGAATCAAGTTATGCAAATCGGGGGTTTGGCTCAGATCTTCCGGAAAAGGGCTCTTATATGACGTCCCAGTAACAGAACCATGTGTCATTTTCGTCACACGCTTCATATTGAATAGGGGGCCAAAGACGGGGAATCTCCGCGCTGGAGATGAAAAAACGGCACCGAAGATCTCGAAAACCTACAAACCCGGAGGTCAAAGTCTCCACACACGGGCAAACGGTGAGGCGGAAGCTCAGGGAAAAGAGGTTCGACTTCAGCAGCATCCAAGACCGCGAGAATGGGCCACGGCCTGAACCGCATCAAGGCAGCCCTCTTCCTGAGAGTTCAGGAGACGGATCTCCCGCTCCGAAATTCGTTTTTGAGCGAGGTGTCTTTAACCTTGATCTCTGGATGCCGAGGTCGGTGGCAGCGCGGGATGCTCAGCCGCGCAAGGCTCGTTTGCTTTCATTCTCCGTTCTGATCATTGCCACCCTTCTCGTGGTGATGGCCAGTTTCGGAGGCGCAGGATTGCTTCAAAGAGCCTGGAAAAACTGGAGAACTGAGGTCAAAGTCGCCGAGGCAGAAGCCTTTTTTCGGGATGGGAATTTTGCCACGGGTTTTGTCGTCGCCAACAAAGCCTACCTAGCCTGTCCTTCGAATGAGGCCGCGATCCGTTGCATGGCCCACCGTTGCGAAGAAGCCGCGGTGCCAGAGGCCCTCTTCTTTTTTGATCGGCTCGAGGCGCTGGGAAAACTCACTCCGGAGGATGAAGTCTTTCAGGTCTCCGCCTTGATCCGGGCCAAACGAATGAAGGAGGCCCAAAGCGTGGCATCGAGTCTGATCCAGGCTGGCCATTCCACCAGCACCCTTCTCGGGCTCGGATGTCTCTTAGAAGATGAGGGATACAACATGCCTCGACGCATGGGCGAAACCGCCATGTTTCAACTGACCCAGAAAGATGATGTGAAGGGCAACTTGGCACTCGCGACACTCTGGATCAAATCTGATGTGCCAGACCGAGTAACAATGGCGGAGGCTTGCCTCTGGCAGATCGCCCAAACGACCGATTGTTATGCCGCAGGGAAAGCTGCGAGTTTGCTTCACAAACATCTTCGACCTGGTGATGCGAGGTCGGCCTACCTTGCATGGCTATTGGTTGAACTACCGGATCCCAATGTTGGCCAACGGTTGGACGCGCTTGATCGTCTACTGGGAGCATTTCCCGAAAGTGCTGACCCACTGATTGCTGAGGTTATTCAACAGTGGCGAGCCGCTCCGCTCGAGGAGCGCCTTTTGTTGGGTCAGTCAATCGCCAATCGAGCGAAACCCAAGCTGCTCGCCGGTTTCTTTAGCTCCAAAGAAACAGTAACCAATCCGCTCGCAGCCCAGCTCCATGTTTCGGCTCTCATGGCCCACGGTAAAATCGATGAATGCATGTCGCTCATTCAGAACCGCGCCCTTCCCGTGAGCCGTGCCCAGCGTTCGTATGCTGAGACGCTGATTTCCATCCGCAATCGATGTGAACCTGAAGAAGCCCGCTACAGGCTCGTTTGTACTTTGGGTGCCGCTGCGGCTGAAGCTCGCTCTGAACTGCTCACGGGGGTGGCCGAATTAGCATTGGAGTGCAAGCTGCCACACGTGGCCGCCGAGGCATATGAAGAGTGCCTTAGTATCCACGGCTCGGAAACGGTGGCCATTGACGGACTGATCACCGTTCATGATGGCACCGGACAAACGGAGAAATTGCTAGCGACCCTGCATCGGGCACTCTCACTTTGGCCCGCCAATGAACGATACCAAGAGCTCGCTGTTTATGTTCATTTGCTGCTCGGCAGTCAGATCGAGCGCAGCCTCACCATCGCAGAAACCTTGCTAGCCCATCGGCCCGAGGACGACATGAGGCGGTTTCTCGTGACTTTAGCTCATGCTCGCCTCGGTGATGCAGTGGGAGTCCAGGCAGAGCTCGCTCGAATCATCCAAAAAGGCGGTATCCCGCCGAGATTTCGCGCCGTGATCGGAGGAATGCTCATGTCATGTGGCGAGAGCAGGCACGCGGTTCAGTTGGTGTCGAACATTCGCGAGTCTGATCTCACTCTTCCTCAAGAGCGCGACTTCTTGTCTCTGGCCAAGCCGCTCGAAGGAGTCGCTCTTGAGATCAAAGGCGAGAGGTAACAAAGAAAGTTTCTTCAGTTCGCAGGGGCCGCCGTCGTATCCGTTCCAGCCTGCTCCGGTTTCTTCTTTTTCTTCTTTTCTTCCTCGTCTTCTTGGTCCGGATCTTCATCTCCACCTCCGTAGCCTTGGACTTCGACGGTGATGATCGAGGGCAGATCATTGCCCGTGTTTTGTGGCGGAGGTTGATTAGCGGCTTGGGTGGCAGCGGCAGCCGCGGTGGCATTGGAACCTGCAGCGGCTGATGCCGAGGCTAGCCCTCCGATGTTAGGCGCCGCTACGACGGGAGCAGCCGGAGTTCCCGTGCTCGCTCCCGCAACGGCGATGTTACTCGCATTCAGAACAGCGGTGGCTGCGATGTTCAGGTTACCCGAGGAACGAATCCCCGCATCACCTGCATCCACAACACCCATCACGGCGATCAGGTCCACATTGCCCGGTGGCACACCTGCGACGGTGTCGAGCACGCCGATACCCCCACCCGTCGCCAGACCCGAAAGGTCAGTGGCGACGTTTCCACTCTGCGGATCAATGATCACCCGAGTCGGAGGAGCCGATTGCACGGTCTTCGATGACGCACCTGCTGCGATGTCACCTTCCGAGGACCAGATCATGATATCCCCACCCCGGAGGGTGAAGATACGCGACGTGCCCAGATCGACATCTCCTTTGGCAAAGATCGAAATGTTGCCGCCACGCTCGGTCAGGATCCCCTGCTCCAACGACTGGCCACCCGGCCTGTCGATCCCAACCGAAAGTTTCCCTTGGGGGATAAGCAGGCTGATGTCCCCTCCTGCCCGAGTTTTGATCTGTCTGGAGGTGAGAGACATGTTCCCTTCCACTCCCGAGTCCCCTTGAAACAGGGCATCGATAGCAGCAAATCCATCTTCATAATTCGTGCCGAGAGTCGTGCGGTCACGACCCGCATCACGCAGGGCCAGGAAGAACACCTGAAGCGCACGACGATATTGTTCCTCGGGAGATAGCGCCTCGAAAGCGGCGAGCGTCAGGGGGTCATTCAACTCGGAGAGGTATCGGGTGCCATTGGCCCCAGTGATAATCTCATCGATGAACCCTTCAAAATCCAAGCGACTGGCTAGGCCACCCTCTCCGCCCAGACCCGCTGCAGCAATGATATCCGCGCCCTCAAACGGGAGCGCGGGATTGCGCGCATTGCCAATGCTCACGATCCCCACGCCCGTGCCGTCAGCATTGTTGGCCCCGCTGCCGAGATCCAAATCACGGCCCGCCAAAACCTGAAGTGTACCTGGCCCGCTGATTTGAATATCACCCGCCTCCACAACTTCACCCGTCGCAATGAGGTTGGTTCCCGTCTGGGAGGCAACTCGGAGCGGAGAATTCGGATTGTAGATCACAATGTCCCGTCCGCTTGAAACCACGCTCACATCGCTGTCGCGCACATTTTGAATGTAGAAGGAGACATCCGTGATATTCGACCCTGCAAATATTTGAGCCTCTTTCGGCGAAAAGAGAGTGAAGCCCGAAATACTTCCGTCGCCTGCATATATGCTGACAGGATTGAAGTCATCTTTGTGCAAAATGCCAGGCGCATGCAGCGCCTGTTTGCTCTGGATTGTTCCAAAATTCCCTGTAGACGAACCGGATTCGATAAATTGCCTCTCTGCAAACAACAAGAACTGTCCGGTTGTGGTCCGCGCTGCTGTATTGTTTCGCCCGACTAAGCTGAAGTAAGCGAAGGGCGACGTCGCCCCAGGTAAGCCAGCAGGATTGGCGTCGGAAAGATTGATTGTTGAAGAGGACCATAGAGTTGTCAGGGCTCCTGGTACTCTTTGAGCAGAAACGCCAACGGATTGTAATCCCGCGACCGCACCGCTCGCCAAAAGCTCAAGATTGCCTTTGGGAGAAGGGAAGAGAGTGATATCGCCAGCCAGATTGATGTTTCCATTGGGCGCAAATACTTTCATCGACGCAGGCATGACGCCATAGAGCGTGTCAAACTGACTACTTGTCGAAGTCTCCACGACCCTAAGCCAAGGCTGGAGATTGGCTGCAGACGACGATACAAGAAGCTGGTTCCGCTCTGCCCAAAGATCTAAAAGCGGACGCACAACAGTAGAATTCTGGACGACTCCGCTTGTTCGCAGAGTAACAGAACCGCCAAGGGAGGATACGCTGACTCCACTGTTAGACCCATAGGTGTTGAAATACGTTTTGTACCAATGCCTATTGTTCAAGCCCTGCGGCAACCAGAAGGGATTGGCAACAGGACCCAGAAGTAAATCACCACGCGCACTGAGTTTAAACTGGCTCTTGCCCGCGAACAAAGCCGTCGGCAACCAGACTAAGCTGGACTCTAGAACTGGATTGTTCACATTTTGAAGCCTACCCAGAGACGGAGATCGAGTCGAGTTAGTGGTGATTGCTGAGCCTGCATTGAGACGTCCCACCCCCCTCTCAACGTAATAAACACCTGCGTCAATATTCCGACCCGCTTCGATTGTTAGATCACCGCCACCCAATTCGACAATTCTTGCGGCATCAACGATTCCTCTTGGAGCCCGCGCATTGGTTGGAGTATGAGCGTCTACATTTTGAACATCGCGTCCCGCAGTGAGGTTGACATCGCCTCCCCCCAAAGCAGCGACACCGCTAAAGAAATTACTAAAATCAATCCACCAAGTCGTCGAGGAGGCAGGATCATTCACAACTTGAAGTGAACTCCCTTGAACTTGAACGCCTGAAGCGCCGTATTGGCCATTTGTTGGATCAACATAGCCTCGGCGATAAAGCCAGTTTGTAGGCAACTGTCGAGATGAATCTGTGATTAGATTCCCTGATGGATCCCGTGTTAAATGCCTGATATCAGATTGGGCCGCTACGATCACGTTACCACCCGCCATGCTGTATTGCGCCAAGTATTGCTGTTGTTGTGCGCCAAGTGGCCCCTGATTTGGGATATTAACCGGATTGGCAAAAGTGACAATCGGCGTGACAAAATCTCCGGCCGTAAAGACTCTTGTGGGATCCGCCACTTGAGTTCCCGCCGTGTAAATGGTTGCAAATTGATTGAGCAGCTGGACGTCTCGCCCCGACACCACATCAATGTCGCCGCTACCCGTTCTAACAACTTGGAATCGATTTGACGCCGAGTTAGCATTGGTCGCGTTCGTCGGATTGATGGCTCGTTGAGTTAACCCATTGGCACCACCGCTCACCGTAGCCTGCCCGGCATTCTGACCGATCAAAATGGAACCAACGTTGGCCGCCAAAGTCTCCAGTGGTCGGACTTCGTGGAAGTCAGCGGCAGCGAAATCAACCCCCGAAGCCAGTCGATAGGACCACGATTGCGCGTTGACTGGGAGAAGTGGGTTTTGGAAAAGAAGTGGCGCAGTCCACAGCCTTTCGAGCGCATTGGTTGACGAAGAACGAGTGGTGTCAAATCCATCACTCAAAGCATTGTAAAAGGCAAGATCACCAAATGCTCGTAACGTAAGCACCCCTGGGGCACTCTTCGGCCCCACTCGGAAGGTCGCGAGATTCCAGTCATTCACTGCAAACGAGGTTGCGCTCGTGCCCAACGTGAGATTGCCGGTACGGTTGATGATTTCAGCACCCGGCATTACCACCAAAACAGGGGCGAGTCCTGCATTGCTCGCCAGAATTCGATTGGAAATTGAATTGATCGCATTTCCAAATGTGATTCCATTGTTTCTCACATTTGTCTGCACGGCTGGGTTAATGATACCTGTGCCTGTAAGGTCAAAAAGTCGATAGCCTTCGACTTCAATCTTTGATGCCCCAACAACGGTTCCATTGATCGGATTGATCTGAAGTTCATTGCTCGCTGCGACTTGGGGTGCACGAATGTGGAGGGATCCACTCAGCAGCCCGGCAGATGCACTCGATGCGGTTTGGCTACCGACCGTGAGATTGATCAGTGATCCCGTCCGTATATCGACGAGTCCGGCAGTATTGACCACTCCGTTGATCTGCGAGCCAGCCTCCAAATACACCGCCCCACCTTTGCCAGCATTGCTAAAGGTCTCTCCGGATGCATTGAGCACCGCCCCCGACTGGAGGATGACACTTCCAGACGCCTTCAGATCGATCGTTCCGCCATTGACGCCGGACGCATCGATCAAACTCGACACTGAAATCGAACCCGCGTCGGCAGAGAGCCTGAAGTTTTGAGTCCGAACTCCAACATCGACAACAACATTCCCGGTCCGTTGACGGATAATCCTGGACTCCGTGAATGCACCGCTATTCAACACCTGAGACAGATTTCCGAAGCTGGGTATGCTTCTCGCATCCAATTCGAAGGAACCGCCCAAGCCTCCGTTTCCGGCTTGTCCGAGCACCGAGCCACCCAGCACAAATGCCCCATTTGGAGCCTCAACCTTGAATCTCCCCGCATCTCCTGCTCCCGCTTGAGCCGCCACATTAACCACTCCTCCGGATGTGATCTGAACATCACCATTGTCCGCAGTAAGCGTGATGCGACCGGCGTCAGTGTATCGCACGACATCAAAGAGTGCCTGCGCTGTGCCCCCAACGTCCAAGAGCCCACCGACCATCAAAGGACCACTGGTGGCTCTCATCGTTAGAAGACCGCTCGGAAGCACGATACTGCTGCTCGTGTTGATACTAGCGCCTTGAAAGGTTAGGCTTCCACCCAGCCCACCAGCGAGCGCGGATGGCGTCCCACTATTCTGAAGGGAAAGAGCACCCGTGGCAACAATACCATGTGTCGCAGAACTCGTCGAAGTAATGACCGAGGTGTTAGCCGTCAAGTTGCCTTGAACTTGGAGGAGACCCGCGCCCGTGGCAAGAATTCCTCCAGGAGCGGAAATAAGAGTGTCTGCGTATCGTTTGATCGATAGCACTCCAGAGGAAAGACGCAGAGTATTGGCATCAAATGCGAGGGTGCCGCTCACAGGCGTCGCCGCACTCGAATCCGTGCCGCCTCCTCGGTTCCCAAGGGTAATTTCTCCTGCTTTGAAAGTTGCTTGTCCTCCACCATTGTTGAAGCCACGGATCGAGGCGGCGTTTAAAGAGAGAGTACCCTGAGACGCGAATCCACCTGTGCCATAAACATCTAAGGATGAATAACTGAGCAAGGAAAGCGCCTGTGCACTCTGCAGGCCCTGCAAAACGGAACCACCCAGCACCAATCCTACGGTCGGTTGAAGAGCCCCGGGATTGTCGAGTTGGATGCTGATTTGGCCACTGTTGAGGGTGATGGCGTTTGCCAAGATGGAAGCATTGGGATCAAGGTACGTGGCATAGGTGGAATCAAGAATAACACTGGTGCCACTGATGCTGGATCCAGCTCCAATCACCATGGAAGGCTGAGTTGAAGCATCGACACTGTTCCTGAAGATCTCAGCATTCGGGTCACTTGAAACGCGAAGCATGGTTCCGTTTCCACTTCCGGGAACATTAGCATCCCCAAAAACCAGAAGATCAGAGGCTCCGCCGAGTGCTCCTGTTTGCTGAATCTGTGCCCCCGGTGCCAACGTCAGTGTCCCCTTTGAAGTCAGAATGATTTCGGCACCCCGCAACGGCGTGCCAGCATTGTCGAGGGTAATGTTTCTCGTTGAAGTCCGAACCGTCGCTTGATTGACTCCGAAAGTGCGTGCGCCACCAATGAGGACGCTCTCAGCTCCCCATCCCTCAACCAGAGAAGCATCCAACACAAGTTTGCCAACTTGGCTCTTCGCCCCCGCCCCTCCAATGATAATATCGATCGGTGTATTGATGTCGATGAGACCTGCCCGACCCTGTTGTGCAGCACGTGCATTGATGGAACCCAAAATCGACATTCCTTGAGTCGATTGAAACAAGAGGTATCCCCCATCCTGTGGCAATCGTGGAACCTGCGCATCCACTTTCAGGGCACTTTTCTGAAGGAAATCATTGGCTAAGAAGGTGTCATACTTTGCCCTTTGGTTGAAGACTTCAGCCGAAGCAACCTCAAATCTTGAGTAGAGTAGCCCAGATGGGTCGCGGGATGAATTTAGATCATTGTATTGGTAGCCGGATACGTAAAACGAACCGTCCGCATTTTTGAAGGTCCCGATCGGTATTCCCTCTTTCGGAGTCACCAAAACCGCACCCGGCAGGAGAGCGTACCGAGCAGGGAGTAAGGTGTAGTAACCCGCACCCAGTGCATCACTCTCACTCAGGTAGATCCTATCTCCCACGTCGAGTGTGCTATTCACGTAACCAGGGTCACCCGAAAACAAATCATTATCGTTAAAGGATGCGTAAGGCGCGGCGTTGGAGTCGTAGCCGGGGATCACCGCAAAACTTCCCTCGGAAGCGAGGATATCCGTACTTCCCCCAATTCCCTTGATGAAACTATACGCAAGCAAGTCACCACCACCGGAAAGGTCGATCAAAGAACCAGATTCGGTGCTCAGATTACCCGCAGCAAGTCGAATGGATTTTTGAGCAACCCCACCCGCCGTGATATTCAATCCCGTCGGATCGATCCAAGAAACGCCACCGTCGACGACGAGACCGTAGGGAATGATGGAGGCTTCACCAGTCAGTGAATTAACTGCGGAAACGGATGTGATGCTACCTGACGAAAGCGTGAGCTGCTCACTCACCGGAACCGCCGCATTCGTCAGAGGATTGATTGGCGCGGTGCCTTGACCGTCCCAACCCAAATTGATACTTCCGATGGGTGCCCTAAGCACGCCGCCTTGGTTTATGATCGACGCGAAAATGTTGAGCTGCCCACCTGCGGATAAAGGGACATCACGATTCACTCCTGATGATGCGATTGACACAGATCCTGGCAGCGTCACACCACCCACGACGTAGTCGTAGGCGGAGATCGTAAAAGCGGATGCGGTTGTCGGATAAATCTGTCCCGCCGTTAAGGTGAGCCGTCCGGCGATGTTGAAGGTGCCGTTCCCACGAATGTCATTCGTCGCGTATAGGTTGGCTTCTCCGATTCCCTGGAGTGACAACGTTCCGATATCAATCTGGTCGGCAATGATGTTCAATACTCCAGATCCATAAGTGGGGTTCAGATACACGGGTCCGACTGAGCCATCCAGGAGAGGCCCCTCGAACAGAATTCGATTATCAGAGGGTAGAAAAGGCGTTTGGAAAGGCCTGCCTATTGCCACGTAGGGTGCATTCAAATTCACTACCGAATCTGCTTGGATAACACCGCCAAGACCAACTCTTAGGTAACCCCTAGCAGGCAGATCAACAGTGCCCTTGAATTCCACATTTCCGTCCAAGGTAAGTGCATCGAGACCGCTGCTGATAAAGTCATTTACACCGAAGTATCCGCGACCAGGTATCGGTGCGCCCGTAACGTCACGCAAAGGTCTTCCTATTGGAGACTGCCCTTCAGGATAGAACGGTGCAGGTAATGAGTTGATATCCTGAGCCACCGTCAAATTGATCGTGCGATCATCACTCACACCGAAGTAACCCGAAGAAACAAACAGTTTTCCGCCAATCGCAGATGGACCGCCAGCAAAACCGCGAAGGGTTGCACGGGTATAGAGAAGTTCCCCACCTTCCAAACGAATGCTTCCCCCATTGCTGTCCACTCGATGCGGTACTCCCAGCGAATGATAGAGCGGCATGGTGATTCCACTATTGAATGGCACCACAAGTTGCTCCAAAAGGCCCGACGTGGTAGCATTCAAATTCAGGTAGGCCGGATGGACGTCAAACTCTGCGCTTGCACCCGACACATCGAGGAGTGCACCCGCATCAGCTACGATGTTCCCGGCAACTGAAATAGTGCCGCCTGGTAAAACATACCCCGTCCGACGATTGAATCGATCCGCCAGATAGATTGCGGTCCCCTTAGTGGACAGTCGACTCGAAGGCCCCAAATAGACGGTCGGCAGGGCCTCAACCGCAATCTCTCTGGACGGGAAGTGATCAGATCCAATCACTCGGATGTCACCTCCCGGCGCTGTGATCGATCCTAAAATGGAGACAGTCTGCCCATGAAAGCTTACATCACCTGAGGGATCGGTTACGATCCTAGAACCTTCTCCCATCACGATGTCTCCGCGGACTTTCAAGAGACCATCCACCACACTATTGATTCCACCTTCAACCGTCTCGAAGTTCAAACTCACAGGCTTTCGATAGCCCACGGGTTTCACCATGGTGATCAATCCAAAAGAATCATTGCCTCGAACGTGCGGAATCGCTAAGAGGCTCTCAGCCACAGGCTCAATCACCGTCCTTGGGGCGATGGTGACGGCAGGTGCGTAGGTTTCCGTCAAATCTCCCGGCTGTGTTAGATCTGCCCCGATACCGATGAGCGTGAATTCGGTGAATCCCCCAGTGCTGAAAAAATCAGGCTGAAGCAACAACGTATTCTCATAGGTGGGTGCACCTCCAATTTGAATAATTTGAGCCTGAATGGTGAGCGAGCCCCCCATAGCACCCGAAAATCCTCGCAACTCGGAACCTAACGTGAGCCTACCCCCCACAATGGGCCGCGACGGATCTTTGCCCGCCTTGATGCTGATACTGCCACCATCCCCATAGTTCCTTTTGCTTCGGGCTGTCATCCACACCCCGCCAGAGGCATCAATCACGCTCCCTGGAAGAAGGTCTGCGTTGAAAGAATTGATAGCCACCGAACCACCTTGGATCGTGCTATGAACGGAGACATCGCCGTTTTCATCCCTCACATTCACACCCAAGGGTAAACTCAGCGGTGAAGGAGCGGAGAAACGGTCATCGATCAAAAGACCGGCGACATTCAGAACCGAGTCATGTCCCAGCACGAAATTGCCGCGACCCAAAACAGGTTCATCACTGGTGACCTGTTGAAGATAGGGTGAAACATTGAAAACATTCAATGTAATAGCTCCTGCTGGAGCCATGATCGAACCCTGAACGTCAATGTTCTTCCCTGAAAGCGTGATAGAACCGGCGGGTGGCGCAATCAAAGCCACATTGTTTGGAACATAGACATCTCCATCGCTATTTTCGACGTTTAGCTCTCCAAAACCATAAGTCGTAAGAAGCTCAGGTGACAGAAAGACCTCCGCTTTTCGATCAGCCCTGAGGGGGAGCGGACTTCCAGTTCCATCAACCATGAAAGGGTCAGCAGGCTCCTGAAATGCACCCGGTTGAAAGGTGATCACAGGTGGCGTCGGGGAGAAGTCAAACGGCGAGAAGTTTGAGTTCGGTTTTTCGATAGCTTGCGCAGTGAATTCGAGAGACAGCTGACTATGCTCAGGATTTGCCTCGCGCTGTCGTTCTCCTACAACGGTGTGGCCCTGCAGGGTGCCATCAATCGCCATGCTCGGAGCTGTAATGTCAATAGCGCCCCCGGCTGCTCCTTCAACGTAACCCTGCTCATAATGACGACCAGTCATCCAAGGCACCGTATAGGTCTCTGAGACTCCCCACCTCGCGGAACCGGTATTAAATTTGCCCGTGTAAATCCCGTCATACACCTGATCAGGTGTCGCTTTGGCGATATCCACAAGCCGCCCTCCCTGTAGGATTCGGGTCGTCTGAACGAAGCCACCTTCAACGTTGGCAAATCCGCCAGACACATCGATGATCGACCCATTCTGGATGACGACAGATTCCCCTGCCGAAATCGACACCGATCCCCCTTCTGCGGATAGTTGGCCGGCTGAACGCTCAACCAGACCCACAAAACCCGACAAATCCGCCAAAGGCGTTCCCACCCATTTCCGTCCGCCGAATGTCCCTGATTTACGAAGGTCAACAGTGATTGACGGTCCACGTAGCGGACCGGTTCTTTGAACAGGCGAATCAGCTAGCTCTGCGCCTCGCAAAACAACCGAAAGAATGTACTGAGACAAAGCAACGTTAACGTCCGTCGATCCCGAAACATTGATCATGGCACCTCGATCCACATAAACTTGCCCTCCCGATCTTAAAAACTGCGCCTTACCTTCATTCACGCTCTTAAAATAGTCCCAAATTCCCGCGCTGATCGAGACTTGTGCGTTTGGCGCATAGATCGAAGAGTCCTGCCCTAAATGAACCGCGAAACCCTGAATATTGACCTGAGACCTGAGAGGCAATTTAACGCCGACAGCCGTTTCGCCACTATTCCATTCGGGAAGAATCTGGATTACACTTCCCTCCTCCATCCTCACCGTTCCAGTTGATTGCGGCAAAAAGAGCGGACCCTGACCTGTGTCGTTGGAAGTCGCGTTGTAGTTGGCCAGCAAATCCACGCGACCATTGAGCGCGACTGAGGTGGAGCTGTCGATAGAACCGAGGTGATTGATATTCTTGCCTACCATCGTCACACTTCCCCGGTAAGCTTCAATCGCTCCATCATTCGTGACCGTGCCCGCATATTCTCCCAAAACAGGATCAGCAACCCTTCCAACGAAGACATCCAAGCCACGGAGAGTGGCGTCATTGCTGTCGTGGGCATCAAATCCAAC
>CAMBPV010000070.1 GCA_945869695.1 Prosthecobacter debontii
AAATAATTTCCTCTGTCGAATCCATTGGGATACTCAGTGCGCTTCGTGTCAGCCAGTTCAAAAAGACGCACCTCACTCGATTCAAACAAGGAACGGTTCAAGAGCAGTTCGTTTCGGTCACTCCAGTTTAGTTCATCCACCGTCTTAAATTTCTGCGCCTTCGATTTTTTCGCTGCGCTTTCATTCGAGACAAAGGATGAATTTGTTGAGAGCGTTTTAGCCGATCCATCATCACCGAACATTAGAGGATCACCGATAACTAATGATGAAGATGGAGAGGCTGGATCGTGGTCATTAATAATTGAATCAGGAGACGAGACACATCTACGTATGTTCTTCTTAAGGGGTCCGACCTGATTTTGGGGCGGTATTTGAATTTTCGAGCGAGGGCTACCAATCATTGATGCCTTAATTTTGGGGTGAGTTTTCATTTTGTAGTTGAAGGAAAGCAGGCCGGTCCCCATTGCCGACCCGCTGTTTTAGCCCATCAATTCAGCGTGCCATTTTTGGTCACAAAGCTGTTGGCGAGGGCGAATAAATTTTTGATCGCTTTGTCCCGCTTTGTTAAGCTCTGGGCAACTGCATCCTATTTTTCTCTGTGTACCGCTCCGCCATGAATCGGTCGGAAGTGGGAACATCGTCACCTTCTTGGATGCCGATTAGTGTGCGCTCGATGATGCCCTTCACGAGATCTTTGGTGAGGAGCCTCGGGGCGCAGTTTAAGACTTCGTGGCAAGACGTCTGAGCGGCAATCCAACCGATTTTCTGGAAGATCGACGATATTGCCTCGGCCACTAAATGCCCATCAACGGCATCGATTCGGTGTTCGACATTTTCGAACTCCCAATCAAGCCGGACAGTTAGCCTGCCGGTGGATGTTTCGGTAACAAGTTTGAAGATTGCTAACTCCGCTCCGGCTCGACTTTGATCTGGGGCGGTGCTGAATATGAGAAGCGTTTTGAATTTACGAGGCTTCCGATTTGTTTTCGTGATTTCCGGTTGCAGCTCCGATGACTCGGAAGTGTTTCCGGTGGCTGTCGTGACGTTGACGTTCGGAACAGCTTCGATCAAAACATCATCGTCACTATTGCTTTTAAGATCACGATTGCCTAGGGCTTGCTTCTTAGATGCAAGTTTTACTTTAGTTGTCATTGAATTTCACATTGGATTCCGAGGCCAGCTCCGCCCGCTTGTGGACTGGCCTTGGAAAAGTTTGTAAACGGGATCTTCGTGTCTCGCCTCTTCGGACGGGCAGTATAATTCTGTCCACGGTGCGGTTAGGCTCTTACTGAACTCCCACCTGCCGTGAAGGCTAGCCCATCTCGGCTATAACCTTCGTTTAGCTTTCGATTCGCGGATCGTTTTGATCATCATGCGAATCTAAGAGCGGCTATCTTAGCATACCAAATGCGGTTTGTCAAGGGGGTGAAGGGTTATCGCACTTAGGGTTCAGGATGCCACGCTCAGGGGAGCATCAACATTCCCCGCCTCAGCTGTAAACACGACACCCTTATATCCCCGCACGGTGGTCTCGTTACGCGTGATGTGCGTGTCTCGCACGGAATCGAAATGCTCCGGCATCAGCACCGCTAGCTCTTTGCAAAACCGTTGATGGGAGAACGCTGTCCATCCGCGGTTCCGGCAGTAAGCGACGTATTTTTGAAAAATCTCCTCGACGGACAGGTTGCCCTCGCCGCGGCTAATCGATTCCTTGAGAAATGCCACGTTGCCCTGTGACTCAAGCACCAGATTTTCGATTCGCCGTTTCTGCTTCTCCGTCAGTTGGAAGTCCCCATACTCCTCCAGTTCACAGCGATGAGCGAAATAGCCCTCGATGAGCCAGGTCAATATCCCCTCACCTTCATCGCCAACCAAGATGTCCTCGAAATCGGTGATGATGCGCCCGGGATTCGCGCGGCTGAACTCGTAGAAGAGAATGCGCCTGCGCCAAGCGGTCTCGTCATCTTTAATGTCGATGGGAAGTCGGCTATTCGAGGTTATGATCGTATAAAAGCTCCCGCGCATCGCGAATTTGCCGCCGTATTTTTTTTCAGTTTCAAATCGATCACCGCCTGTGAGCGATTTAATGACTGAAGCACCTTTTGCAGCCAGAAAGTCCGGGGCCACGTCCTTCGCCACAAGGAGGTCCCGACCTTGGAAATTGTGCGTCTCGAACCGTGTGTTGAGTTTGTCCGTGCGTAAGTGCGCAATGCGATCCACGCCTTGTATTCGCTCGAAAACCGAGACCGCTAGACTTTTTCCTGAGCCCCCTCTGCCAGAGAGAATACCGAACCGTTGGGCTCGATTGCCGGGAACTAGCATTCTGCCCCAGTCCCGCTGGAGCAGGCCAATGTCGTCCTTATCGGGAAGTGCAGGTTCCAACAGTTCGGCGAGGAACCGGGGACACTTTGCTTCCGGATCATAGGCGACGGGAATCTTACTGGTGAAATAGTACTCCTTTCGGTGGGGGAGAAGTACCGGTTCCTTACCAGACAGGTCGAGAACACCGTTGGCGACTGCCACGAGCTGGGCAGAAGATGGAGGAGGACTCCCCATGGGTGCGCACCCTTGCGCAAATGCCATGATCGATTTTACCAGTGCGGGGGTGCGCTTTGTGAGCAGCACGATTGCCTTCTTCTCGAAAGCGATTGATTTTACGAATGAACTTACCAGCCACATGATGTCGTGGTTCGTCTCCTTCACCCAAACGCCTTCCCCAGTGTCATACACAAAGAATGAGTTGCGCTCGGTGGAGTAAGCGACCGAATGGTCTGCCGCGAATTTCTCTGCTAACGCTGGCAGATTGGTCTGCACCTTGTCGCCTTCAATGAAAAGAAGCGGCCCATTCTCCAGTTCCACGGGTTCTTTGGGCTCATCAATTGTGAGGAGTTTTGCGTCGAGGTCGTCCGAGTCGTCCAGAATGCCCTCGCTATGGCCTCCGGTGGATGTCGTCCGAGGGATGAACGGGTCGAGGGGTTTGGCATCCTTCAATGAGGGCGGGTTATCGTTAAATTTTGCCGCTTCCGAATACGCCGTAGGTGAATCCTGTCCGGTGAACGCGGTTTTGATAGTTGCTGATGTAGGACTAGTGGAACCAGTGGGTTGACACGAGCCAGTTGAGTTTGTAGTTTGCAATAAGGTGTTCATTTAAGTCAACGATTTAATGTGGGGGATGAAGATGTGGAAATGGAATGCCTGTCTTTCACAGGACGAGAAGCATGGCGAATTGCGATGCTTGGAATTGTTTATTCGGCGGACGATCTGGGCTTTGCCAGTGTCCCCGAAGGGATCACGCCGGGTATCTCCGGTCGTGAATTTTGTTAGATCTTGCCATTGCCGAAATGCGACAACCGGTTCAACCCCGAAGAGGGTTGGGCAGGTGCTCGTTGTCACCTATCACGCCGTTCCAGTCTTCGCCGCGATCCTAACACCGCAGTGCTAATATAAACGTAGCTCGACGACGAATCTTAGAATGTGATGAAAAAAAGTTCGAGCGGGTAAGCGCTGGCATCAGTCCGCGGAGATCTTCAACTGCGCAGTTTCAACGAAAACGACGGACCAACCAGTAGCGGGAGGGTGGGTGAAAATTTGCAAGAAGGGAAAATTCAACAGCGGTTTCCCCATCCCCCGGGACTTGTGTTATAGAAGTCCTGAATCAGTACTTGGGCGGAGTTGCTACTTTCGATCCGTCGCCAAACCTCTCATGATCCCCTTGGTCCGCGCGTCGTCTATCTCCTCTGCTGTTGGCAAACTGTCTCGATCTCTACCATCGTAATTCGGCGTGATCTTCCAATATCGGATCGACGCCTCTTTCGTGACAAGCGCCCGATATGTGGAGTAGAGCAATGTGGGGTTGTCGTGCCCGAGTAGAAAGGCTGTTTTGGGAGCATCTTCGTATCTGGCGAGATGGTAGCTGGCGAAGCAAATTCGCGCCGAGTTTTGCTTAATTCCGGCGTCCGCTTTTTCGCGGAGGTAGCGCATCCTACCCCGGTAATTTTTTGGCGTAATTTTCCCCTCACTCCGCAACATTTTAAGCCATTCGAGAGCGTTCTTGGGGATCGGATTGAATCGCGATTTTCCCGTCTTCGTCTGATCCTCGCCGAGTGCCACCACAGGATACTCCTCGTCGAGTTTAATCTCCTCCCAAGTTAGTCGAGACACCTCCTCCACACGCACTCCGCAGAAAAAAATGAGCACCAGAGCGGCACACTCTTGCTTGTAATCGTTATCGTAGGCGAAGCGTAAAATCTTTATTACGTTCTCGACCGAGAGCACCCGATTGCGCGACGTTCCCGCAGGTTTCTTCGGTTTCTCAACAGAGTCTATCGGGTTAACGCCTGCGTATCCGCGCTCGATGGCAAAATTGAACAGGACCGAGACGTGGCGGAGATGGGATCGTAGGGTCGTCGTGCTCCATGATTTTGACCGATAGAAATATCTCTCGCATGCATCACTCGTGACATCTCCGATTTCGCAATCCTTGAAGTGGTCCCTGAAAGGCACAAAGAAACTCGTCCAGGCCGTTTCGATGTATTTGCCTGACCTGCCGGATTTCAACTTCACGTTTTTGAATAGCTCCATCACCTCGCCGATTGTCGCATTCGCTTTAGCTGGTCGAGCGTGCTTCAGGTAGAAATCGACCGCCTGGGTAATACTCGCATTGTGCTCACGAAGCTTAGCCAGTGCCGCGAGAACCTCGTGACGCACCACATCATTGAGGTCCCGGAGATCGGCGGGCTTTTTCCTTGCCTCGGCAGTAAGGCATCTCTTCTGAAACCGCTCCGCGGACTCCAACGAGGGAAAGCTCTTGAAGACACGCCTGCCGCCGATGAAGCCCATGTCCACCCGATAGCCAACATTACCGCTGGCATGGGTTTTTTTGTAAATTGGGAATGTCTTTTCGAGGCTCACAGCGGGGGTGCCTCATTTGTGCCTCGCACTAGCCGAATCGCAACAGATTTTCTAACCGGCTTTTTTGATTTACGTTGGCGGAGAGGGTGGGATTTGAACCCACGGTGAGCTTTCACCCACGTCTGATTTCGAATCAGGTGCCTTCAACCACTCAGCCACCTCTCCTTGGAATCGTTTGCACCCGACTGGATGCGACGGTGGTTTCTTACACCGCGTTTCGAAGAAATGCAAGCGACTGCCTCAACCCATCTTTCCGGTGATGTAGTTCTCGGTCTCCTGTTTCAGAGGCGAGCTGAAGAGCTTAACGGTATCCTGAAACTCGATCACCCGCCCCAGAAGGAAGAAGGCCGTGCGATCTGAAATGCGCTTGGCCTGTTCCATGTTATGCGTGACGATGACAATGGTGTAGCGCTCCTTCAGGCTGACGATGAGGTCTTCCACCTTCGCGGTGGCGATGGGATCCAGCGCGGAGCAAGGCTCATCCATCAAGATGATGTGCGGCTTTACGGCAAGGGTGCGGGCGATGCAAAGACGCTGCTGTTGACCCCCTGAAAGACCGAAGGCGCTCTCCTTCAACCGGTCCTTGGTTTCCTCCCAAAGCGATGCACCCTTGAGACTCTCGACAACGGTGTGCTCGATGAAGGCTCGATCCTTCACTCCAGCGACGCGGAGACCATAAGCAATGTTTTCAAAGATGGACCGCGGAAAAGGATTGGACCGCTGGAAGACCATGCCGACCCGCTTCCGGAGGTCAGTGGTATCGAGGGTGGGCTCTGCGAGATCGAGACCATCCACAATGATACGCCCTGAAGTGACGCGGGCATTGTCCACCAGATCATTCATGCGGTTGAAACAACGGAGCAACGTGGACTTGCCACATCCCGAAGGGCCAATGAAAGCGGTGATCTCATTTGCAGCGATCCGCATGTCGATATCAAACAAGGCTTGCTTCTCCCCATAGTGGAAGTCGGCATGATCGACGGTGATGATATCGCTTCGAGTGCTCATGCTCCGACGTTCTAGCTGAAATTTCCTGAGATGTACGACTCGGTTTGCGGCTCGCTGGGATTCTCAAAAATCGTGCGGGTGTCGGCATACTCAATGAGTTTTCCGAGATACATGAAACCAGTGCGGTCCGAGCACCGACTGGCCTGCTGCATGTTGTGCGTGACGATGACGATGGTGAACTCTTTTTTGAGTTCGAGCATCAGTTCCTCGATCTTCAAGGTGGCGATGGGATCGAGAGCCGCGCAGGGTTCATCCATCAGAAGCACCTGGGGCTGATTCGCAATCGCACGCGCGATGCAGAGGCGCTGCTGCTGCCCGCCAGAAAGGCCGTAGGCGCTGTCGTGCAAGCGGTCTTTCACCTCGTCCCACAGCGCAGAGCTCTTCAAGGCGTGCTCGACGACCTGATCGAGCTCCGATTTTGAATTTCTTCCTGCAACCCGGAGGCTGAAGATGACATTTTCGTAAATGCTCTTGGGAAATGGGTTGTACTTTTGGAAGACCATGCCCACGCGCTTGCGCAGGGAAATCACCTCGACCGTTGGGTCATAGAGGCTGGTGCCATCGAGCCGCAAATCACCTTCGTGCCTGACATCATCAATGAGGTCATTGAGGCGATTCATGTTGCGCAGCAAAGTGGACTTCCCACAGCCGGAAGGGCCGATCAGCGCCGTGATCTGCCGCTCAGGGATGTCCATGCAGATGTCAAAGAGCGCCTGCTTAGGACCATAGAAAAAGCTAAAATGATCCACCTCAATCATATGAGGGTTCAGATCGGATTCTGAAGAAACTGTAGCCATGTCGGGATCAGAAAGCGCTGATGGCATACTTTTTGCGGATTTTGTTTCGCAGGACGATCGCCGCCAAATTCAGGGCGATGACCATGGCAATGAGGAAGAGCGTCGTCGCGAAAACCATGGGCTTGGCAGCCTCGGAGTCGGGAGACTGAAAGCCAAGATCAAAGATATGGAAACCCAGATGCATAAACTTCCGCTCGCCATGGATAAAGGGATAGATGGAATCCAACGGCAGTGTCGGGGCGAGTTTAACGACGCCCACGAGCATCAAAGGAGCTACCTCACCCGCCCCTCGCGCCATGGCGAGGACAACGCCCGTTAGAATCCCTGGGACCGCTGCCGGAAGAACGATGCGCTGAATGGTCTGCCACTTGGAGGCCCCACAGGCGAGCGCGGCCTCACGCACCCCACGAGGCACGGCACCGAGCGCTTCCTCGGCCGCGACAATGATGACGGGCAATGTGAGGAGTGAAAGTGTCAAGGCCGCCCAAAAGATGCCTCCCGTGCCAAAGGTGGGCGTGGGGAGGGCTGAACTGAAGAGCAAATGATCGATCGAACCCCCGAGCGTGTAAACAAAGAAACCAAGCCCGAAGACGCCGAAAACGATCGAGGGCACGCCGGCGAGATTGTTTACGGAAATCCGGACGGCCCGAACCATCATCCCCTGCTTCGCATACTCTCGGAGATAGATGGCGGCAATGACCCCTAGCGGTGTGACGAGAACACTCATCAAAAGGGTCATGACGAAGGTGCCGAAGATGGCCGGGAAAATGCCGCCTTCCGTGTTGGCCTCACGCGGTTCGCCCGAAATGAATTCCCATGCATTGAACAAAAACCAGCGAAACTTCTGGAACCAGGAGAGCGAATTCGGCCGCATGACATGGAGGATCTCACCCACAGCCTGAGAGCCTTCCTTTCCGTCCTGAAGCTTGTATTGGAGCGTCTCGGTCTTTTGTCTGGCACGGAGATTTTTGGCTTCGAGCGCCAGCTTTTCATAGGTCACCTGCCATTCTTTTTTCTTCTCAATGATCTCATTGAGCCGTGTGTTTTCTCCACCCGCAGCACTCAGTCCCTTTGCCTCGAGATCGAGCTTTGCCAGCTTCCGATTGATGTCTCCGATTTGTCCCTTCTCGATCTGACCGATTTTGCGACGGCGTTCTTCAGCCTCACCCAAAATTCGAGCCAACTCAGAATCAAACTTCGCATCGGTCGCCTCGATTTTCCGCCCATCTTCGAGCTTCAACGAAACCGGATAAAAGAGGGAGTCCCCGTATTCAATCCGCTCTGCGACCATGAGGTCGAGTGGATACTCTTTTGCGATTACCGAAGAAGCGTCCACAAATCGAAAGCTCTGCGAGGTGACATCTTTGTTACCGGTGAAGAGAAGCCATTCCTCAGTCCGCTCATCGGGCTTGGCTGGATTTCTACGATTTTGAATCTTCCTAATTTCCCCCGCGATCACCTCCGACGCAGCTCCGTCCGTTTTGGGAGCAAGGGTCAGTTTCACCACTTCGCGTGGCCAGAAAACGACCAACCCCTCGAAAACGATCAGGGTCAAAAGCCCCAGCGTCATGAGAAGTCCCAGCGCCAAACCGAGCGCGCACAGCCAGATCTTCCCTTCTCCCGCCATCGAACTGATGCGGCGCTTGATGGGCAGAGGCTGATCGGATTTAGCAGAAGAAGACATGAGTGCTAAACGAGCTTGAATTTATTTCTCAGATGCTGGCGGAGCAACTCTGCCGTTGTGTTCAACACAAAGGTCAGCATGAAGAGAACGAGGGCACCGAAGAACAGAGCGCGGTAGTGAGTGGAGTGCACAGCAGCCTCCGGCAGTTCGACCGCGATATTGGCCGATAGGGTCCTCATGCCAGAAAAGATGTTCATGTCCATGACGGGCGTGTTCCCAGTGGCCATGACAACGATCATGGTCTCACCCACCGCCCGACCAAAGCCCACCATCAACCCCGAGAAAATACCCGCTGAGGCGATGGGCAACACGATGGTGCGGACGACCTGCCACCGATTGGCCCCCAGAGCCATGGCAGCACCCTTGAGTGAAGCTGGCACATTGCTCAAGGCATCTTCCGAAATGGTAAAAATGATCGGAATGACCGCGAACCCCATCATGAAACCGACGACCAATGAGTTTCGCTGATCAAATGGCGTGCCCGTCGCCTGAGGCCACCACAATCTGAAGTCAGCCACCTTCTTGCCGGTGGCAGGATCCTGGACCAAAAAGAATGTCTGCTCAAGAACCGGCCCCAGAGACCAAGCGATAAAGCCAAAGACAACCATCGGGACGAGGACGAGAAGGTACTCGTTCCCCAGACCGACCCGACTGCGAACGTGAACGGGCGCTTTGGTCCAGATCCAACCACTCAACATAGCACCCACTGGGAGCGCAATGACGGTTAAGAGCAGCGACGGAATCTTTTCCTCAATCAGCGGAGCCAACCACAAGCCCGCCAAAAAACCGAGAACGACGGAGGGGAGCGAGGCCATGATCTCCATGGTCGGCTTCAGCACTCTCTTGATGCGGGGAGGCAGGTAACAGGCACTGAAAACAGCAGCGAGCAATGCGATGGGCAACGCAAAAAGTAGCGCATAAACGGTGCCCTTTAGTGAGCCAATGATCAGAGGTGTCAGCGACAGCTTGGCCTCGAAATCATCCGTGCCTCCGGTGGACTGCCAGGTGTATTCTGGCTTCTGCGCACCTTCATACCAGATCTTCCCAAAAAAGGCTTTCCATCCTGCTTCCGGATGAGGGTCATGAAGGGTGTAGCGGTGCAAATGACCCGCAGTGTCGAGGAAGAGCAGATGCTCGGTTTTGGCATCAATAACGGCACTGGCCACCTCGAAGGGTAACTGGCTGGACCATCTCACGGCCTCTGTGGTCACATAGCGCAGAGAGACCTCTTTCCCATGGCCCGTGAGGAAGGTCTTGTTTCGATGTCCCGATGCGAAGAAGGTCGCTCCCTTGCTCAATTTTGGGAAGGTTTTCGTCTGACCGTAAAGCCGCATCTCACTTGTCTTGCCGTCCCTCTGCACCGCTTGATTGTACAAGCTGAATACACTCTGATCACCCCCTTCAGCCGTTGCCACCACGGACACATCACCGAAGACAAAACCGAGTGAACTCAGGCGCGGGTCCGATGCATCCTTGAAAGGCACCCACTGTTGGCGCAGGACGAGTTCACCGTCACTCTGGAGGAAAAAGTAGCCGATCTCGCCTTTCCCATCCGCCACCAGAAGTCCGTCTCCAACAGCAGAAGAAAGAATGCGCTCCGGGGGCGCGCGAAGTTGGCTTGTCAGATCAAAGGTGCGATCCACCGCAGGTTTACCCGCTCCCATGAGTGTGCGCTTGGCCTTGATCGTCATGGCATGCACTTGCATCACCCCATCCACATCTTGAATGGCCGCAAAGATTTTGGAGGACTCCCCATCGCCAAACGATACCGCTTTCACTGGCTTCCCCTGCTGACCGATGGCAAAAAACTCATTGACCTTCAAACTGCTGGTCACCTTGGGTTTTTCTCCCTTTTTCCGAGCCTCACCGCTCTCATAGACGACGGTGAAAGAGCCAACCCGACCATCTTGCGTGCCGAGCGCCACGCGCTGTTTTCGAGGATCGTAGTTCCAAGCCGTGACCACCGTGCCTTCCGGCAGCGCCAGCGGTAAAACCTCGACGATTTTTCCGGAGGAGAAGTCCACAAATTTAACCTCAGCCCCGCCCTCGTAAAGAAAGGGGCGCTCGGCCCACTCATCAACTCCCATGATTACAGCCCGGATGGCACCCAACTCAGCCTTGACATCGGACTCGACCTTGGCGCGACCAAACAGAGGGAGGACCTCGGCCCCAATAAAAAGAAAAATGCCAAAAACGCTAACGACGATTCCCAAGCCACCGACTTGGATCGCCCGGGTCATCACTCGATCCCACAAAAGAGTCCGCTTCGACGCAATAAAACGCGCCGGGATCGGCCTCGGCTGGCGTTTGTTTTTGGAGTCGGGAACGCTCATCAGGATGATAAAAGGGGGGTAGACCTGATCCTATCAAGTCTACCCCCCTACTAGTTCAAGAACTTTTAACCAACGTGACGTTTATTTCAGTTTAGCGGTCTCTTCACCTGCGAGATCAGCAGGCAGCGGATAGTAGCCATCCTTAACCACCACTTCCTGGCCATTTTTGGAGGCAACGAAACGGATGAACTCAGCTGTCAGTTTGTCGAATTCAGTGCCGGGCTTGTGATTCACATAGATCAAAAGGAAACGGGCCATCGGATAATCACCCGAGAGGCAGTTTTCGAGATTAGCCTCAAAATACTTACCTTCCTCACCGAGTGGGACAGCCCGGACACCGGAGGTCGCATAACCGATACCGGAGTAACCGATGCCATATTGATCTGCTGAGATGCCCTGAACCACGGCGCTGGAGCCAGGCTGTTCCTTGACGGTGTCTTTGAAGTCACCTTTCCCGAGCGCGTGCTCTTTGAAGAAGCCATAGGTGCCTGAGGCGCTGTTGCGTCCGTAAAGAGACATGGCACGTCCAGCCCAATCGCTGAGGCCCACTGCATCCCACTTGGTGATGTCCTGGCCACCCTTTTTGCGGGTCGAGGAAAAAATGGCGTCGACTTGAGGCATCGTCATTCCCTTGACCGGATTATCCTTGTGCACGAAAACGGCAAGCGCGTCGATGGAGACTCGAATCTCGGTTGGCTTGTAGCCATACTTTTTCTCGAAGGCATCGATTTCTTCCTGCTTCATGGGGCGGCTCATGGGGCCAAGCTGGGCGGTGCCTTCGATCAAGGCAGGCGGGGCGGTAGCTGAGCCCTTACCTTCGATCTGGATGTTCACGTTCGGATAAACCGCCTTGAAACCTTCCGCCCAGAGGGTCATCAGATTGTTCAAAGTGTCGGAGCCGATGGAGTTAAGGTTACCCGAAATCCCTGAAACGGTCTCATAAGGCTTCAAGGCAGGATCGACCTCGACCTTGTCAGCCTTAAGCAGGCCGGGTGCGATCATGGCTGAAAGACAAAAGATTAGAGAGGATCGTTTCATGGTAGGAGTGCGTTGGTTTGCAGAAAAACCCCAACTCAAGGGTCGGGGCTTGCCACGTATAGATGACGCTCACCAAGCGTCAAAAAACCAATTGTGGCAATTTTGTCACATTGTATCGGTGGTAGAATTGCCACGAGAAAGCCAGTATTGTGACTGCTTTGTCACATTTGAAACGAGGGCTTGTCAAAGGTTGATCAGCACTAGAACATAGCACTTGTAACCCAGAGTCGAATCCCATGCCAGAGTCCACCCCACCACGTCATATCCTGACTCGTTTTGACAATGCCTTGAACGAACTGAGGTCCGACCTCTTGCGGATGGCTTCCTTGGCAGAGCAGAGCTTTAGCAGTGCCGCCCGCGCCCTAGCGGGTCGAGATGAGAACCTGTGCAACCGGGTCATCGCGGAGGATGAAGAGGTGGACAGCTTGGAAAAGAAGATCGATCTGGACGGAATCGCCATCATCACCCGCTTTCAACCCGTGGCACATGATTTCCGCCGCGTCTTCTCGACCATGAAGGCAGCCACCGATCTGGAGCGGGTGGCTGATCAGGCGGTCAACATCGCCCGACGCACCAAGCGCCTCCTCACCACGACCGAACTGCCCGAGACCCGCACTCTGGAGCCCATGTTCACGGCCGCCTCTGGCATCTTGCATGACAGCATCGACGCTTTGGCTGATGAAAATCAGGAACTGGGCTCCTCATTGAAGCCTCGGGATCGCCTGCTGGACAAAATGCAGCACGAATTCATCGAGCGCATCACGCGTCGGATGGAGGAAGATCCGGTCAATGCACAGAGTTATCTGGATCTGGTTCTCATCGCCCGAGTGATCGAGCGCGTCGGGGACCATGCGGTGAACATCGGCGAGGACTCCGTTTTCGCCTCCACGGCCCGGGATATCCGGCGTGAGAGCTAGTCATTGAGCCGCCGAGCGGCTCCAATGCGAATCGTGAAGACGGTCTCGATTCCAGGCTGGCTGCGCAATGAAATGCTGCCCTGATGGGCCTCAACCGCTCGTTTGACGATCGAGAGCCCCAGCCCCGTGCCCTTCACCTGTTTTGAGCGGTGGCCCTCCACCCGGTAAAAGCGCTTGAACACAAATGGCAAATCCGCACCCGGGATGCCTACCCCATCGTCACAGACCTGAACCTCCAGATCCCCATCTACTTCAGCGATTTTGACGGAGACTTTTAATCCCCGCGCAGGATTTTCCTTCAGGGCATTTTCGATCAGGTTAAAGAAGACCTGCTCCCAGTAATATCGGTCTCCCGTGATCCTCACCCGGGTGCCTTTCTGCACCGTCACTTCAACCTTCGCATTTTGAGTGGTGATCACATGGGAAAGCAAGCCAACCACGTCCATCACACAGGCCTGGATATCCACCTCCTCCGAGCGCAACACATCCCCTTCCCCTGATTCCAGCCGACTGATCAGCAGCATGTCCTCCACGATACGGGCCAGTCGCTGCGCGTGTTTGTTCATCAGGTCGTAAGCGCGCTTCTGCTGGACGGGGGAAGCGAGGTCACCGCTCAAAAGATTTTCGAGATAACCAGTAATGATCGAGAGGGGCGTCCGGAGCTCGTGTGAGGCATTGGCAACAAAGTCCCGCCTAATTTTCTCCAATGCCCTCTTTTCCGTTTCATCCCGGAGAATGACCAGCGCGGAATTCAATGGACTTGCGGGCGCATCATCTTTCAGCAGCACCACTTCCAGTGAGATCACCCTCTGATCACGCCGCCCCGATGGATCACCATAGGTCTGAATGATCTCCTCCTGCACACGCCGTCCCTCATGGAGAGCCTTCGCCACCAGATCGACCATCCGGTGATCCCTCATGGACTCGAGCAGCGGCCTGCCGACAGATGCGGTGGATACCGGAAGAAACCTGACCGCACTCCGGTTCATGTACATCACCCTCAGTTCAGGGGAAATGATCAGCAGGCCGTCCTCAATGCCATTCGCGAGCCGCGTCAGCATGTCAGAGCGCAACTTCAGGTCCACCCCAGCCGCCACCTCATTCTCCATTAGTCCACGCGCCTGCTTTTCCTTGCGGCTGATCTCTTGCTCACGCCGCCAGAGAGCCATGAACACACCTGTGGTGCTGAAAAAGAGGATGGCGAAAAACAAAGACATCAGAGGAGGAGTGCCCCTGGAAGCTTCGGCCCCAAAAGCCGCTCACTTTACCACAGGTGCCTTGAAGAGGTAGCCAAAACCGCGCGACGTCTGCAACCAGTCTGAATAATCACCCAGTTTTTCTCGAAGCCGTTTCATGTGCGTGTCTAAGGTCCTCGTCCGCGACAGATCGGAGTAACCCCACACTTCTCGAAGGATCGACTCCCTCTCCACCACCGCGCCATTTTTGCTGGCCAACAAATGCAGGAGTTTGAACTCGAGCAACGTCAGTGGTATCGATTCATCATTCACCGTCAGCTTCACACTCGTGAGATCAAAATCGAAAGGTCCCACTTTCAGTCGTGAGGTCTGCCCCGTCGGCTCCAGCCTCCTCAAAAGAGCCTTCACGCGGAGCACCAATTCCTTTGGACTAAAGGGCTTCGACATGTAGTCATCGGCTCCCTTTTGGAGCCCCGAGATGCGATCATCCGTTTGTCCTCGCGCCGTCAGCATCAGCACGGGGATGCGCCGAGTAGACTCCTCCTCACGCAGCATTTCGCACACGCGGAATCCATCTCGCCCAGGCATCATCACATCCAGCACCACCACGGCCGGCTGATGCTCCTTACCCAGCGCAAAGGCTTGGAGCCCGTTCACCGCTTGCACCGTCTCAAATCCAGCCTGCTCCAAATTGAAGCAGACCAACTCGCGAACATCCTCCTCGTCATCAGCGACGAGGACTAAAGGTAAATCAGCCATGGGAGGTTTTTCATCGGGTTGGCTCTCAATCAGCAACTTCGAGGACTCAAGCAGCCTTGTGCCGGCAAACTTGCACCCTTGATTCTCTGTGGACGCAACTCAACACAAGCTGCGTCAACACATGTGTTCAATCAAGGCATTGTGAAGTGTTCGTCACACAGAACGCAAGAAGTGTTTTACACGAAGGCACTAAGTTGTGCCATTTCGTCGCCCTCCACACCCGAAGTTCCCTCATTCTGAGTCAATGCCTTTCTTCTATGATAAACGTATCATTTTTCGGCTTCAAAACTGACATTTTCACGTTGAAAAAAAGATTTCAGCCGCTATCGCCCATCTGACAAGGGATCCAGCTCTTTTGGCAAAGTTATTCACAATTTATTCCTTGGCTTGCCACTATATCTTGTGCATTATGCAGACATCCAGACCACATCTTGTGCGCAACCACGAGATGACGCCAAATCGCCCATTTGCTGAGCCCTTTGACCGTTTGGACACCGTTTGACCCACTCTCGTTCACCCTTCACACCCCAAGACCCCCAAAAAATCCAATCGCCCGATCACCATGGAGAAAATCGTCACCATCGGCAACCGCCAGTTCCCCCTCGATGCTCAAAAAGCAGAGCTCGCCTACCAAGGTAAAAAAGTCATCAATGGCCGTAAGTCCATGACCTTCAATCTGTTGCCGCTGAAATATCAGTGGGCTTATGACCTGTATCGCACCATGAAGGCCAATCATTGGGAGCCTGAAGAGATTCAGATGCAGAAAGACGTGGAGCAATGGCGCTCCAATGAAATCAGCCAAAATGAGCGGTGGATCATCATGATGGGCATCGGTTATTTCTCAGCAGCCGAGGGCATCGTCGGTGATAACATCCAGCATGTCGTCCGTGAACTCGTGACCGCACCCGAGCTCAAACTGGTGCTCGGCCGTCATGCTCATGAGGAAAACATCCACGCGGACAGCTTGCTCTACATGATCAGTTCTCTCGGCATCAATCCCCATGAATGTGAAGCCATGTTCGAGCAGATCCCGACGATCGTGAAGAAGAACGAATTCGTCACCAACATCTCCGGCAACATGCGCCGCGATCTCGATCTCTCAAAACTCGAAAACAAACAACTCCTCGCTCGTAACATTTTCATGTTCGGCCAATGCATGGAAGGCACCCAGTTCTACGGCCTCTTCGGCATGATCTTGGCCCTTTACCGCCAAAACAAATTCCCCGGCGTCGGCCAGATGTTCCGTTACACCCTCCGGGACGAATCCAACCACATCGAAGTCTTCCGCAATCTGTTCATGGATCTCGTCGAGGAAAACCCCGACATCTGGACGCAAGACTTCCGTGAAGAACTCGTCAACACCATGCGCGAAGCCGTGGCCCTTGAAAAAGAGTTCATTCGCGACTGCCTCCCTGTGAATGCCGTTGGCCTCAGCGCAGATGAATTTTGCCAATACATCGACTTCATCGCAGATCGCCGTCTCGCGGGCTGCGGTCTCCCCGCCCTCAGCCCCGGAGCCTCCAATCCCCTGCCCTGGCTCGCTGAAATGATGGACCTCCGCAAAGAACAAAATTTCTTCGAAGGCAAAGTCACCGACTACCAAAAATCTTCCGCCCTCGTCCAAAGCTCAGACGACGACCTGTAATCCTTCCGGTTGGAAAGCCTGCTCCCACGCGCCCCGGCGGCACAGACTTTCTTTCTTCTCCAATAGCCCGCATCCGTTAAGTAAAATCACGCTCAAGCTCGCTCCCGCCATGATCGCAAACCTGCTCCAAGAAGACAAAGTTCTCCGCGCTGTCACCCAAACTCCAAAAGACCAGAAGCCCCGTTTCGACTGGAGCGCCTTGGCCGCCGGAGTCACCACCGCCCCTGCCCCCAGCTCCATCAAAGTCAACGTCGGAGGAGCCGAGCGCGACTTTGACATGGGAGAAATCGCCGACACCATCGGCAGCACCCTCACCGACCTCTTCCTGGCCCGCAAAAAAGAAGGTGACATCTACAATGACACCAATCGCCAGCTCGTGCAGACCATCGCGCGCGCCGTCGCCGAAGAACTTCACCAGCACACCACCCAACTCGCCGAAGGAAGCGGCAAAGCAGCCACCCTCAGCGCCCGCGACATCCATCACTGCATCGAGCGCGCCTTGATCAAAAACAACGCCCACGACGTCGCACGCACCCTCGCAGAGAAGCGGAAACACAACGCCGAGTATGACCCCTTCGCCGACACCACCACCCCGCAGCCCCTCATCGTGAACACCAAAGTCATCCGTCGGAATGGGCAGCTCGTCCCCTGGAACCACAACAAAATCGAGATCGCCGTCCGCAAAGCCTTCTTGTCCATGGAGCTGGACTCCTCACCCGCCGTCGCCGTCGCAGAAGCCGTCAGCCAGTCCATTTCCGAAGAGAACAAGCAATTCGTTCACATTGAAGACGTCCAGAACTTAGTCGAAGAAGAGCTCATGAAAGGTGGCTTCTACAAAGTCGCCCGCGCCTACATCCAGTACCGAGCACTCCGCTTTAAAATGCGCGAGTCCGAAGAAGAACAGGCCGCCATCCTCAATGAGCAGGAAAGCGAGCAGCAGCAGGCCCTCATCCTCGTCAAGACACCCGACGGCAAATCCTTCCTCTGGGACGGAGCCGACCTCAAGAAACGCATCGACTTCGCCATCCTCGGCCTCGACCTCTGCATCCCGCGCAATGAAATCGAGATGGAACTCCGCCGCTCCCTCAACAGCGACATCAGCATCGAGCACCTTCGCCAGACCGTCATCCTAAACGCGAAGACCCTCATGCAAAAGGACGCTGACTTCGCCAAGTTCGCCGCCCGCATCCGCCTCAGCTACATCTATGAAGAAGTCCTCGGCTGGGACATCGTCCGTGACGGCATCGAAGCCCTCCGCGACTTCCACCGCCGCGCCTTCCGCCGGAACCTCGCCCGCGGCGTCGAGATCGACCGCTACAACCCCCGCCTCCTCGAGTTCGACCTCGACAAACTCGCAGATGCCCTCGACCCCGCAGCTGACATGGACTTCGACTTCCTCGGCATCCAGACCCTCTACGACCGCTACCTCGTCGTCGATAAAAAAGTCAAACCCTCCAAACGCCTCGAAACGCCCCAGCTCTTCTGGATGCGCGTCGCCATGGGCCTAAATGTCGGCGAAAAAGACGGCAACCCCGAAGACAAAATCATCGGCATTTACCGCATGTACAAAGGCCGGCGCTTCTGCTCCAGCACCCCCACCCTCTTCAACAGCGGCACCCACCACAGCCAGCTCTCCTCCTGTTACCTCTACAAAGTGGACGACAGCATCGAGTCCATCATGATCCGCGGCATCGCCGAAAACGCTTTCCTCTCCAAATGGGCCGGCGGCCTCGGCGGCTCTTGGACCAGCGTCCGCGGCACCGGCGGTTACATCAAAGGCACCAACGGCGAGTCCCAAGGCGTCATCCCCTTCCTTAAACTCCACAACGACCAGCTTATCGCCGTTAACCAAGGCGGAAAACGCCGTGGCTCCGGCTGCGCCTACCTCGAAGTCTGGCACAACGACATCGAAGACTTCCTCCAGCTCCGGCTGAACACCGGTGACGAGCGCCGCCGCACCCACGACCTCAACACCGCCAACTGGATCCCCGACCTCTTCATGAAACGCATGGAATCCCGTGAAATCTGGACCCTCTTCCGCGCCAACGAAGTCGCCGACCTCCACGAGCTCTACGGCTCCGCCTTCGAGAAGCGCTACGTCGAATACGAAGCACTCGCCAAGACCGGCAAAATCTTCGGCCGCGAGATCCCCGCCATCGACCTCTGGAAAAAGATGCTCAAATCCATCTTCGAGACCGGCCACCCCTGGGTCACCTTCAAAGACCCCTGCAACGTCCGCAGCCCCCAAGACCACACCGGCATCATCCACAGCAGCAA
Organism: Prosthecobacter debontii; assembly: GCA_945869695.1. Taxonomy (GTDB): domain Bacteria; phylum Verrucomicrobiota; class Verrucomicrobiia; order Verrucomicrobiales; family Verrucomicrobiaceae; genus JAIBCL01. The sequence goes on from CAMBPV010000070.1 coordinate 18,566, forward strand.
CCTCTGCACCGAGATCACCCTCAACACCTCCGCTGACGAAACCGCAGTCTGCAATCTCGGCTCCATCCTCATCGACAGCCACCTCGACGACGCTGGCAGCATCGACCACACCAAGCTGCGCGAGACCATTCGCGTCGCCGTCCGCATGCTCGATAACGTCATCGACATCAACTTCTACCCCACCGTAGCCGCCAAGACCTCCAACAGCCGTCACCGCCCCATCGGCCTCGGAGTCATGGGCCTGCAATACGCCCTTTACCGCAAAGGCATCGCCTTCGCGTCGAAGGAAGCCGTCGAGTTCAATGACGAGATCATGGAAGCCGTCGCCTACTACGCCTACGAGGCCTCCAGTGACCTCGCCGCCGAGCGTGGCACCTACTCCTCCTACAAAGGCAGCAAATGGGATCGGGGCCTCCTCCCTCAGGACACCCTCGACCTCCTCGCCCAAGAGCGCGGCATGGACATCGACGTCCCCCGCGGCGGCAAAATGGACTGGTCCGGCCTCCGCGCCAAGATCGCCAAGCAAGGCATGCGCAACAGCAACGTCCTCGCCATCGCCCCCACCGCCACCATCTCCAACATCATGGGCTCCAGCCCTTGCATTGAGCCCTTGATGAGCAACATGCTCGTGAAGTCCAACCTCTCCGGCGACTTCATGGTCCTCAATCCCTACCTCATCCGTGACCTCAAAAAGCGCGGCCTCTGGACCGACGAGATCCAAAACAAGCTCAAATACATGGACGGCGAGATCGACGCCATCGAAGAGATCCCAGTCGATCTCAAGCGCCGCTACGCCACCGCCTTCAGCATCGACTGGAGCTGGCTCATCGACGCCGCCGCGCGTCGTCAGAAGTGGATCGATCAGAGCCAGAGCGTCAACCTCTTCTTCGGCGGCACCGAAATGAGCACCCTCAGCCACATGTACCGCGGCGCTTGGAAAAAAGGTCTCAAGACCACCTACTACCTCCGCACCCGCAGCGCCTCCAACATCGAGAAAAGCACCGCCGAAGTCGAAAAAGAACTCCGAGGAGCCGTCGCCATCAACGCCGGCAAGCGCGACTACTCCGCCGAAGAAGTCCAAGCCTGCTCCATCGAAGCCATGCGCAATGGCGGTGAGTGCGAGGCCTGCCAATAAGCCCCCCAAAGCCCACCTCACGCCATGTCAGACCCGTCCGAGCCCAAAAAGCCGTCGGACGGGTCCGACGGGTCCTACCCGTCCGACAAAAAGCCACCTTCCGATCCCAACAGCCCCCTCCTCCCCACCGCGGCTACGAGCACCTCCGCAGCTACGTCATCGCCGAGGCGGTTTATGACGCCACCGTCGTTTTCTGCAACCGCTTCATCGACAAAGGTACCCGAACTCACGATCAAATGATCCAGGCCGCCCGTAGTGGCGTCCGCAACGTCTCCGAAGGCAGTGGTGCCGCCGCCACCTCCAAAAAAATGGAGATGAAACTCACCGACGTCGCCCGGGCCAGCCTGAATGACGAACTCGCCAAAGACTACAAAAGCTACCTCATCCAAAACGGACTCCGCCTCTGGCACAAGGCCTCCCGCGAATGCATTGCCATGCGGGAGCGCCTCAAGCACGACATCTCTCCTAACTTGCCCGCCCCGAAGTCCAAAAACAAAATCATCCTCACCGGCCTAGCCGGTCTCGCAGACTTTGTCGCCAAAGCCGAGCCCGAACTCGCCGCCAACGCCATGCTCTGCGCCATCAATCAGGCCGCCTACCTGCTCAAACGCCAGATCGAAAGCCAAGCCAAAGACTTCAAGGAACACGGCGGCTTCACCGAACGCCTCCACGCCGCCCGCACCCAAGCCCGCGCCGAACAAACCGGCACTCCGCTCTGTCCCCTGTGCGGCAAACCCATACGCCGCCGCACCGCCGGCAAAACCAACCGCCAATTCTGGGGCTGCCCCGCCTACCCTAACTGCAAAGGCACCCAAGACATCGAAGCCTAACCCGCTCCCCCACACCTCAGACCCGTCCGAAAAGTCCGCCCCGTCAGACAAACCCAACGTGGCTGAGCCCCTCAACCACTCCAAACCCGAAAAATCCAACATCGCATATGCCATAACTGTTCTAAAGAACAGTTATGGCGTCCATCTACCAGCCCCGCCGCCCCCGCGCCTCCCCATTTTGGCAGGTCGTCCACACCGCCTGGGATGACTTCCTCACCAGTTACGAGAAACACCACCAACCCGCCATGGGTCCCCTCCGTCCGGAATCCGTCACCGCCGTCCAGGCCTACTACCGCTGTGGCGACCTCACCACCGGCTTCACCCGCTACCACTGCCCCGACTGCGGCCACGAGCGCCTGCTCGCCTTCACCTGCAAAGCCCGCCACATCTGCCCCGCCTGCCACCAGCGCCGCACCCGCCAGACCGCCGAATGGATCGCCACTCACGACTGCCACCCCGTCCCGCACCGCCAGCTCGTCTTTACCATCCCCAAAGTGCTCCGCGGCATCTTCCGCAAACGTCGCCGCCTCCTCACCCACCTCTTCCAAACCGCCACCGACTGCCTGCGCGATCACTTCCGTGCCCGCCTGAATTTGCCAAAAGGCCGCCTCGCCGCCGCAGCCGCCCTGCACACCTTTGGCGACTACCTCGTCTTCCACCCCCACCTCCACATCCTCGCCGCCGATGGCCTCTTTGATGCAGAAGGCCGCTTACACTGCATGCCAGTAGAGGACCTCGCCCCGCTCACCGACCTCTTCCGCGCCCGCTTCCTCCACGCCCTGCACAGCGCCAAACTCATCAGCCAGACCAAGCTCGCCGACCTCCTCTCCTGGAAACACAGCGGCTTCCATGTCCACGCCGACCCAGCACCCGTTGGCCCGCGCGACCTCAAAGGCCGCCAACGCCTCGCCGAGTATCTCCTCCGCGCCCCCTTCTCCCTCCAGAAAATCCATTGGAACCCCGTCACCAAGACCGTCATCTACCGCTCCCGCCGCAGTTGGAACACCAAACGCAACTTCGAAGTCTTCCCCGCCACCGACTTCCTCGCCGCTGTCATCGAGCACATCCCGCCCAAGAGCCAGCACACCATCCGCTACTACGGCCTCTACTCGAACAAATCCCGAGGCATGAACCGCCCCGCTGTCCAGCCAATCGTCCCACCCCCGGAAAAGAGCGAATCACCCGCCGAAAATGAGCAAAAGGCACCACCACCTGAAACGGACCCGCTCCTCATCCCACCACCGCCCGCCAGCGCCCAGGCCATGAAGCCACTCTGGCGCGACCTCATCCTCGCCACCTGGGGAGCCGATCCCCTCCAGTGCCCCTGCTGCCGTGGCACCATGAAGCGAGTCGAGACTCTCATCCAGCCCGAGAAGATCGAGTTCTTCTTGCGACTCCTCGGCCTCTGGGAGGGACTCATCAACATCCCACCACCACCCGATCCCCCTTTCGACATCGAGACTTTCGAG
>CAMBPV010000071.1 GCA_945869695.1 Prosthecobacter debontii
TGCAACTCAGACTGAGCCAGGGTTTCCTTCACGATTTCCTCTGGCCTCAGCAGGCCAAAACGGATGGCCGCGGACAAGCAAGAAACACCCGTGTGACTTGAGGTCACAAAGTTTCGGCGTGCTCCATACTGAGTGACTCTGGGTGCAAATGAGCGCCATTCAGCGAGAGCCGCATCACGCGTCAGCGGAAAGATTCTGGGCATCCTCCGGTTAACGGATGAAAAACCCGTGCAGGCGCAGGCATTTGCTCGCTGGTCTCGAGGTGATCTGTGGGATTTTCGCGAATAGCTGTGTTTTCTGAGAATCGGTTTAGTGCCGAAGATGCGGATTCAGCCCTGCCCGAAGGCGGAGCGACCCACGCAGAACGACAGACTGCCGATGACAAATATTCAAAGCGCACGGTGCTTTCGGAGGCCATTTGTCGTGCCGACTTAATCCACAACCGCACCCGCCATGCAAGCCCTCCAATCGTCGAGGTAGCCCCGCGCAAAGGAGCAGAGTTTGTTTTATCTTGCATTGTGGGGCTGAACTTGGAACTCTGATGGGCTCATGACCGCCCGATTTCTCATTTTGCTGGCCAGTGCTCTGTGGCTGCTGATGTGCCTGCGTTTCTGGACGATGATCGACCGCCGAAATATCTGGCAGCGGCATTTCATCGCGATCGCGGGTGGGGTGGGTGCGGGGATGATTTACATCCTGGGCAGCATGGTGTGGACGCTGCTGAGGATTCCCGAGGAGCCGCCGACGAGTGCGCCAGTGCATCTGGAGGCTGCGGGCGATGTGCGAGTCGTGCCGAGAACTCCGCCGAAGTCGTGAGATCTAGAGGTTTTTGGTGAGGACTTTCGAGTTCCGACCGCTTTGGTCGTGTTTCTCACGGCGGGACTTGGGTAGGTTGGAGACGTCGGACTCTTGGTAGCCGAGTTTCTCCTCAAAGAACCGGAAAGCCTGAGTGGAGAGTGCGCAGATGCGGGCACAACCGCGTTTCCGCGCGGTGTCCTCGGCATAGGTGACGAGCTTTTGCCCGTGGCCTTTGTTTTTATGCGAGCGTTTGACGAATAGGCAGGCGATCTCGGCGATCTTGGTGCCGTTTTCGACGTAGTCATGCACGGCGACGGAGCCGATGGGATTCCCATCCATTTCGAGGACAAAAAAGTCCCGGATCTTCTGCTGCACCTGTTCGCGGGTGCGTGGCACGAGGGCTGCGTCGTCCACGGACTGCTGCATCATGCTGAGGAGGGCAGGGACGTCGGAGATGCGGGCCTCGCGAATCTGCTGGTAGTCATCGGCGTGAATCATGGTGCCGACGCCTTCATTGCTGAAGAGCTCGGAGAGGAGGGCCTCTTCCTGAGTGCCGTCGACGATGTGGACGCGGGGCACGCCCTCCTGGCAGGCGAGCGCGCCGTGCCGGAGCTTCGAGAGGAGGTTGACGTCTTTTCCGGGCTCTTTCCGGAGGTAGATCTCACGGGCATCGGCGACGGAGAGTTGGGCAATTCTTTTGCCTTCTTCGTTGGTGACGCCGGCCTCGGAGACAAAGATGACTTTGGCTGCGCGGAGGGCGATGGCGACCTCGATGGCGACGGCGTCGGAGTTCAGCCGGAGGGTATTGCCACGGCCATCGTAACCGAGGGGCATGAGCACGGGGATGATGTCAGCTTTGACAATGGCGCCAAGGGACTCGACGTCCACGCGCTCGATCCTGCCAGTGCACTCCTGGTCCACGCCATCGATGACGCCGGCGGGGTGGACAGCGAGAGCATTCGAGACGGCCACGGGCATTTCGAGGGCGGTGAGGTCTGCCACGAGCTCGCTGGCCTGTCGGGTAATGGCCTCAATGGCGATTTCCAAGGTGGCTTTGTCGGTGCGGCCCATGCCATCATCACTGGAAAGGGTGACACCCCGCTGCTCAGCCAGCTCACGGATTTGTGCGCGTGCGCCGAAGACGAGTACGACCTCGATGTTCAAGGACTGAAGAACGGCGACGTCCTGGAGCAGATGGGTGAAAACGGACTGACGCATCAAAGCGCCATCCAGTGCGATGACGAAGACGCGCTGCCTGAACTGAGGCACGTAGCGCAGGATGCCGCGCAAGTCTTCGAAGCGTTGCTGGGGTTTATTGGAGTCACTTGATTGCACCCGTGAATCTCATGCAAAATGCGAGGAGTGCAATAGCTGTGGAGGCTAGGAAGAACTGAGGGGCACCTCGTGGTATTCGAGCGCCCATTCTTTCATGAAACGGACCCGCGATGGGGTGACTCGGTAAACGATGAGCGCGGGATTGTCGATGGAGCCAAGATAGGCGCGCATCAGAGGATTGGTGGACCAGATATCTTCGAGCAGGGCGCGGTCGGTGACGACATCGGTTGTTCCGGTGATGCGCACCTGATTGTGCCCATCGTCCGTGTAGCAGAGTTCGACTTTGGGATTGGACTCGATTTCCTTGGTCTTGCCATAGGAGCGCAGGTTAGCGATGAAGACGGTGAAGCCTTCGGTGCGCACGGGGGAGACGGGTCGGACGCGGGGTTGGTCGCCATCCATGGTGGCCAGAACGGGAAACTTGGCTCCACGCATGGTGTCACGGGCGAGTTGGGGAAGTTGCTCAGGTTGGAGGGGTTCAGGTTTCGGCGCAGGCATGGTGGCGGAGCATCGCTCATTCGGGTGTAAAAACAAACACCGCATCCACCGAGAGGCAGATGCGGTGCTGTTTGATTTTTTCAAATCAAGACCTGAAGAGGAGGCTTAGGCCTCCTTCTTTTTCTTGGGGGCAGCTGCGAATTCTTCCATGCTGAGGGAGCCATTGGCGTCCTTGTCCTTTTTACCAAAGGCGGTCTCAGCCTTGGCGGCGTCTTTCTTGGCTCCTGGGCTGGCCAAGAATTCTTCCTTGCTGACGGAGCCATTGGCGTCTTTGTCCAATTTCTTGAACTGGTCGGCTGGGCTCATCTTTGGCTTGCCGCCTTGTGGCTTCTTGGCGTCGCCTTCAGCAGCGAAGGAGAAGGAAGCGAGTCCGAGGACGGTGAGCAGGGTAACGATGGATTTCATATTTCGGTGTGTTTCTATTTTGTCGATTGAAGCGCTTCGGCAGAGCGATGTCCGCAGCCTGCGCATTCACTGATTAACGCCTGCCTTGCATGACAGTTTCACGAAAAGAAAAAAACTTTTTTAAGTGTCACTTTCAACTCGTGAGACACCTCATACCTAGAGCAATCTGGCACCCGCCTCGGCCAAGGGGCTACGCTCACCTTTCACAAGCGGGATGTGCGCAGCAAAGACTTGCCCTCTCATCCGCTGCCGGGTGAAGACGAGACCATTGCTGCGGCTGTCCACGTAAGGATTATCGATCTGGCCGGGATCGCCGACGAGGACGAGCTTGGAGCCGCGCGACATTCGGGTGACGACTGTTTTCGCCTCCAGTGGCGTGAGTTGCTGAGCTTCATCGAGAATGAAGAATCGATCTGGGATGGAACGACCGCGAATGTAGCAGAGGGCCTCGATCTCCAGCGTGCCCTGCTGAATCAAGTGATCGTAGGGAGTGGCGGGTGCGCCTTGGAGGCCGCTGGGCGGATCGGCCTGGAAGCGATTCTTTTTTCGCGCGGGTCCCTGGACGTTCTCGGTGGGTCGGAGCAGGAGGTCCAGTGCATCGTAGATGGGCTGGAGCCAGGGGCGCATTTTGTCTTGCAAGGAGCCGGGGAGAAAACCGACGGTCTGACCCATGGCGACGATGGGTCGGCTGACGGTGAGACCTGCGTATCCGCGAGACATCACCTGATGAAGTGCGGCGGCCACGGCGAGCAAAGTTTTGCCGGTGCCGGCTTGACCATAACTGGTGATGAGCGTGATCTCGGGATCGAGCAAGGCGTCCAGGAGACACATCTGGCCCAGGTTCATGGGCTTGATGGCTCTGCCGTTCAGGATGCGGATGGACTCGGGCACGCGGAGGCGTGTGAGGTCACCCCCGACATTCATCCGCGCGGGGATGGTGGCTTTTTCTCCGCCGACGAGGAGCACGTACTCATTGATGGCGAGGTGGCGGATTCTCTCCGGCGGCAGGGTGAGTCTGCCCGAGCTAGCGTAGCGCTGAAGCTCATGCGGGGTGACTTGCAGACGAGCGATGTCGTAATTGGCCACTTCACGCGGCTCGACTTTGTCGTGGAGGTAGTCCTCACAGTCGATACCGACCGCGCGGGCTTTGAGCTGCATGTTTAAATCTTTACTCACGAGCACCACGGGACCCGCCGTCTGGCTCTGGAGCCACAGGGTGCAGGCGAGGATGCGGTGATCGGTCTTGCCGGGCTCTGGAAACACCCGCTGAAACTGCTGGAGGCTCTCGAGCTTTCCTGCCTCTTCGGGGTCGTAAATCACCATGCGCACTTTTCCGCCGCCAGCCGTGGGCACGCCCATGGTGACGGAGGCACCTTCCGTGGCGAACAACTTCATGAGAGACCGATGCACCTCACGCGCGTTCGCCCCGCGCTCGGTCATCTCGTTTTTAAAGCGATCCAACTCGCTCAGGACATCGACCGGGATGCAGACGTGATGCTCGGCGAAACGCTCGACGCAGGCGGGGTCGTGAAGGAGGACATTGGTGTCGAGAACAAAAGTTTTGATCCCAGAGCGAGTTGCGGTTTTTTTAGAGGGGGCACTTAAGCTGCGCGGTTTTGCCCGCTTTGAATTGGGGGGCATGGGAATGTCTTTCGGGGAACTCAGGGTAGGGGCAATGGCTGAGGGATAGTCGTCGCGGTCCATAAGGGGGGAATTCTTGTCCGGTTGGGTTTGCCGGGGGGAACTCATCGGCCCCCCAGTGATGTAGGGGGAATTTGAAGGAATCGAGATAACCGCAGTGGATTTTCAAGATGATGAAGTTATTCACAATCAGGCGCGAGATTCTCGGTTTGGCAAGAATTTCTAGGCCTCAAACAAAAACAAAAAGAAAAGAGTCCGCCCAGACGGGATAAAATGGGCAGCCATCCGTTTGAATCCTAGGAATCAACGGGAGTCAGAATCCTTACAAATCAAACACATGCCTTGAGAAACCGGCCGGAGCGTGGAATCATGGCGGCTATGACCCCTGCATTTTATCATGTCCTCCACGTTATCGGTGCCATCCTCGTTTTTGTCGGGATCGGCAGTCTTCTCTCCTCCAATGGCAACACCAAGACGGGCGCCATTTATCACGGGATCGGCCTGTTGATTCTGCTGGTTGCTGGTTTCGGGTTGCTTGCCAAATTGAAGATCGCCTACACCTCCACGTTCGTGCTGGCGAAGTTTGGCATCTGGTTGGTTCTGGGTTTCCTTCCTGTGCTGGCAAAGAAGCGCACTTTGAATCCAGGCTTCATCGTGGGCATCGCCATTGTCTTGGGTGCTGCGGCCGCTTACCTCGGATACACGAAGTCTCTGATCTAAGCTGAGGCGCTGATCTTTTTATGCGTTTTCTGGCGTCTGGCATTTGTTTGGGGCTTCTGGGACTACTGGGCTCTTTGGGCCATGCCGAGGTGGCATCGGCCGCTGCCGGGACGTTTGAAAAACCACCGGCTGGCGGCCTCCCGCTGAAGCACTTGGGCACGGGCCTGTCGTTCCCGCAGATCTTGGGTAGCCACCGGATGGTGAGCAAATTTACCTTCACGGAAGGCGGTGGCATTTTTGTCCGATACGAGAGCGAGCCCGAGCGCTCCCGGGCTGATATTTTCCTGTTCCCGCACTCGAAGGTGGAACTGTCAGCAGAGGACACGCGCGGAGCCATCAGCAATGAGCTCGATACCGTGGTGGCGCAGTTTCAGGCTATGGCCAATGAGGGGCGCTATAAAAATCTGGTCCTGGATGAGCCGGCGGATGGAGAGATCCCTCTCTGGCCGGAGGGCTCGCTGCCGCTTTCGGTGCGGTCCCTGGTGGCCACCAAGCTTGCGGATACTCGCGAGGGTCCGAAGGGAGTTCAGGTGAAGCAATGGATCGGTGTGACCCTTCTCAAGGGGCATCTGGTGACGATCCGCTACACTCACCCCACGGACACGGGCGAGGCAGGTGAGCAGGCTCTGAAGGCCTTTGCAGGGATGGTATTTCAAGTCATCAAAGATCCGCCTCTGCGGGATCAGGTGCGGGAATTGGTCAAAGTCTATGCCGCCAATCCGATGGGGCCTGAGGGTGAGCAGTCTGCGGCAGCGGTGCTGGCCTACGTGCAGAAAACGCCCTTCGTGAATGTTCCGATCCCCAATCAACCGCTCGTCAGCTGGCTCGAGCATTTTAAGCAAGAGGCACCTGGCACGGAGACCCAACTTTTGCGCGCCTTTGCCATGGGAAGTGCGCAGCTTGGGTTGGACGAAAAAAGCCCGGAAGAATGCCTCAACGCGGGAGCGAAACAGTTCCTCTACATTTACGGAATGCTTCTGCCCAGACACCCGACCCTCAGGCACCCGGGCGTCTTGGAACTGGCCGAGGCGGTGAAGGCCGGAGATGCCGCCGGTTACCTCAAGAAAAATGCAGTGGGTGCCAAGTGACCCGCTTCACCGCACGCTGAACATCATGGTCGATCTTGTTTCCGTCACCTGCCCATCCTGCTTCCAAGTCTTCGAGGTGGCTGCCCCTGGATTCGGTGAGGTGCCTTGTGACGTGGATTATGACTGCGAGGTCTGCTGCAGGCCGCTCCGGATCTTTTTTGAAGAGGATGGCGGGGAGGTGATGGCCACCGGATACGGACTGGGTGACTAACGGGAGCGCTTGGCAGGCGACTTCGTCAGTTGCGCTTTTTTCTTGGCGGGCTTGGCTGATTTCGATTTCGCCTTTATCTGGGGTTTCGGTGCTGGCTTGTCCTCGGAGGGTGGATTCTCACCCTTCAGCTCCCGCACTTCTTTTTCCAGTTCAGCCAGCCGTCGGGAGGTGAGGTCTAACTTCCGTGCAATGACACGCGCCACAAATTCATAGAGCGCGGCGTGAAAAGCGGGATCTTCTTCACGGGGGTGGATATCCTGGAGGAACTTTTGGTCGATGGCCAAACAAGCGGCCTTCCCCGCAGCGATGACGGAGGCGATGCGCTTGTCGTGATTCACCAGAGCTAGCTCGCCGAAAACTTCTCCGGCACGATTGATGGCAGCTACCTTTTTTTCGCCGACACAAACGTCGAGAGTCCCGCTGAGCAGGATGTAGATCCGACTGTCGATGGTGCCCTCCTTGATGATTTTGTCACCGGGGTCACATTGGATCAGGTTGCTGGAACTCAGCACATCATCCAACTGGTCATCCGAAAAACTGTTCAGGAAAGGCACCGCCCGTAAGGCGGCGGGCACTTGCCCTTCATCGGGAATGTAGGCGAATTCTTTCATGCGTGAGGGTAAGTGTGGCAGGGAACCTCTGAAATAAAAAGGGCAAAGAAGGAGCGGAGTCAAAATCAACGGCGTCCGAGGGGACGACACAATCCTTCCAGTCCGCACAAGGCGTTCCTTTTCATGGGTTTGCTGACCTACGCCTCGCGTGATTTTCAGACGAGCCTGCGACAGAAAAATTCACCACCGCCAGCAGGAGTGGTAGTTTTTTGACAAAACGGACTACTTCAGCACCACTTCGATTTTCGGAATGGCGGCAGTCAGGACTTTGGCTCCAGCCGGAGTCACCTTGCTACCCCAGAGATAAACGGTCTTCAGTGTCTTGATGGCAGAGAGTGACTTGACGCCTGCGTCTGTGATCTCGGTGCCGTAAAGATTCAGCGTGCGCAGATTCTTCAACCCGGTGAGCGACTCAAGGCCGGCATCCGTGACCTTTGTCTGACGGAGATCCAGATGAACCAGCCGAGTCAGGCCGCCGATGGTCTTGAGGCCCGCATCCGTGATGGAGGTGCGTCCCAGGTCGAGCTGCGCCACCTGATCCTTGAAGGGAGTGAGGGCCGCTAGTTTCTCATCCGTGCAGGCCGAGACGCCCGTGAGGTAATCCACACGGACGAGACCGCTGTCGGCTTTGAGTTGGAACACCTGAGCACCTCGGGTCAGCGCCTCTTTGATCGCGGCATCTGAGATCGGCTTCACGCCTTCGGAGAGTTTCTTGTAAATCTCCTCGTGCTCCCGGACTCGGTTTTCCACGGGTTTTGCGGTCGTGAATGCATCCGCGTTCTTGATGCCGCCACCCCAGGTGCCGAAGTCTGCACCTTCATCGATCCAGGACTTCAGAAGCGCGATCTCCGCAGCCGTGAGGGGATCGCCTTTCGGGGGCATGTGCATGTCATCATCCTTCGGCAGGGTCACTACTTCGTAGAGTGCGCTCTTGCTGGAGTCGCCGGGTTTGAGGATGACTCCATTCTCTCCGCCCTTCATGATTTCTGCGGGTGCGTCCAGCCTGAGATCTGCCTTTGGCTTTTTCATCTTCCCATTCTCTTCGAAAGGGGCCTTGTGGCACTCGATGCAGCGTTTTTCGAGGAAAGGGAAGACCTGCTTTTCAAAGTCGACCTTGGCTTCGACAGTGGGAGCCATGATGCTCAGGAGTGTGATGCCGCAGACAAGATTAGGGAGACGAAACGCAGTGTGGGTCATGGTGGTCGGGTGTAAGTGTGCACGTTGCCAAGCAACTGAGAAAGGAAACGCTTGCCTCTGAACGTTGTTTCATTGAAAACTTCCGCTGGCCCGTCCCCCGCTCCTGATGTGCGCTGGCATCAGATCAAACTCTCATTTTACCCGCCATGTCCGCCACAGAACACCCCCATCCGCTGAACAAGTTCGAGACAGAGGCCATCCTTAGCCGCCACACTTTGGGGATCATCATGGGAGGTGGAGCGGGGACGCGATTGTTCCCCCTCACGAAGGATCGTGCAAAACCAGCCGTGCCGCTCGCGGGGAAATATCGCATTGTTGATATTCCGATCAGCAATTGCATCAACTCCGGTGTGAGGCAGGTCTATGTGCTCACTCAGTATAACAGCGCCTCTCTGAACCGACACATCACGCGTGCGTACAAGTTTGACCTTTTCGGCCAGAGCTTCATTGAAATCCTCGCCGCTCAGCAGACGCCGGATGGAGAGGAATGGTATCAAGGCACGGCTGATGCGGTGCGCCAAAACATCAAGACCTTCCTCCAGGGACCTTGGGATTACTTTCTCATCCTCAGCGGCGACCAACTTTACCGCATGGACTTCCGGAAGGTGATGAACCAGCACCTCGCGACCAATGCGGACATCACCATCGCCACACTGCCATGTGATGAAAGGGCAGCTCGCTCTTTCGGGATCATGCAGTCGGACTCCGAAGGTCGGATCCACGAGTTCGTCGAGAAGCCTCAGGACCCTGCAGTGCTGAAGCGCTTTCAGATGCCCGCAGAGACGCTGAAAGAGCTCGGGCTCCCGGAGGATCAGCCGCGGTTTCAAGCCTCCATGGGCATCTACGTCTTTAATCGGAAGGCCCTCACTGAAGCGCTCGACAATGACTTCAATGACTTCGGGAAAGACATCATTCCGTCCTCCATCAAGAAGTACAATGTGCAGTCGTTTAACTTCCAAGGTTACTGGGAGGACATCGGGACCATTCGCTCCTTCTTTGAGGCAAACCTCGATGCCTGCCGTGTCGTGCCTCAGTATGACTTCTTTGATTCGCGCGCTCCCATTTACACCCACGCGCGCTTCCTTCCTGCCACGAAGATCAACGGTGCCACCATTCACGAGGCCCTCATTTCAGACGGCTGCATTTTGACGGACGCCCACATCGAGACCGCTGTTCTCGGCGTGCGATCCATCGTCGAGACGGGCACCACCATCCGCGAGAGTATCATCATGGGTGCCGACTACTATCCCGGTGCCGTGCGAGGGGACTCCTCGCGCCCGCCCCCCGGGATCGGTCGGAACTGCCGGATCGAGCGCACCATCATCGATAAAAACGTGCACATCGGAGACAACGTCGTGATCACGCCCATCGGAAAACCTGAAAACATGGACGCGGAGCTGTTCTGCATCCGTGATGGCATCCTCGTGATTCCGAAGAACACCGTCATCCCTTCCGGCACTTGGATCTGACGCTCTGCCTTCCCCGTTGACGAAGAGTGTCACTGCCGCGATGAATCGAGGCGTATGCTCAAACTGCGCTCCTCCCTGTTCGTTGGCTTTTTCGTTCCTCTGATAGCACTGGCGATAACCGCCTGCGGAGAAAAACCCGCATCTGATCAAGCGCCCGCATCTTCGATCTCGAGTCCCCAGCTTCCGGTTAAAGCGGCTTCATTGGTGGCTCAGTCTGGCAAGTTTGGTATGGCTGCTCATTTGCCCATCAGCACTGAGTTTTTCTTTGGCACTTTGAATTTGAAGGCCCACATGGCCGCTCTCGAGAAAACCGCTTACTGGAAAGAGATCAGCGCCTTCTACGACGACAAAGTTCCCTCTCCCAGTAAGTCGGAAAAGTCTTCCGTTCCCGAATTCGAAAAGATGGTGACGGGAGATGTGTTCGTGGCAGCGGGGAAGGGGAGCAGCACCGCAGCGGAAGCCTGGCGGGAGCTTTCGGATTTCTACAGTGAGATCTCCTACCGCAGCCTCATGAGCGGCGGTTCTTTTGCAGGTGCCGGTGGAGGCTCGCCGATTCAAGTTATCGCGGAAGACGTTGCCTCACTCAAACGCCTCAATTCTCTGGTCAGTGCGCTCAAAGTTCCACCTTTGATCATCGGCATGAAAGCGGAGAACCCTGAGGATTTACTGAAGTTGCTGCAGCTCGAAGAAAAGCTGGCAGAGCTTTCAAAGAAGGGAATCAAAACGACCGATCTCGCTACGTCCCTCGGTGGCAAGTTCAGGGTCATGAGTTTTAAAGTGGGTGAGCTACTCACGGAGGACGTCCAGATCAAAATGATGAAGGACGTCCCCGAGGAGTGGAAGACGAAAAATCAAGCAGCTTTCGACATCGTCATGAAGGCCATTGATGACATCCAAACAAAACCCGTGGCCATCGCTTATGGCACAGTTAGCGGACATGCCGTCATCGCAATAGGTGAGGACACCGCGCACCTTCAGTTTGTCGAGACACCAGTTGAGTCCCTCCTGGCCAAGCCGGAGTTCAAAAACCTCGAACCCTATGCGGATAAAGACCTCCTCTTCATCGCAGCCGCCACAGCAGCCGTCGCCGAGGCCAGCGTGTCGAAGCGCCCCTCCCAGCCCTTCCTGCGCGGCATTCTTTCGGGCCTAAAGACCATTGACATGTTTCGCGATCTCGCCACGGGATTGGAGCCCCGCATCTCCATGCTCGGAGAAGCCGAGGAAAAACTGACCAAGCGCACCTTCACTGACGGCGTGGCTGTGGGCTGGTGGAGCAAGGGTCTGCACATGGAGAGCTTCGGGGGTCAGCTCGGGGGCATTTTGGATGCAGCCCAGCCCCTCCAGTTTGCATCTCTTCTTGAAGATCCCGGTCTCGTCTTCGGGGCGATTTATCGAATGCAGCCGGACTATGCAGCCGACTCCCGCGCTTACATTGAAAACTGGGTGGAGATGATTCACCACGTTTCCCGTGAGCTCTTGCGCTTGGGCCTCGGTGGAGATCAGGGTGCACAGATCGCCGCCATGGTGGATGAAAAAGTCATTCCCGAGTTGGTAAAGCTCTATCGCAGTTCCCGTGAACTCGATCAAAAAGGCCTCGGCACCGAGCACGCCTTCGTCATGGATCTGGGAGGCACCCTCGCTGGCCTACCCGGTGTGGCGCCCGCCGCTGCTGACCGAAAAATGTTACGGATGGCCGGCGTCAATGCCGTGAAAGACCGCGCAGTCATCAGTGCTGAGTGGAAGCGCATGGAGGCCGCTCTAAAAGCTGCTCTGGCCGCTGCACCTGTGCCAATGGTGGGCTCATTCCTGAACCCCATTTCTTCGGAGAAAAACGGCATCACCTCTTACTTTTACCCGATTCCCCTCGCGACAGAAGACCTACTTCCCGCCGTCTCCGTGAACGACAAGCTCTTCATACTAGGCACCTCAAAAAACCTTCACGAGAAAATCGCAGGCCAACTCACTGAGGCAAAGCCGGAAGAGTCCGCCAGCGGCCTCCGCTACAGGGTCCGCTTTTCGGGCATCCGCGAGTTGATCAAGACCACCGCCGCGCTCGCACCTGACCCGGATCAGTCCGCATCCGTCGGCTCCGCCACCCAGTGGATCGCGCCCTTTGGTGATTTGACCGGGCGCTCGTGGATCGAGGGTAAAGACCGCCGTGACTCACTCTCCTGGGAGATTCACGACGTTAAAAAGTTCGACTGATCAGCCTACCGTCTCGCTCAGCCCCTGCATCACCGAATACTCGGGGGCAAAGCCTAGCGCCCGGGTAATTCGTGTCGTATCCGCACACGAGTGGCGGATGTCACCCGCGCGGAAGTCGCGGTGGATTACGTCAGGCACCTTTTGGCCTGAGCCCCTTTTCACCAGTGAGCGGATCGTTTCAAACAGCTCGTTCAAATTGGTCGCACTCCCGAGGCCCACATTGAAGGCCTGGCCAAACGCGGACGACTCAGTCGTCGTGGATGCCAGGATCAGTGCCTGCACCACGTCCCGCACAAAACAAAAATCGCGCGTGTTCTCGCCATCGCCATTGATGAAAACCGGCTCACCTTTCCGCATCGCATCGATCCAACAGGGGATCACCGCCGCGTAGGCACCCTTTGGATCCTGGCGCGGGCCGAAGACATTAAAAAAGCGCAGTCCCACCGTCTCCAGGGCATAGCAGTTCAGCATCGTGCTCGCATACACCTCATTGATGTACTTGCTCGCCGCGTAGGGGGACAGCGGTTTGCCGATCGAGTCCTCCCTTTTGAAATCCAGCGCATCATCGCCATAGACCGCGCTGCTGCTCGCATAAACCAAACGCCGGATGCCCGCCGTCCTGGCCGCCAGCATCACATTCAGCGTGCCCGTCACGTTGATGTCATTGCAGTCCATTGGTTTCTCCATCGAGAGAGGCACTGAGCCCAGCGCCGCCAGGTGAATCACCTGCTCCATGCCAGCGCAGGCGGCTTCACATTCAGCAGGTGACCGGATGTCGCCCGCACGGAATTCCAGCCTCGCTGCTGCCTCGTCTCCCACGATGCACCGCACCGCCGTTAGATTGTGCGGACCACTGCTGAAAAAATTATCCATCACCCGCACCGTCTGTCCCAGTGACAACAGCTTCTCCACCACATGCGAGCCGATGAATCCCGCCGCCCCCGTGACCAACCAACGACGTGGACGGGAGCGGAGTGAGTCTTGAGTGAGAGTGTAGGCCGATTTCATGAGGAAAGCCGGTAACCATAAAACCCGATCTTCAATCCGCCAAGGGGCTTGTGCATTTCACACCCAAGCTGAATACACCCTTTTTGAGTTTCAGGCTCCAAGTTTCAAGGTCTTCGGTGGGGGCGGATGGTTAACCCCTGAGGCTCAGTGAGCATGCTGGCAGCGCAAACAATCTACCGGCACCCCGATTCCGTGCATTGGAGAAGCTCCAGGAGATGGTGACCCCATTCTAAAGAAGTGCGGTAGATCACGCCGCCTCAGGGCCTTCTGCCATCTTGTCCCCCCGTGAAAGGGGTCGGGTGGTTCATGTTGCGAGATTCCAGAAATGCGACACTGGGAGACGAGGAGACAAAGAGACGGGGGCGGCATTTTGGGGGGATTTCAATTCCAATGTGGAAACCCTCGCTTCCTTGCGCTAAATCGAACGGATCGATTTCAGCCTCAGCGGGCCTCTCCCAATCCTCATCTCGTTTCACCGTTGAACACGTTTCCCATTCACTGGCTCTTTGGCCGTTCTTCCGCCGGCAAGACGACACTTGCCAAGATCCTGCAAAGTCACTGGAGATCCCAGGGATGGCCAACGCTGCTGTTGGACGGGGATGATCTTCGCTCGGGCGTCTGTGCTGGTCTCGGCTTTAGCTGTGCCGATCGTTTGGAGAATCACCGCCGCATGGCGGAGATCGCCAAGCTCGCTGCCAGCCAGGGCCTTCGGGTCATCGTTGCCTCCATGGCACCCGAGCAGGTTCAGCGTCGCACGGTCGAGCAAATTCTCGGCCCCGCCTTGAAATGGATCTACGTCCACGCTCCTCTGAGCCTCTGCATCCAGCGGGATCCCAAAGGCCTCTACCGCACGGCCCAAGCCGGCCAACTCAGCCACATGCTGAACTATCCCTTTGACGAGCCCACGGCCGATGAGGTCTGGCTCTGGCTCGACAGCGGCGCCTCGGACGCGGCATCCTGCGGGGCCCGGCTCGTCCGCGCCATCAGCCCTTCGTTCCCTTGAGATCTCCCCCTCCTTTCCCATGACGAACGGCAAAGGCATCCGAGAAGCAATCGCAGAGCTCCTTCCACCGAACAATGCAAGGTGCATCGCGCCGCCGGGCCGGATCATTGCCGGCAGCGGACGGCCCATCCTGGTGCCGTCCTTGATGCGCTCCGGTACCCACATTCTCATTGATCTGATCTTGAACAACTTTCCCGCCTACCGCAGGCAGCCCCTGTATGTCGATCTCGACCACTGCCTCCTGGCTGACCCCTCTGAAGACGCCGTGCTGCGCGGGGGTCGATATGTGCTCAAGACTCATGCGCCCAACTTCCCCTCCTCCGAGCGCGGACAGGAGGCGCTGCGACAGATCGCGGAAAAGAGCTTCATAATCAGCCCTGTCCGCCTCAACGCCGATGTGCAGCGGTCCCATGCTGCCTTTGGCGTGCCGGATGCCGGAGATTTCCGCCTCGCGCACCAGAAGTTTGAGGCCTTCTGGCAGCCCTATTTGCGACTTCAGGTCCCGTTTGATGAACTCGTGGACCCCGAGCGCTGCCCCGGCGTCTTGAGGCAGATCAGTCAATGCATCGGACAGCCGATGCCCACCCGCCCCCGACTGCCTCCGGCCAAGCGCCGAATCGTCAACGTCCTCTTGGCCAAGACCCTCACCCGACTGCTGGGTCACCGGTCCCCCGTCATCAATACAACCATCGGCTTTGCCCAGCCCGCCGTCCCACCTCGCTCGGTCCGGTGAGAAGGGATGGGAGGATGGGACTGGCGTTGGTTGCCCCCCGTCTTTAAATCTGCGGGGGGTGAACCAGACCCTCTTTGAAAATCCATCCGATGGCTAGAATGGGTTCCCGATTCCCTTCTTCCGTGTTTTTGCTGGACGAAGGTGCGATGGGGTAGTTTTTGGGAAACGGAAAGAGTAGGTCTGGCGGTGGCGTTTGGTTGGATTGAGGTCGCT
Organism: Prosthecobacter debontii; assembly: GCA_945869695.1. Classification (GTDB taxonomy): domain Bacteria; phylum Verrucomicrobiota; class Verrucomicrobiia; order Verrucomicrobiales; family Verrucomicrobiaceae; genus JAIBCL01. The sequence continues at coordinate 15,136 of CAMBPV010000071.1, forward strand.
CCTCGATTTCAACTTAACCTGCTCATTCTATGTTTCGTATTCCTGGCCAACTCGGAAAAGATTTGTGTGATACCAACTTGGGTCTCAGTCGCCGTGATATCTTGCGCGTCGGTGGGGCTGGGGTGATGGGGCTGACGCTGAATAACATGTTCCGTGCTCAGGCGGCCTCGACGGGTTCGGCAGCCGCAGGGCGTGCGGGCTGGGGAAAGGCCAAGCATGTGCTGATGATCTATCTCCAGGGCGGTCCGAGCCATCTGGATCTCTGGGACCCGAAAGAGAATGTGCCGGACAAGGTGCGCAGTGCTTTCAAAACGATTCCGACCAAGGTGCCTGGGCATCATTTCACGGAAATCCTGCCGCAACTGGCGAAGGTGAATGACAAGTTCACGATGATCAATTCGATGAGCTACACGCCGAATGGGCTCTTCAATCACACGGCTGCGATCTACCAAATCATGACGGGCTACACGACGGATAAGGTGAGCCCCTCCGGTCAGTTGGAGCCGCCGAATGCCAAAGATTTCCCGAACTTCGGCAGCAACATCATTCGCCTGAAGCCGACGGATGAGCCAATGCTTCCCTTTGTGCAGCTCCCGAGGCCGCTTCAGGAATCGAATGTGGTGGGCAAGGGCGGCGGTGCCGGTTTCTTGGGCAAGGCCTACGATCCTTACACGCTGTTCCCGGATGGGGATGATCTCGACATGGGCAAGATGGACCGCATCAAGATTGATGACCTTCAACTCCGTCCGGATCTGTTCAGCCTGCGACTGGAGCGCCGGGCCAAGCTGCGTGACGTGCTCAATGATCAGATGCCGACGATCGAAGCCGCGGTGAAGGACTTGAGTTTGGATGAGTATTATGGTCGTGCGCTGAATCTCATTTCCTCGGGTCGTGCGCGTGATGCCTTTGCACTGGATCGTGAGACAGTGAAAATGCGGGATCGCTATGGCCGGAATACGTTTGGCCAGAGCTGCCTGCTGGCGCGCCGGTTGCTCGAAGCTGGCACGCGCGTCGTGGAGCTGATCTGGCCCAAGGTGGCCAACTCGGACAATCACTCGTGGGATCATCACGTGGGTCTGACGCAGCGGATGAAGAATCAATCAGGCCCGATGCTGGATCAGGGGCTGTCTGCTTTGTTTGATGACCTGGATGCGAGCGGCCTCCTGGATGAAACGCTGGTGGTGGCGCTGGGTGAATTTGGACGCAGTCCTGAAAAAGGCGTGAGCACTTCCGGCAATGGCAACAGTGCGGATGGACGCGACCACTGGCCTTATTGCTACACGGCAGTGGTGGGTGGTGCGGGCATCAAGCGCGGATATGTTCACGGGAAGTCAGACGCCACGGGCTCTGCCCCTGCGGAAGATCCGGTGCATCCGACGGAGTTGCTAGCGACCATTTACCACTCGGTGGGCATTGATCCGGAGACCATTGTTTACAATCATCTCAATCAGCCCCGTGAACTGGTGAAAGCGAAGCCAGTGACGAAGCTGTTCGCGTGATCGGGTAGGGCTGCGCAAGGCAGGGCTGCTGGTCCCCCAGCAGCCGTCGGAGTCCGAGAGACACCGATCTCGAAATGGCACGCACCAAGTCATCAGAACCACGAACGACGGCGCTTGGAGGACCAAGCGCCCTACCTGGGTCGCGGGGACTTGCGGATGGACTGGCTTCGATGAAGACTTGGTTATATGTCAGAAATCGAGTTTCCCAATCGACAGATTCTTCATCATGACGTGCCACATTGGGTAGATGACGGCTCCCTCTTTTTCATCACCGTGAACTGTCATGGGCGCGGAAGGGCTCAACTCACAGAACCAACGACAGCTGAGGCCCTGCCTAAGGCCGCGTGTTTTTACCAAGACCGGAACAAGTGGCATGTCCATCTGCTTTTGCTCATGCCAGATCACTTTCATGCCCTGATGAGTTTTCCTCCGCAGGCTTCGATTGCGGATCTCTTCAAACACTGGAAACGTTACACAACTCGAACGCTCGGCCTCGCTTGGCAGGATGGCTTTTTTGATCATCGTTTGCGCAGCGAAAATGAGGTGACCGAAAAACATTCCTACATCCGGGAAAATCCGGTGCGAAAAGGTCTTTGTGAAAAGCCGGATGATTGGCCGCATCAGACGCATTGGGCGAATGGTCGATTGATCATCGGAAGCGAAAATAGAGGGACGACGCAAAGGTAGGGCTGCTGGTCCCCCAGCAGCCGCGGAGTTCGAGTGATCGTCGGTCGCGGAATGACGTGAAGGGAATTCTTGGGACAATGGAAGACGGCGCTTGGAGGACCAAGCGCCCTACCTGGCGCACGCGTTACTCAACCGCTGCCAAGGGCATGTTCGGATCGACGTCTTGTTCCAGCGGGGAGGATTCGCCGAGGCGGAAGCGCTGGGCGGCGGCGAAGGCTATCATGGCGGCGTTATCGGTGCTGTGATCGGGACGTGCGAGGAGTAAGTCGAGTCGCTCTTTTTCGCAACGCTCGGTCAGTCGCTCGCGCAGTCGGCGATTGCAACTGACTCCACCGCTGACGGTGACGAGTTGTTCTTTGTACTTTTTTGCGGCAGCGATGAGTTTTTCCACCAGCACATCGACGATGGCTTCCTGCACGGAGGCGCAAACGTCTGCGAGGGTATTCGGCTGGGTGAAGTCGAGCTTGGGCAGTTCGTAAAGAACGGAGGTTTTGAGCCCGCTGAAGCTGAACTCGAAATTTTTGTCCGCCATCATGGTGCGGGGAAAGCGGATGGCGGTGGGGTCTCCCTCACGCGCTTTTTTGTCGATCTCGGGACCACCAGGGTAGGGGAGTCCGAGCATCTTGCCGATCTTATCAAAGGCCTCGCCCGCGGCGTCGTCGCGCGTGCGGCCGATGAGCTTGTAATCGGCAATGCTGCGCACATGGACGATCATGGTGTGACCGCCGGAGACGATGAGTGCCATGCAGGGACGCACAGGGCCGTGATCGCCCATGAAAGGAGAGAGCAGGTGCCCTTCCATGTGATTCACGGCGAGGAAGGGTTTGTTTCCCGCTACAGCGAGAGCTTTTGCCATTGAGGTGCCGATGAGGAGGGAACTGACAAGTCCCGGTCCGCTGGTGGCGGCGAAGGCGCGGATGTCTGATAGGTTGACACCGGCCTCTTTCAAAGCCTGCTCAGCGAGAAGTCGGACGTGTAAGATGTGATTTCGAGAGGCGACCTCGGGCACGACTCCGCCGGTGGCACGGTGCACTTCAATTTGAGAGGCGATGCAACTGCTCAGGATGCGGCCGTCTTCCGTGCAGACGGCGGCCGCAGTTTCATCGCAGGAGGTCTCGAGAGCGAGAAAACAAGAGGCGCTCACGGTTTCTCAGGCGGCTTGACGGCTGCGGGGGTATCGATTTTCGAAGGAGCTAAAAGGGCGTCGAGCTTGGGTGGTTTTGGCTCAGTTGTTTTTTGAGTGGGTTCGGCCACGGATGCGGCTTTGCTGAACTCCCCGAAAACGAGGATGCCTTTGAGTGCATCGACTGCGCGCTCGAGCTGTCGGTCTCCGAGTGTGGCGAGTTCGAGAGCAGCGGCTTCTCCGGTGCCATGGCTGTTTCTCCATTTGGCGATCTTCTGCTCCTCCTCGGTCGTGAGGGCGGAGACGATGTTGGGCTCTACTCCTTTTTCATGAATGGTGCGATGACCCGGCGTGTAATATTTGGCGGTGGTCAGGCGCATGGCGGCACCGTTTTTCATGGGCAGGATGGTCTGCACGGATCCTTTTCCAAAACTGGTGGTGCCGACGACGATGGCGCGGCGCAGATCCTGCAGGGCTGCGGCCGTCAGTTCAGAGGCACTGGCGCTGGCATGATTGATCAGGACGACGAGCGGATACTTGCGCGCTTTTTTGCCTCCGCGTGATGGCGTGCGGTACGGCGGTGTGTTCTGCGAGGCGACTCGACCTTCCGTGGTGACGACGACGGTGCCCTCGGGCAAAAACTCTCCGCAGAGGGCGACGGAGACATCGAGGAGTCCACCCGGATTGTTTCTCAAATCGAGCACGAAAGCCTGCATGCCCTGAGCTTCAAGTTCATCAAGCGCAGTGCTGAGATCCTTCGCTGTGGCCTGGGTGAACTGGGAGACGCGTGCATAACCAATCTTATAGTCGGAGGCGAGCCGAGGGTGAATGAGCATGGCATCGTGCACGGAGGATTCGGTCAGTGTCTCGCGCACCATGCTGAAGTCGAGGAACTGCTTGGTTCCGGGCCGACGCACGGTGAGCCGAACGGCCTCACCCGCTTTGCCTTTGAGGAATTCCATGGACTCAGCCACGCCTACGGAATCGGTGAGAACATCATTGATGCGGACGATCTGATCACCCGCGAGAACACCGGCCCGTGCCGCCGGGCCATCTTCACGCACAGTGATGATGGTGAGCGCGCTTTGCTTCAGAGAAACGGTGATGCCCACTCCCTCGGAGGTATCGCTTTGCTCAAGCTGCATCTCCTCAAACAACGAGCGGCCCATGTATTCACAGTGCGGATCAAGCCGCCGAAGCATGCCTTCGAGTGCACCCTCGACGAGTTCCTCGTAGGTTACCTTTTTTTCATCCACGTAGTTTTGCCGGATCATCTCCATGGCGCGTGTCATGAGGGCCAATTGCTCATAACCATCCGTCGTGGGAGGTGCCGTCTTGGTCGGCTGAGATTTGGCAGGAGCCGGGGCAGCGGTCTTTGCGGGTGTGGGCTTCGGGGCAGGAGCGGGTGCCTTCGGTGCCGTCTGAGCGGCGGCCGTAGTGAGGGCTAGGGAAAATAGCAGTGCCTTTCGCATGGTCAGGAGGATGCACCATTTGACGGCTGATGCACGAAAAAGAAAAGCGCTCCGACCCGAAGGCAGAGCGCTTTAGAGTTCCCGCTTGTGTCGTCCGCGTCTAAGACTCACGTATCCCTGTGTAGCAAGTGGGGACCCATTTAGACGGGTGCCGTCGTCCAGTGAAGGCATGACAGGTCAGCCGAATAACGCAGCCCCCGGTTACATAGAATCGGGCCGGGTCTAAGGACGCCGAAGACGAACACGGAAGGAAAGGGGTGTTCGCTCTGAGCCCCGCGAAAGCGGCCCCAGAAAAGGCGAAAAAGATGTCAAAGAGTCAGCTCCGATTTTCACCGGAATTGGGTAGATGCTATGGAAGGAAAGAGCATCGATCAAGCCAAGTCTTGCGAATGAGTCGATTATTTTTGACGATCCTTCAAAAGGTCACGAAATGAACGACCGTCGAGGGATAGATCTGCCAGCACGGCGCGTCCATCGAGCACTCGAATCTCCGCGGTGATGCCTTTGGCATTGCGGATGTTCTCGGCAAACCATTTGTCGGCTTCGGGGGCGAGTTTTTCGTTGAGATAATAGCGGTCAAAGGGCCACTCGATGGTGGCCGATTTTTCGTGAATCCAGCCAGTCCGGACCTTCAGGTAGGTGCCTGAAGCGGGTGGTGTCAGACCGAGAGAGGTGACCTTTGACAAGCCGTCAGCACCGGGCGTGAGGGTCAGGAAAACATCGGCCCCACGAGCGACTTCTACATTCGCTGGTATCTGCACCTGAGATTCCTCGGGGCGCACAGCCAGGAAGCGTCCGCGCAGGGGATCGTAGGGATCAGGGGCTGTGCATTTGAGTTTCACCAAGGTGCCGTTGGTGAGCACCTTTTCATGCGTCCAGATTTGAGACAAAGAAGCAGCCCATTGGGCAACGACGGTGATGCCGAAGATGATGAAGGGGAGTGTTTTCATGCGGATGGAATGGCTTTTTGCCGAAGCACGCGGCTCATGTAAATGTTGAAGGACAGGAAGGCCACACCCACGGCGATGAAGATGAAGCCTTTGGTCAAGAGTGAGAAATGACTGTCAGCCATCCTCGCCAAAATGAGCACGCAGAGCAAGGCAGCACCAAGTCGTGGGGCGCTCTTTCGGCCCGTAAAAGCGAGCACGACCAGAGTGATGCCAATCGCGGCCAAATGAAGGGTGACGAGTGAGGAGAGCACGACTCCGCTTTCCGCATTCACAAAGGGAACGACGAGCAGAGGTAAGAGCGAAACAGATGCGATGGCGAGCAAGGCCCACCTGCGCTGCTTCACGGCAATCGCCGCAAACGCGAACACTGCTGCGAGTAGCACCCAGCACCAAGGCAAAGCGATTGCAGTGCCCGCACCCTTTAGAATCTCGCGGCTCGCATCTGCGAACGTGGCAATGACACCATAACTGAGCAGCCAGATCGTCCCCCACACAATTTGAGGCTTCATCCGAGTCGATTCATCGATGCCCGATTGATTGAGTGGCAGAAGAACAAAGGCTGCGGCTGTGAGTGTCCACAGCCAGGTGAAAGCTTCAGGGTCAAAATGAATGTATCCGCCTGATCTATGGGTAAAGAAAACATCCAAGCTGCAGAACCCAACGATCGCGCTCACGCAGAGAACGTGTCTCAATGAGATGGGTAGATCTGATTTCTTCGGCCAACCGGGCCAGTAAGGCAGGAGACCGAGAAGGAGCAGGGGATATAGCAACGGGCTCTCATGCCAAGGCAAACCCGGCTCCGCTTGATTGACACTCCAGATGGCGGTGGAGATGAGGTAAAAGATGGCCACTGCGTGTGACCGCAGCACCCAGGCTAGAGGAAGACTCAGGAGGAACCACCAAAAGAGAAAGTCAGGCCATTCTCCTCCGAGATTGTAAATCTGGGAGACAAGAGCGATGCACGCGCCGGTGGCGAGAGCCTGAAGCAGGGCAGCCGTCTCTCGGACCCAAG
>CAMBPV010000072.1 GCA_945869695.1 Prosthecobacter debontii
CTTGAGGTTCGGGTACGTTGTTCACGCTTTTAGCGTGTTCTGGGGGGGTGCGTTCCTGACAAGCTAAAGCGTGAACAACGTACGGAGATATCCATGCGATGATCATCTCTCGGACTGCGGCGGCGGACCGGGGGGAGCCACGCTCTTGCGAGCGCAGCTACGGGGACTTGAGGTTCGGGTACGTTGTTCACGCTTTTAGCGTGTTCTGGGGGGGGTGCGGTCCTGACAAGCTACTGCGCAGCCCCGAAGGGAACCGCGAACAACGTACGGAGTTATCTTTTGGGTAGGGCCACGCTCTTGGGAGCGCGGCTACGGGGACTTGAGGTTCGGGTACGTTGTTCACGCTTTGAGCGTGTTCTGGGGGGGGGTAGGCGTTCCTGACAAGCTAAAGCTTGAACAACGTACGGAGACATTCTTTGGGCGGTGATCTCTTGGACCGCGGCGGCGGATGGAGGACCGGCCACGCTCTGGCGAGCGCAGCTACTTGGCGCGGACTTGGAACCAGGCGAGGAACTCGCGGTTGCCGTCGGTGCCTTGGAGGGAGGATTCGGTCAGGGCCTTCCACTCGAGGTCGGGGCGTGACTGGATGAAGGATTGAATTTTGGCGCAGGCTTTTTGGTGAAGCTCGGGCTCGCGGACGATGCCGCCTTTTCCGACCTCTTCCCGGGAGAGCTCGAACTGGGGTTTGATGAGGAGGATGCAGTCGCCGCCGGGTCTCACGGCGGTGAGGGCAGCAGGTAAGACGAGGGTGAGAGAGATGAAGGAGAGGTCGCCGACGAGGACATCGACCGGCTCGCCCACGTCCTCGCGTTTCAGGTGGCGGACGTTGAAGTTCTCACGCGAGACGACCCGCGGATCGGAGCGGAGTTTCCAGACGAGCTGATTGGTGCCGACGTCAAAGGCGAAGACTTTAGTGGCTCCACGTTGGAGGAGGCAGTCGGTGAATCCTCCGGTGGACGAGCCGATGTCGAGGCAGACTTTTCCGGCGACGTCGATGCCGAAATGATCGAGCGCGCCTTCGAGCTTCAAGCCCCCACGACTGACAAAGCGCGGGGGTGTTTTGAGGTGGAGGACGGCATCATCGGAAAGGAGCAAGCCTGGCTTGGTGGAGGGGTGCCCGTTCACACTGACCTCACCGGCGATGATGAGCCGCTTGGCCTGCTCCCGTGAGGGGCAGAGGCCTTGCTGCACCAAGGCCTGATCGAGCCGTGTGCGTGCCATCTCAGGGCTGGACGACTTGGATGACTTCGTCTCCCACCATGACGGTCACTCCTGCGGGGACGGACTTGGGATCGAGATCGGCGATGGCTTCTTCGGCCTCGATGACATCGCCAACGGTGATGCGCCCGACGACTGCGTTATCACGGCGGAGGTCAAACTGGGTTCCCTTGGCGACACGTTGATTTTTGCCAGCGGTAATCACGGTGAAGCCGGCATCGGCCTGGTATTCCTTGACCTTGGCGATGGTGGGCATGGCCATGATTTTTTTCTGCATCGCGGTAGGCTCCGCAGGGGGTGGCACCGGAAGAGCGGCGGCGGCAGGCTGAGCGGGAATCACGGGCGCTCCACCCGGGATGGTGGCCATCTCATTTTTTGCAGGGATGGGCGGCGGCTGGGTGTTCTCCAGCGCCACTTGCCCCGGGACCGGTGGTTTCATGGCGGAGGGGTTATTGAATGCAGTGGCCGAACTGCCGACCGAGGTGCTGACATCGATCTGCGCCTGCTGCTGGCGCTTAAAGAGCTCCACCTGCTCACGCGCTCCTCGGGACTCCTCACGCGCCTGCCAGGCGACGTAAACAGTGGCTCCAAGGAGGAGGAAGGTGAGGGCAAAGGCAATTTGAGTCAGACGCATGGGAGGATACTACTTCGAATCATCAATGACGCAATGCTTCCCAATGGCTCACAGGATGGAGCCGGGCTCGTAGGCGACACCTTCGGGGTATGGCGCGGTGACTTCCTTCACACGCGAGCAGAAGGCGTCCACCTGCGCGAGGGCATCGCCGGTATTGGCGCGTCCCTGATCGAGAATCTGCTGAAGCGCCTCAACGGTGAGGCCCAGACGTGGATCCGCACCGAGCCGCTGGACGAGATCGTTTTGAGAGATGGTGCCTTTCCGCAGTTCCGTGGAGACCGCGACTGCGTGCTCTTTGATGGCCTCATGGGCCGCCTCACGACCTGCGCCACTTTTCACGGACTCCATCAGCACCGTGGTCGTGATGAGGAAGGGCAAGTAGCGATTCAACTCGAGCTCAACCACGGCCTCGAAGACGGACATTTGATTCAACACGGTGAGCAGCGTCTCGAGAAGACCGTCCATGGCCAAGAAGGCATCCGGCAGCATCACGCGTCTGACCACGGAGCAGGAGACATCCCCTTCATTCCACTGATCACCCGCCAGGCCGGCTGCCATGGCGAGGTAGCCTTTCAAGACGACGTGGAGGCCATTGATGCGCTCACAGGAGCGGCTGTTCATTTTATGCGGCATGGCGGAGGAGCCCACCTGCCCTTTTGCAAAACCCTCGCTGCCGGACTCATGCCCGGCCATGAGGCGGAGGGTCTTGGCAAAACTCGACGGACCACTGGCGAGATCCACCAAGACGGAGACGGCACGGAAATCGAGACTGCGCGGATAGACCTGACCGACGGCTCCCCAGGAACGAGGGATGCCGAGATGAGTAAGGATGCGCTCATCCAAAAGGGCTGCTTTTCCGACGTCACCGCCGAAGAGTGTGATCTGATCCAGGCGGGTGCCGACAGCGCCCTTCAGTCCACGAGCCGGATAGGTGCTGAGGAGAGACTCCAGCCCTTCAAAGGCCTGGAGGAGTTCCTCGCCAAACATGGCCATTCTTTTGCCAACGGTGGTCACCTGCGCTGCGACGTTATGCGTGCGGGCCGTGAGCGGCATTTCCCGGAGTTCCTCGGCCCGGCGGGAGAAGCCCACGAGGGCGGCAACGACTTTGGTGCGGATGACCTGCAACGAGCGGAAGACCTGAAGCTGCTCCACATTTTCGGTGAGGTCGCGGCTGGTCATGCCTTTGTGAATGTGCTCGTGACCGGCGAGATCACAGAACTCTTCGATGCGGGCCTTGACGTCATGCCGGGTGACACGCTCACGCTCCATGATGGACTTCAAATTGACCTGATCCTTCACTCTTTCGTAGGCGGCGATCACCTCTGGCTCCACGGTCAGACCCAGGTCGCTCTGGCCCTTGAGAACCGCGATCCAGTAGTCGCGCTCGAGACGCACTTTTCCCTCAGCCGACCAGAGAGCCCGCATCGGGCCCGTGGCGTAACGCTCCGCCAATACATTTGAAATAGAATCAGACATGAACCTTCATGATGCCGGGTCATGAGCGGTGTGCAAACCGAAATGTCTTTCCGCTGGAAGCTAGTCGATCCCCCACTGACAAACGGCTTCAGCAGCGGCCTTCAACCTGAGGCGGACGGGCGTGGCTTTCTCGGCTAGCTTGCGCTGCTCGTTCTCGTAGATCTCACGTCCTTCGGGGGTCTCGATGCGCACGGGATCATAACCGAGCGCGGCCAGATCATAGGGGCTGGCGCGCATGTCGAGATCACGCCCTTCTAACGCCAGGAAAAAGCAGTCGGCGATGAGGTCGGCACCGGCCCAGGGCCACAGTTTGACCGCCCATTTGTAGAGGTCCATGTTGGCATGAAGGCAGCCGCCCTGCTCCATTTGCTCTCGCTGCGCGAGCGTGGGGGTGAAGCTATTCAGAGGACGGGCCTCGGGAGTAAAAAAACGGAATGCATCGTAGTGGGTGCAGCAGAGGGCCTGCGACTCAACAAACCGGGCGAGATCCGGCGCGGTGAGCCGGAGAGCATGCTGAGCATGGCGGACTTGCTCCTCGGTCTGTCGATAAACCATGGCCCATTCATGCAAGCCGAAGCAACGAAACCGGGCGGGCCGAGCGAGGATGCCGTCACATAGTTCTGCGATCCATTTGGCCGTCGAGCGCGCCCTGGCATCCAGTCTCGACGTGTCGAGAGTGAGGCTGTTTTCGACCGACGAAAAACGATCGGACTGCAACCACGGCCAAGCGACCCGATCATCCGCATCCACGCCCTCCAAAACAACACCGACGGATGGCACCCACTGTTTTAGTTTCGCGGGAGGGAAGCTGTAATAGGTGAAGAGGAAATCGTGCACCGGATGCTTCTCTCCCCTGCTCCGTCGGTCCACAAAGGCATCCGACCAAGGGCGCAGGCGCGAGTCGTGCGTTTCAATGGCAGAGGTCCACTCCGAACGGATCATCATGGAACGAGAAGCGTCGCCAATCCGAGGAAGGTGCCCATGCTCACGACATCTGTGACGGTGGTCAAAAAGATGCTGGACGCCGTCGCCGGATCAGCCCCCAATTTGCGCAGAAGGAACGGAATCATCGCCCCGGAGAGTCCACTGACCACGCAACTGGCGAGCATCGCCGCCCACACCACCAACCCGAGAGTGACTGCACTCGGATGGCCCTGCATCCGTGCATAAACCCACATGCCGAGACCGGCTGAGATTCCCACGAGCGCTCCGTTGGCGAGTCCGAGCAGGCCTTCTTTGATGACCAGTCTCCTCTCGTCACCCTTCTTCAAATCTCCGAGCGTGAGCCCGCGCAAAGCCACGGCGAGAGCCTGACATCCGGTGTTTCCCGACTGTCCCGCGACCACTGGTAGAAAGACCGCGAGGAGCACGATGCGGTCGAGTGTGTGTGAAAAGACACCCACCACGGCAGCTGCGGCAAAGCAGGTCAGCAGGTTGATTTGAAGCCAGGGATGGCGGAATTTTAAACTGCGTAAGAGAGGTGTGGTGAGGCGCTCCTCTTTCTCCACACCGACCATGCTACCCGCCTGCGCACTGATCTCGATCGCACGCGCTTCGAAGAGATTTTGTCCGCGGACCAGTCCGAGGAGGTTACCCTCATCATCACACACGGGATAGACGGGGTAATGCCGGTTCACCGTTTCCTTCATCGCCGCGGTCAGTTCCATCGTCGGCTTCAGCGTGAAGATGTTCGTGTACATCACTTCACTCAGGAGTTGGCTCGGATCGGCCAACATCAGGTCTCGCATCACCAAGATCCCGAGGAGCTTGTTGGCCTCGTCGGTGACGTAGCCGTAGGTGATGAAGGCGCGCTTGGTGAGCTTTCTCAAAGACTCAATGGTGTCCCCGACCGTCATCGTCGGACGGAACACCGCCGCGGGAACCTCCATCAGCCACCCCACACTATCCTCTGGGTATTTCCGATTTTGGGTCCACTGAGTCGTCTTCTCAGGGGGTGCAGCAGCGATGACCGCGTCCCGCTTCGCCGCCTCCATCTCATGGAGGATCTGCTGAGCGATCATGGGATTGAGCGTCCCGAGCAGCGCGGCCGCATCTTGATCGGGAACACTCTGGAGGCGCTCCGCCGCATGGTGCGGGGAGAGCCTGCCAATCTCCGAAGTCAGACTACCCAGATCCTGTTCAGCGTTCATCCGGCATTTTCCAAGCTAAATGCACTGGCCGCAAGCGGAGAACGAGATCCCTATGGAAGATCTGTGGAGCCCATGAGGAAGCGATCGCACTCACGTGCGGCACCGCGTCCTTCATTGAAGGCCCAAACGACGAGACTTTGGCCACGGCGGCAGTCTCCGGCGGCAAAGACGCCCGGGATGCTGGTGGTGTATTTCTCGTGCTCAGCTTTGATGTTGGTCCGGGGATCACGCTCGATGTTCAAGGCATCCAGCATCGGCTGCTCAGGTCCAAGGAAACCCATGGCGAGAAGCACAATCTGCGCAGGCAGCACCTTCTCGGTTCCCGGTATTTTTTGAGGTCCGAAGTTACCCTTGTCGTCCTTTTTCCACTCAACGTTCACGACATGCACGGCCTTCACATTGCCATCGGCATCGCCCTCAAAATGGGTGGCCGTGGTGAGATAAACACGAGGATCGTCACCAAACTTAGCCGCGGCCTCTTCCTGTCCGTAGTCCATTTTGTAAACCTTCGGCCACTCGGGCCATGGATTGTTGGCTGCGCGCTTGAGCGGGGGTTTGCTCATGATCTCCAATTGAGTCACGGAGGTGCAACCATGGCGAAGGCTGGTGCCCACGCAGTCGGTGCCGGTATCCCCCCCACCAATGATCACCACATCCTTGCCCTTTGCGGTGATGTAGTCTCCGCCTGGATCCAGAACTTCTTTGGTGTTGGCGGTTAGGAAGTCCATGGCGACATGGATTCCTTTAAACTCACGTCCGGGAATCGGCAAATCGCGAGCTTTGGTGGCTCCCGTGCAAATCACCGTGGCATCGTATTCTTTGAGGAGCTTATCAACGGGGAGATCGGTCCCCACCGAAGTGTTGCAGACAAACTTCACACCTTCATCCTCCAGAAGACTAATGCGGCGGAGGACCACCTCATTCTTGTCGAGCTTCATGTTTGGAATGCCATACATGAGCAATCCACCGGGACGATCTGCACGTTCAAACACAGTGACGGTGTGACCTGCCTTGTTCAACTGCGCCGCTGCACTGAGCCCTGCAGGACCGGAGCCAATGATCGCCACTTTTTTACCCGTGCGCTTCGTCGGCGCCTGCGCCACGATCCAGCCTTCTTCCCACCCTTTGTCGACAATCGAGACCTCAATGTTCTTGATCGTCACTGGGGGGCCGCTGATGCCGACGGTGCATGATCCCTCGCAGGGAGCTGGGCAAACACGACCGGTGAACTCAGGGAAATTGTTCGTCTTATGCAGACGATCAAGCGCCTCGCTCCACAATCCGCGATAGACCAAATCATTCCACTCGGGGATGAGATTATTGATCGGGCAACCGCTGGCCATCCCGCTGATGAGCTTGCCGGTGTGACAAAAAGGGATGCCGCAGTCCATGCAGCGTGAGCCCTGAACCTTGAGCTTTTCTTCAGGCAGGTGATTGTGGATCTCCTTCCAATCGCCAAGGCGCGAAATCGGGTCGCGGTCGGTGGGGAGTTCGCGTTCGTAGTCAATGAAGCCGGTTGGTTTTCCCATGATGTCTTGCTGTGAAAGAGTGTCTGTTTAAGGTTTGAAAGCGCAGAGGTGGGCGTGAGTGGACCCTAGCCACCACCGATCCGTGCGACATCTCGCGCATTGGCTTCGAACGCGGCATTGAGCGCATCGTCGCCGCTGAGGCCATCGTTTTCGGCATTTCGGATGGCTTGGAGGACACGCTTGTAATCCTTCGGCATCACCTTCACAAACTTAGGCACCATCTCTTCCCAGAGCGCGAGGACCTTGAAGGCCTTCTGGCTCTTGGTGAGATCAGCATGACGTTTGATGAGCAGGCGAAGTTCCTCAGCCTCTTCAGACTCGACACGTTCAAGCCCGACCATTTGCGCATTGCAACGGAGAGCAAAGTCACCCGCTTCATCGAGCACGTAAGCCACACCACCGCTCATGCCAGCCGCGAAGTTCCGCCCGGTCAATCCCAGAACGACCACCCGACCACCGGTCATGTATTCGCAACCGTGATCACCGACACCTTCGACCACGGTGTCCACTCCCGAGTTCCGAACGGCGAAGCGCTCGCCGGCCATCCCGCGAATGAAGACCTCACCACTGGTGGCTCCGTAAAGCGCCACGTTTCCGATGATGATGTTCTCATCTGCTTGGAAGGTCGATTTGGCATCTGGATAGATGATGATGCGACCCCCGCTCAACCCTTTGCCCACGTAATCATTCGCATCTCCCTCGAGTTCGAGGGTGACGCCCTTCGGTACGAAGGCGCCAATGCTCTGACCTGCGCTTCCCACAAACTTCAGGTGAACGGTGTCGTCCGGCAATCCGTGCCAATGGCGCTTGGTGATCTCGTTACCGAGGATCGTTCCAACCACACGGTTGGTGTTCTTGATCGGCAAGGTGGCCGTGACTTTTTCACCGCGCTGAATCGCTGGCTCACAGAGGTCGAGCAGCTCGGTGATGTCGAGCGACTTATCGAGCCCATGATCCTGGGTCAGGGTGCAGTAACGCCCCACTTCTTCACCCACGTTGGGTGAGTAGAGAAGTTTGGAGAGATCGATCCCCTTCGCCTTCCAGTGATCCACCGCATGCCGCGCCTCGAGTGCGTCCGTGCGGCCCACCATTTCAACGATGGTGCGGAAACCAAGCTCAGCCATGATCTCACGCACTTCCTGAGCGATGAACTTCATGAAATTCACCGCGTGCTCGGGATCTCCCGTGAAATTGGCGCGCAGACGCGGGTCCTGAGTCGCCACACCGACGGGGCAGGTGTTCAGATGGCAAACGCGCATCATGATGCACCCGAGGCTCACGAGCGGCGCTGTGGCGAATCCAAACTCTTCAGCGCCGAGCAGCGCAGCGACCACAACGTCACGACCGGTTTTCAACTGGCCATCTGTCTCCACGGCGATCCGTGAGCGGAGGTTATTGAGAACCAGTGTCTGGTGCGTTTCAGCAAGACCAAGCTCCCATGGGAGACCTGCGTGCTTGATGGAAGTCTGCGGAGAGGCTCCGGTGCCTCCGTCAAAACCGGAGATCAGAACCACGTCAGCGTGCGCTTTGGCCACGCCTGCGGCAATGGTGCCGACTCCCACTTCGCTCACGAGTTTCACACTCACGCGAGCAGCCCGGTTGGCGTTTTTCAAATCGTGAATCAACTCCGACAAATCCTCGATGGAGTAGATGTCATGGTGAGGAGGAGGAGAAATCAAACCCACCCCCGGAGTCGAGTGACGCACCTTGGCGATCCAAGGATAAACTTTTCCGCCCGGCAACTGACCGCCTTCACCTGGCTTTGCACCTTGAGCCATCTTGATCTGAAGCTCGCGAGCCTGGGTCAAGTAAAGGCTTGTGACACCAAAGCGACCCGATGCCACCTGTTTGATGGCGCTGTTTTTGGAGTCGCCCTTCTCATTGGTCCAGGTGTAACGCTCGGGGTCTTCCCCGCCCTCGCCAGTATTCGACTTGCCGCCGATTCGATTCATGGCGATGGCCAGGGCCTCATGGGCTTCTCCCGAGATCGATCCATAGCTCATCGCTCCCGTTTTGAAACGGGTCAGGATGGAATCGACAGACTCCACTTCTTCAATCGGGATGGATTCCCGCTGCTTGAACTGCAAGAGACCCCGGAGGGTGAAGTGCTGCTTCGTCTGCTCATTGACCAGACTAGAGTAGGTCTTGAATGTCGCGTAGTTGCCTTCGCGCACCGCTTTCTGAAGAGCATGCACGGTCTGAGGGCTGAAGAGGTGAGCCTCTCCCTCAGCACGCCATTGATACTCACCACCCACATCAAGCGCTGAACTTCCGACCTGACGATCAGGAAAGGCCGTGTGGTGGCGCTCGATCACTTCAGCCGCGATGGCATCCAGGTCTGCTCCCTCGATCCGCGAGGAAGTGCCGGTGAAGTATTTGTCCACCACGGACTGTTGCAATCCAACGCACTCAAAAATTTGCGCTCCGAGGTAGCTGTGGATCGTCGAGATACCAATCTTGGAGGCCACTTTAACAATGCCCTTGGTCGCAGCTTTGACAAAGTTTTTGCACGCCGTGTAGTGGTCCACTCCGACGAGCAATTTTTGCTCGATCATTTCATCGAGAGTCTCGAAGGCGAGGTAGGGATTGATAGCAGCGCAACCGTAGCCAATGAGCGTGCAGAAGTGGTGCACCTCACGCGGCTCACCGGACTCGAGAACGAGACCGACTTTGGTGCGCTTGCCTGCGCGGATGAGGAAATGATGCAATCCGGAGACCGCCATCAAAGGCGGGATGGCTGCGTTGTGCTTATCGATTCCACGATCACTCAGGACGATGATGTTGATCCCCGCATCGATCTGAAGCGATGCCTGGTTACACACCTCGTTCATGGCTTCCTCGAGTCCCTTTGCACCCTTCGCGGGGTCAAACAGAGTCGGGATGGTCACGGAGCGGAACTCGCCCTGAGCCACATGCTTGAGTTTGGCCAACTCCTCATTGGTCAAAATCGGGGACTTCAACTCGATCAGGTTGCAACTCTCGGGTTGGGGATCCAGAAGATTTCTCTCAGGTCCGATGGTCGTCACGGATGAAGTGACAATCTCCTCCCGAATGCAGTCGATCGGTGGATTGGTGACCTGAGCGAAGAGCTGCTTGAAGTAATCGTAAAGGAGCTTCGATTTGTCCGACAAAACAGCAAGCGGGATGTCCGTGCCCATGGAACCTGTGGCCTCGACGCCATCTTTGGCCATCGGCAGGAGAATCTTCCGCTGATCTTCGAAGGTGTATCCGAAAGCCTTCTGACGATGCAGAAGAGTGTCCATGTCGGTGTGAGGGACATCACCCGCGTCTGCGATGTCCGCGAGTTTGATAAGGTTGTCATCCAACCACTGACGGTAGGGCCTAGTGGCGGCGATGTCCTCTTTGATTTCATCATCAGGAATGATGCGACCTTCCTTCATGTCCACGATGAACATGCGACCCGGCTGGAGCCTTCCCTTCAGAGCGACCCGCTCAGGCGGAATCGGCAATACACCAGCCTCGGAGGCCATGATCACCAAGTCATCCTTGGTGACATAATAACGTGAAGGGCGCAGTCCATTTCGGTCCAGCGTGGCACCCATCATCGTGCCATCCGTGAAGGCTACAGAAGCTGGTCCATCCCATGGTTCCATCAAGCAGGAGTGATACTCATAGAACGCCTTTTTCTCAGGGCTCATGGACTCATGACCACTCCACGGCTCGGGGATCATCATCATCATCGCATGAGGCAAGGAGCGGCCTCCCAAAACGAGGAGCTCGAAGACGTTATCAAACATGGCCGAGTCCGAGCCATTCGTGTTCACGATAGGCAGGATCTTTTTGATGTCGTCGCCGAAAAGCGCGCTTTCCAACATCGGTTCCCGAGCATTCATCCAGTTCACATTGCCACGGAGAGTGTTGATCTCTCCGTTGTGAGCAATGTAGCGATACGGGTGGGAGCGCTCCCAACTCGGGAAGGTGTTGGTCGAGAAACGGGAGTGAACCAGTGCCAGTGCTGAGTCCATGTCCGGATCTTGCAGATCGAGGAAGTATTGACCCACCTGCTCCGGCATGAGCATGCCCTTGTAAATCATTGTCCGGGAGCTGAGGCTGGTGGCATACCAGAACAGGTCGAGACCGCCGGAACGGATCTTCTGATGACTGCGCTTACGGATCACGTAGAGCTTCCGCTCGAAGGCCAAGTCATCCTTCAGCTCCGGATTCCGTTGGATGAAAACCTGCCTAAAGAATGGCTCGCTGGCCTTGGCTGTGGCACCGATCATGGAATTGTCCGTCGGAACGTCGCGCCATCCGATGATGGACTGTCCTTCCTCAGCCACGATTTGCTCAAAAGCAGCCGCGCCGGCGGCCCGATCCTTGGCATCCGGGGAAGTGTAGATCACTGCGACCCCATATTGGCCAGGCTCCGGGAGATTCAGTCCCTGAGCCGAGGTGACTTTTTTCAGAAACCCGTGGGGAACCTGCATCAGAATGCCGGCCCCATCACCTGTATTGGTCTCAGCACCAACGGCTCCACGATGGTCGAGATTCACGAGAATCGTCAGCGCCTGTTGAACGATCTCATGGGACCGTTTTCCCTTCATGTGGCATACGAAGCCGACGCCGCAAGCGTCATGCTCAAACTGGGGGTCGTAGAGTCCTTGTTTTTCGGGGGGTCCTGGGTTTCTCATTTCGTTGGGTGTCAAAAAGGGGCGGCAGTAAGGCGCAATGTGTCGATAAATCAAGCACACGCTCAAAGCAATCTCCTGGCCAACTCTGACTCAAAAAGAAGAATGCCGAACTGTTCTTAAGGATACGTTAAACACGACGAAAAGGTTGTCCGCGTGAAAAACCAGAAATAAGGCATTTGAGGTCTCGCGCGGAGACTTGGCCGCAAGACTGCGAGGCTTCCAGTTGTTCTCTCACCTGATCCACCTCTCCGACCTCATTTTATGAAATTCCTCCCTGCGCTGTTTCTCTGTTCCTCCCTTCCCCTTTTGGGCGCTGAGCCTATCACGGTCAAACTTTGGCCCACCGGCGCGCCCGAAGCCGCAGGCTTCACGTCCGAACCCGAGAAGGTCATCCCGCCCAAAACCGATTCAGACGTTAAACGTGTCACCCATGTCACCGATCCGACTCTCACGGTCTACCAGGCCGCTCAACCGAATGGCACATCCGTCATCGTCTGTCCCGGGGGTGGTTACAGCATTTTAGCCATCGAGCACGAGGGCACCCAAGTCTGTGAATACCTGAATACCCTCGGGGTGACCGCTATTCTGCTGAAATACAGGGTCCCCGCTCGGAGCAAGGCAAACCCCAGCAAGGAACCGCTCCAGGATGCGCAGCGCGCCATCGGTCTCGTGAGGAAACACGCGGAGGAATGGGGCATCAAACCCGATCGAGTCGGCATCCTAGGCTTTTCCGCAGGCGGGCATCTGACGGTGATGGCCACACTTCATCCCAATGATCGAACCTACCCGCAAGATCCAAGCCTCGACACGCCCGATGCAACGCCGAATTTTTCCATTCCAGTTTATCCCGCCTACCTTGTCAGCAAGGAAAATACTTTCACCCTTTTGCCCGAGGTGAAAGTCACCGAAAAATCACCTCCCATGTGCCTGATTCACGCCCACGATGACAAAGGTGTCACGAGTGCAGCGGCGAGCGCCCTCCTTTACCTCGAATACAAAAAACTGAATCTCCCCGCTGAATTGCACATTTTCGGCAAAGGCGGCCACGGCTTCGGCATGCGGAAGACCGGCCTCCCTGTGGCTGAATGGCTCGTGAGAGCGGGGGAGTGGATGGATAGCCAAGGCTACCTCAAGTGAGACTACCTCAGATTCACGGCTCCACCGTCGATTGGATAGGCGCACCCCGTCACAAAGGAAGCCTCATCGCTGCATAAATAGAGCGCGAGAGAAGCGATCTCTTCAGGAACGGCCATGCGTCCGATGGGTTGCGCCTGACTCAGTTTTTCGAACATCTCAGCTTCCTGACCGGGATAGGTTCGGGCCAGGTAGCCATCGACAAACGGCGTGTGCACCCTAGCCGGGCAGATGCAGTTGCACCGAATGCCCATTTTAATGAAGTCTTTGGCCACCGAGTAAGTCATCACCTCGACTGCCCCCTTGGTCATTGAGTAGGCAAATCGATCCGCTAAACCCATGATGGAGGCAATGCTGCACATATTCAGCACCACTCCTCCGCCCTGACTCACCATCCGCTCCACCGCCACGTTCATGCAGTTGAAGACCCCTTTGATGTTGATCCGGTAGAGCCGGTCCATATCTGCTTCCGTGGTCGTGAGCACGGTCCCGATGTGAGCGATCCCGGCGTTATTCACCAGAATGTCGACCTTTCCTTCGATCTTCGAAAAAACGGACTTCACCGCAGACTGATCACCGACATCACAGATTTGCCAGCCCGCTAAACCTCCTGCAGCCTGGATCTCATTTGCCACGCCCTCGGCGTCTGTGGCATTCAGATCAAGAATTTCAACTCGAGCGCCTTGCTTGGCGAATAAAAGAGCAATGGCGCGGCCAATACCTGAGCCCGCACCCGTGATCACAACGGTCTTACCTTGAAGAGAGAACATGCGCCTAGTCTTGATGCAACGCACACACTTGCAAGCACCGGTTGCAATGTCTCCAAAGCCATCTTGCTTAGCACATTCGATCCGTCATGGGACAAGCACCATCCTCACCACTCACACGCCTTGCCGGGTGCCTTTTGCTGGGGCTTTTGTTGCTCAATAGCTTCCGGATCGATTGGAGGCACGTCAGCGAAGGAGGCTCGGTCGACCTCCGAAACCGCATCACCGGCGCGCGCCTGATGAGTGCCGGCATCGATCCTTTCCGCTACAAATGGAAACCGGGGGAGCCCGCTGAATACTGTGACCCCTACAACAACCCGGCAGTCGCGATCAGCAAGACCACGATCACACCGACTTTCCTCCTGCTCAAACTTCCGTTCGCCCAATTCCCCTATACCGTGTCCCCGCTCATATGGTTGCTTTGCCAGTGGCTGCTCCTCTTGGGAACAGGACTCCTATGGCTGAGGGCCTGTCCGAATGAACGTGAGAAATGGATCTGGGCCTGCCTCTTTGTCGGATTCACCTACACCGTCAGTTGGCGACTCCACGCCGACCGAGGACAGGGATACGTTTTGCCCACCTTTCTCATCGCCGCTTGGATCTCCTCGCTCCGAAAACCCTCAGCTCACTCCGCCAAGTTGTCGGGTTTTTGCGTTGCACTTCTGATCAGCATTCGGCCCCACTACATTGTTCTATTTGCACCCCTCCTCGTGTGGCGATACCGAGATCAAGTTCTCCCCACCATCGTCGGTCTCGGGATTTGCGGACTCGTTCCCATGATGCTGGATGCTTCATGCTGGGCTGACTACCAATCCGGAATGAGCGAATGGTCTCATGTTTATCGGAACGGCATCAATCCAAGACCACCACCGACCCCCTTCCCTGCCATGATCGAAGGCGTTCCGATTGATCAATTGGGGCGCTTTGCGGTGATTCCCTTCGCCGACTCCTCAGTCTTTGCGCTTTTCAGATCATTCGGTTGGAGTGGAATGCCCGAAACGCCTGCGCTTCTCGTTTTTGTCCTGCTCTCTGCTCTGACCTTTGGTTTGATGCGAAACAAGCCAGAGGAATCGCAACTGCTCGCGTTGATCGCCTGGTCGTTCGCGGCCGATTTCTTTTTACCGGCCCTGAGGAACTGCTACAACGACGTATTGATCCTTAATGTGATGGCTCTCGCGCTGATCGGCGGAAAGACGACTCGGATCATCTCAATCATCTTGCTGATTTCCGTGCCCCTCAGTTGGTGGGTTCTCGGTTCCATGCCCCGAGAACGGTGGCTGATCAATCTGCCTACCCTCATGATGCTGGCAGCATCCGCACTTTGCCTCTTTCCTCATTCAACCTCCCGTGTATGGAAGTCCAACCCATGAGCCAAAATCCAGCCGATTGTCGTTTCATTCAAATTCAAGACGCCCAGAGGGAGACGAACCCTTGGACAAACAATGAATGGCTCTGCCGCCCGGACACCGTCGCCGCTGAGAAGCTCCTCTTGGTGCGAGCCAACATGGACCCCGGCCATTGCCACCCTTTTCACTACCACCCGCATCGGGAGGAAATCATCTACGTCATCTATGGCCGCGCCGAGCAATGGGTGGGCAATGAATATCGCATCCTCAGCGCGGGTGAGATGGCCCACATCCCGCAAGGAACCATCCACGCCACGTATAACCCCCACTCGGAGCCTCTCGTTTTCTTGGCCATCCTCTCGCCAGCCAAGCTCCCCGATGATCTAGCCAGCATTCCTGATCCCATTGATGTCTCCACCGAGGAGCCGTGGGCCAGCTTGCGTGCCGGAATGACACCCTGCAAGACTTTGGCGTAAGCCATGCCGTGTCACTGCGCCTGCAGTTGCTTCCGATTCTGAAGGTAGATGCTTTTGACTGAGAGATATGGATCCACGGAGTTTGCCGTGGCTTGATCGTAAAGTTCAAGCTGGCTTGGCTTGAGCCGGACCGTATTGGTTGTGGCAGGTATCCACCTCAGGTCCACGACCGAACCGCCAGCAAGAAACAACCAACTGATTGGATTGAGAGCCATATCTCCGATGAGTCCGAAGCTATCCCGAAGCGTTCCTGGACCCGTGATGGGTAAGACCGCATGGGGACCTTGCCCCCCAAACCGCAAGGGTCTGCGAGGCGTCCTCTTCCGGCAGATCGACGAGTGAGGGCACCTTGTCCGAAGCTTTGAAAAGACCTCCAACTCCGAGAACCGTGTTCATTCCAAATTCCTGAACCTCTTTGCCAGCCAGCCCCATTTTCCCTTGGAGACTGCTATTCACCACCCGACCCGGGAATCGGAGGTTCTCAAAAACATTGTCGATGCCCTTCCGGACCGGCTTCGGTGTCAGGGTCGTGCATCCTTTCGAAATCGGGCGGACTACGAAACGATAAACGTCTTCGTTAAACTCGAAGGTGATCCGATTCAGTTTTTCGAACGGATCTGCCGCTTTATCGCCGCCATAATCATCCAGAGCGTCGGTTTTCTCGACCGATCCAGAAACTGAACCTCCCGAGGGCACCGTTGCTGCCGTTTGAGTCGATTCTGATTTCCGACTCGCGCATGAAATCAGAGTGAGGAGAAACGCCGATGCCGAAGCGAACTGAAGACGAAGGGATGTTTTCATTTCGAGCGCGCGACGGATTGTTCAAGTGAGCTGACCACACCTGCGGCCCCGCCCTTTTTGAACTGAGCATCCAACGGGCCTCGGTAATTCGCCACCAAGCTCACACCTCCGAATCGGTTCAAAACCTAATAGCCTTGCAACCCCAACACCAACCCCGTGAACATGCCGACGATCAGAATAACAGGCAAACACCGGACCCTTGCTCGAAACCGGCCCGGACCACCCGCCCAAGGAGCCGCCGCGTCGTCAGGATAGCCTAAGATGCATGCTCTATGAAAAGAGCAAAGTCACCCAAGCCTCGAACGAGGTTGCGCATGCAACGCCCGATTGTGCAGACCATGAGCAAGATCATCGAAGCCACCCAATACTCCTGCCGATGCAACGTCGCTGAGATCCTCGGAGACAGAAATCTCTATGGATTCTTCGTCGCGTCCTTTCGGTAGCGGTAGACCTCGCGGGTGCTCGCAAGAAACATCCCGTGCAAAGTCGCCTCGTGCTTGAAAAGTCGCGGATCCCCCAGGACCTTCATCACCTGCGGAAAGTGAAGATCCGCCCATTCCTTGAAGCCAAAGTTCACATAAAGCTCCTTCCCCTCAGCGTCAGCCCTTCGCATCAATTCCTTGAGTCCCGCTTCATCTTTGAACTCGATCAATCCGGGGTCATAACCTTCCGTATAAAAGCTGAATCCCGAAGTAATCACCGCCTCATCATAACCCGAATGTCGCGGATTCGTCACATGGCGAGTCAATGCCACAGACTCCCGGCAGGGCTCGATCGGATACTGCGCCAAAAACTTCCGCTCCCGAGATGCGACTTGCCCCGAGATCAGAACCATCATCCAAACGACCACCGCCTTCCGACTGCTCAGTTCCAGCCTGCCTAGGGCAGCAGCCAAAACCAAAATGAAGCCCGGCAGGAAAGGAATGAGATACCAGTTATACGGCAAAATACCCGATGCAGTCTGATGAACCAACATTAGAACGGGCGCACCAAAAACCACACACAAAAGCCAACGCTTTTCGGGATCTTTAAGCAGAGACATCACCCCCTTCACGAGTCCAATTGCGACACCCAGAACCATCACGCTCGCAGCAAAGGGGAAGATCACAGGCCAAGTCGCAGAGTGCGCCCAAGCCGTGCACAAAGGGCTTTCCGCACTCCACGGCTGCCAGGGGATTCCAGACATCAAATAACACGCCGCATCCCGGAACCAAGCCATGTCCATCGTGCCCGAAAGTGGTTTCTGTTTCAGAAACTCGAACAACTGAGGGAGGCAAGGTGCCATCAAGGCGATCACGAGCATAGCCGCGGACAAATTGGCAACAAGCCATCGCACGCCCATCAGCGCTTGGTCTTTTTTTCCTCCGAAAAGAATCATCAAACCCGCCGCCACATTGAGTGCAACCAGCACGTAAACGGCACCAAAATAGCTCCAGAATAAAAAGAACTCAGAGAAGGCGAACAAAAGCCACCATCGCCAAAGCCCCGTATGAAGCGCGCGGCCCAACAACCCGATCAAAAAAGGAACCAGTAGGAGAACAAATCCATAAGCGCGCGCATCCACCCCAAATCGCATGAACCAAGCGTGCTGACTGTAAGCAAAAGCCATGAACAAGGCACCTCCACCGAATCCCCAAACACGGCAAGCCCAGACCAGGGCGAGAATGGACAGCAGTCCCGCTAAATAGACGGGAAACCGAATCAGACGCTCACTGAAGAGAGGATCTTTTGGCCCCTGGCCCGCGATGAAAAAGAGATCATGAAAACACCGTGCCACCACGGTGTATCCGATATGATTGGTCGGTTTTCGAAAACTCCAAAGGGTCGTCGACCACGGAATATCTTGAATCACCAATTGCCCTTGATCATCACGCTCGATCTCGGGAGCGATCAATCGCTTCATGGTGTATTCCTCGTCACCCCATAGTGAATGACCCAAACGTGGCGCATTTTGCACCGCAGCCATGCCCACGATTAGGGCGAGAACGCCCCACTCCCATCGAGCCATCGGCTTCCTCTTTTTCAGTCCATCTTCTTCCTTTTTGGAAAGCTCTCGGCTGGCCCAAGGACTGAGAGCTACCAGCGCCCCCGCCAGTCCTAAATTGACCAAAAGACCCTTCCAAATCCAAGATGGCACATACCAATGCGGAGGGATTGTCTTTCCTTCTGCCATGCGCTCCTGCATCCCTTTTTCATAGCGATGCTTGGTCTTGTCACTGACAGATAAAGCAACGGCGACGAGCACCAGCAATAAAGCTGCCGTGAGGCGAAAATAGGTCGTTCGTAAAAGGGGAGACAAAAGCTTCGGAGATGACCTGAACATCGTTGACCGAGATTTCGAAAGATCAAACTTCCCTTTGCTCCGCCAACCAAGACGTGCTTACTTTTCGGCGTTCATGAGAGCCCCTGCTTCATTTAGCATTCGAATTATCTCCGGATTCCGCCGCGCCTGACGCTGCCGCTGGAATCCGCGCTCTCGTTTCCGCCTTCATCGGGCCCTAGCGTCCCCCGGCACGCATCCCGTGCTGTTTTCTCGTTTTCTTTTTCGCTCAACTCCTCTATTTACTCTCTTTCCATGTCAAAAGTTACGATCTACGACACAACCCTGCGCGACGGCACTCAGGGCACCGGCATCTCCTTCAGCACCCTCGATAAAATCCGCGTGGCGGAAAAACTCGACGACTTCGGCGTGCATTACATCGAAGGCGGTTGGCCAGGCTCCAACCCCAAGGACGCAGCTTTCTTTCAAGAAGCAGCAAAGCGGACATGGAAGAACGCCAAAATCACCGCCTTCGGTATGACACGCCGAGGCAAGATGAAGGTGGAGGAAGACCCTCAGGTGCAGATGCTGCTCGATGCAGCGACCCCCGCAGTCACCATTGTCGGTAAGACTTGGGCACTCCATGTAACTGAAGTTTTTCAGGTCTCCCTCGAAGAGAACCTCGCCATGATCTCCGATACGGTCTCGTATCTGAAAAAGCACGGCCGCGAGGTGCTCTATGACGCGGAGCACTTTTTTGATAGCTTTAAAGAGGACCCGGAATACTCCCTGAAGACGGTGAAAGCGGCTCAGGACGCCGGAGCCGACCTCATTGTTCTTTGTGAGACGAATGGAGGTGCTCTTCCCGAATTTGTCGAAGAGGTAACGCGAAAAGTCATTGCTCATCTCGGAAAGCCCGTGGGTATTCATACCCACAACGACGGGGGCGTCGGTGTCGCCAATGCCCTGTCCGCCGTGCGGGCAGGGGCCTGTCAGGTTCAAGGCACCATCAATGGATACGGCGAACGTGTGGGAAACTGCAATCTCATCACCGTGATGCCCAACCTTCAAATCAAGATGGGAATCGATCTCGGCATCGACTTGACCCGTCTCCGTGAACTCGCCCATTTTGTGGACGAACTTGCCAACGTGCCGCATGACATCCGCGCACCCTATGTCGGCGTAGCTGCTTTCACGCATAAAGGGGGTCTCCATGTGCACGCCGTGCAGAAACTGGCTCGCACTTATGAGCACGTCGATCCCTCACTTGTGGGAAATGAGCGTGTCATCACCATCTCCGACATGAGCGGCCAGTCGAATGTTCTGGTCCGCGCAGCGGCCCTGGGACTGCCACTGGCCAAAGGCGCACCCGAAGTGCAGCAGATTCTCTCCGAGGTAAAAAAACTGGAGAGCGAAGGGTACGAATTCGAAGCCGCTGAGGCCTCTTTTGAACTGCTGATTCGGAAACACCTCGGTCGTCATTCTTCATTCTTCGACCTCCTCGAGTATCATTCGACTCATCGTTGCAATGGACGCCAAGGTTTTGAGACCTGCGAGGCGACGGTCAAGCTCATCATCAACGGAGAAAATGTTTACACTGTTGATGATGGAGATGGCCCCGTCAATGCACTGGACCGCGCCCTCCGGAAGGCGCTGACTCCGACCTACCCCGAGATCGCGGATGTGCTGCTGCTCGACTACAAAGTGAGGATCATTGATGGCGCTGCGGGCACCGGTGCCCGAACCCGCGTGCTCATCACCAGCACCGATGGCACCGATACGTGGAGCACCGTCGGCGTGCATCTCAACATCATCGACGCCAGCTGGGAGGCATTGGTCAGTGGTTTCGAATACTACCTGCTCAAAAAGCGTCCAGTGTGAGAACCCACCTACCCCATCACCCGACCCAACTCTACCTCATCCGTCACGGTGAGGTGGAGGAGCGATATCACAAAATTTTTGGCGGTTGTCGGATCGACATGTCACTCTCACCACGTGGCATTCTTCACGGCCAAGCCATCGCGAAATGGCTCGCTGACACCAAACTCGACGCCGTCTATGCCAGCCCAATGACTCGGGTCCGACAAACCATGGCTCCCCTTCTCGCTCAGCGCGACATGGAGCCTAACATCATCGAAGATCTTCGAGAGATGGATTTTGGTGACTGGACGGGATGTCATTGGGAAGGCATTCAAGAGCGCTTTGGTGTCAGCGCTTTTGATTGGCTGGAGATCATCGAAGACTTCGGTATCCCAAATGGCGAAACGGCCCAGCATTTGAAGGATCGAGTGCGTCCCGCCCTCCTCAGGATTCTCGGAGAAAATCCCCACCGCTCCGCTGCCATCTTTTGTCATGGTGGAATCATTCGGATCATCCTCGCTCTTCTCTTGGAGATGCCCCTCAAGTTCATGGCTCATTTTAACATCGAGTATGGCAGCATCAGCACTGTCGAGATCGATCCCAACAAAAAGCACGCCATCGAAGTTGAACTCCTCAACTTTTGTCCGCCTCTGCACGCCGTGGCCCCAGAGCCCTGAATAACGAGATTGTGAAAAAGGGAGTGGACTCCCCGCTTGTCACCATGGACCATCGGCTTTCAAGACCGCATGACCTCGAAACTCATTCTTCTCGTCTCTGCCCTTGTCACCCTAACTGCTTTTTCGCAGCAAAAGCCCACTTACCCGGACATTGAGGCTGAAAAACATGTGGGTGAAGAAGCCAGGGTCACTGGCAAGTTGGTCAACGTTTTCACCTCTGGCTCAGGCACCACGTTTCTAAATCTCGGGGACCGCTTCCCGAGACAGACCTTCGGTGCC
This sequence comes from Prosthecobacter debontii, assembly GCA_945869695.1. Lineage (GTDB taxonomy): Bacteria > Verrucomicrobiota > Verrucomicrobiia > Verrucomicrobiales > Verrucomicrobiaceae > JAIBCL01. The sequence goes on from CAMBPV010000072.1 coordinate 21,260, forward strand.
GTTATCTTTGCCAGCAGGCAAGCAGCGGTCGGTGATGTGAAACAATATGAGGGCAAAGACATCGTCCTCACGGGTCGCATCGAATTGTCAAAGGACCAAAAGCCGCAAATCATCATCAACAGCGCGGATCAAATCCAAGTCGCCGGTGCCGTCAATCCAAACGCTCCAACCCCGGTAGCCTCACCCGCGATGCCAGCAGCACCTGTCGCACCTCCTTCCACGTCTGCGCCCGCGACGCCTGAGCCCGCCCCTATCATTGAAAAACAAACAGGCAAAATCCAACTCCCGATGGGATGGAACAGCCCTCAGTCGGGCGGCAACATGCCTCGTAAAGACCTCGCAAAGCTTTTTGGCCTTGCCGGCTCAGCCAGTGATGCCACGCTTGTTGAAACATCCTTTGAGATCTACCCCGGCATCCGTTTTCTCGCGCCTTTGAATGCCGTCAAAAAAACGCTGAAACTTGAGACTGCTCAATACGTCAGATCCA
>CAMBPV010000073.1 GCA_945869695.1 Prosthecobacter debontii
ACGCCAGTAGTCATGGGGGCAACCGTGGTCTGGGAAGGTGCCATGTGTGGAAAGGAGGAGCTTCCCACCCGGGCGCAGAAGCCGAAAGGCCTCAGCGAGGTAGGCGGCGGGGTCAGAGACATGCTCAAGAACCTGAGTGGAAAACACAAGATCGAAGCTGCCCGAAGCGAGATCTGGGAGGCGACTATCCGAACTGAAAGTGTGATCAATTTCCGGAGTCCCAGAGAGGTCGGCACGAACATAGCGCACGGCATTCGGAAACAAACTGCGGTAAGGCGATCCACCGCAACCGTAATCGAGCACGTGCAGCGGTTCGTCCGTTCGGTGACGCTCCAAAGCATGGCGCAAATCTGCAAGATGGAGGTAAAACTGATCCCCCGGCTGCGGGTGTAAGCGCTCACGAACATAGGAAGGCAGGGCCAATGAATTGTCCATCAGGAGGGAGAGTGACCGGGCTTCACCCAAACGCGGCCCGTTTCATCCACGCGATGCATTAAGATGGGTTCGGGACAGGCGGCCAAGAATTCATCTTCGGCGCGGCGAGCACCTTGCCACCAGCCATAATCGTCCACGATGACGACACCACCAGACGTTACACGTCCATGAAGATGTGCGAGTTCATGACGCGTGCTTTCATACCAATCGGTGTCCAATCTCAAAAGGGCGATGCGCTCAGGGAGATCAGTCGGGATGGTTTGCTCAACCGGCCCGGCAATAAACCGCATTTTTTCTGGAGGGTAGCCGGTCTCGGAGAGTGTGTGCCGAACGTCTTCAAGGGAGGCCTCTGCCCAGAGCACGCTTTGCGTGCGTGGAGTGGTATCAGCAGCGAGCAGCTGTTTTGCAGGTCGGCCATGATGGTCACAGTCCATGTCTCCAGGCTGAGTCATGCCAGTAAAGGTGTCGTACATCCAAAGGGTGCGCGTGGTGTCCTCGGTCTCGAGCAGCGTATGGGCGACGAGCGCCATGCTACCACCGCGCCAGACGCCGCACTCCACGATGTCACCCGGAATTTTCCAACGCTGAATGTGCCGCACGGCTTGAAGAAGGGCGTAGCGCCGCTCCACGCTTGTCATGGTCAGACCATTTACGGCACTCAGACGCGCCATGTCATCTGCTTGAATGTCTGGACGCGCTTCGACGATATGCATCCCATCAATGGCAGGAGTCTCTTGCCAAGCTTTGCGTCCCGAGCGCAAAGCAGCAGTGAGGGCATGGGTGGTGCGCTTCAGCAAGTCCTGTTCCTTTCACGGTTCACCTTGCCCTCGCACAGACTGGCAAAGTGTTTTTCATACTGTCGCAGACATTGCTCCATGCTAAAACCAGAGGATGAGCTGACATTCTCCCGAATTGGGTGGCCCATGCGGTGTTGAAGCCGTCTTTCGGCAGAAGCCTGATTTGGCACGGTGAGAAAAGCAAAACCATCAGTTTAAATGCGCTGCATCCAGAAACTACCGCCGCTATGATTCACGAATTCGGGGAATTGCTTTTCAAAAACCTCAGGGAAGCGTTTCGCTGCGAATGAGTTAAAGGCGCGGATCTTGAGAGTCGTGTTGTTGATCAGGAGCGCGCGCAAAATCAGGCTTTCGTTCCAAGCGCGGCCCATTTTGATCCACTCCATCGGATACGAGACAGGAAAGAACATGTCGTGAATGTGGATCCAAACTCCGGGTTTAAGTCTCGGGATGACTCGGAGCAGGAGAAAGGAAACGTCGCTGCCTACCTTGGCTACGTGGGAAGAGTCGATGAAGAGAAAGTCACCGGCTTCCAACGTATCGAATTGCTCGAGAGGTAGGGTCTGTACGATCTGACGATGCAGGGTGATTTGTCGAAGGGACTGCGGCCCAAGCAGTTGCTCCAGCCTTTCGGGATAAGGTTCGACGCAGGTGATGGAGCATTTGGAATTCATCCGCCCGAGAGTATCGAGCATTACGGCTGTCGAAAATCCCGAGCCGACTTCAATGATCCGCTGTGGTTTCTCACGTTGAATGAGGCCGCTGAGCAAAAAGGCGTCAGCGAGTGGAAACCAACCATTTTGAAAATGATAGAGCCACCCAGGAGAGGATTTTTCTGGGAATGGATGACGCGTTTCCGATGAGAGGAGTTCGAGGTACAAATCTCGCTGATCCTCGGGGTGAAGATCAACATGCTCCCAAGATTCTTCGCCGTCGTGAGGCAAATGGTCCGCGTCTTTTGGTGAGGTTTCGAGATCAAGGAGCGGGGAATAATAATGACCGGGAGGAAAGAGGTGCGCGCCCCGCTGGTTGGGATTTTGATTCAGCCACCATCGTAGGACACGCGACTTGAGAAAACGCCAGGGATAGGCGGGGTGAAGTAACGTGCGCAGTGGCGGCATGACATCAGATCACATCCGCAAACGTCTTCTCGGTGCGGCGGAAGTACCAGATTCCGAGGGCGAGCATCAGCAGACTGAGACCGGTGGAGAGGATGAAGCTCTCCCAGTGCATCTCCGTGGTGCCGCAGATGGCCCAGCGGAAGCCGTCGATGACTCCAACGATGGGATTCAGGGCCACTAGAATGCGTCCGGTGTCGCCGAAACGCTCCTGAATGGCGGTGGTGCTGTAGAAGACGGGGGAGACATAGAGGCCGAACTGAACCACGAAAGGAATGATGTAGCGGAAGTCGCGGTATTTGACATTCAAGGCCGTGAAGAGCAGGCCAGGCCCCATGGCGCTCAGGAAGGCGAGGAGGGTGAAGAGAGGCAGGGCGAGCAAGCGCCAAGTGGGCATCATGCCATACCACAGCATCAGACCGGCGAGGATGACCATGGAGATGGCGAAGTCCACAAACGCGACCACCACGGCGCTGGCTGGAAGAATGAGGCGTGGGAAATAGATCTTCGAGATGAGGTTTGCGTTTCCAACGAGGCTGCCGGCGGACTCGCTCAGGGCGCTGCTGAAAAAGTACCAAGGCAGGGTGCCCGCGCAGACCATGATGGCGTAGGGCACGCCGTCGGAGGGAAGGCCTGCCAGACCGCCGAAGATGCCCGCGCCGATGATGATGGTGAGAAGCGGACGAATGACGGCCCACGCGACTCCGATGACGGTTTGTTTGTAACGGACGAGGATGTCCCGCCAGGCTAGGAATCCGAAGAGCTCACGGTAGCGCCAGAGGTCCCGCCAGTAGTGGGCCTCAGACTTTCCTGCTTCGATAATGAGTTCATTCATGATTTGGGGGAGGTTGTGGTCAGTCTTCCGTAAGATCGACGCGGATGGTCTCGAAGAAGCTTCCCACCCTTCCTGGCAAGAGCCGGGCGGCCTCGCCAGCGTGACGCACCACGATGGCGAGACGGTCGGCTTCGAGCACAAGATCGTAAGCGTGCGTGATGACGTGACGGAAACCGCGCAGGTCACGCAAAGCAGGAAGAATTTCAGGCTGGTAAAGCGCGGGACGGATGCCGGGCACTTCGATGCTGAGCCGGTGAATCAGCTCCGCGTGCCAGCCGCGCTCGTCGTCGATGTGATTTTCAAATGCCTTGGCGATGCGGAGTCCCATCTGCTCAATGATGTTGAAGACTCTGACGAGCTGATAGGCGCAGCTCTCGAGGCCGCTGTCGTTTCCTATGGAGAGACGCAGCCGCGCCATAGCGGCCGCCTCGGAGACGACTCGCACGTCGTCCATGACCTCGGCCTGCAGTGTGACCAGTCCTATCCGATCCATGATTCCCCCTCGCTGATGATTTTGTTTTTCAACCTGGATTCAGGCAGATACACCACATCCACGTGCCGCTTCATGTCCTCATCGAGCAGGGCGGTGAGCGTGTAGATGGACATCCCGGCGGGCAGTGTGTCGATGGCGAGATCGATGTCTGAGGCCGTATTAAAAGTGCCTTCTTTCAGCAGGGAGCCGAACACCCAAACCTTCTGGCCTGGAAGGCGGCGCTTCAGGGTGCTCTTGAGTTGCTCACGCGCCTGCCTCCATTCGCTCAAGCGGGTGGCTTTGCGCGTAGCATCTCGTTGTTGGAGCAAGGTGGGCATCTGTGTAAATGAATCAGTGACTAGGATGCGGAGAGGATGTCGGCGATTTGTCGAGAAAACAAACGAATCGCCGGGTCTGTGTCAGCCAAATGGGCGGTGAGGTCAGCAATTGGCACCATCGGGTTTACTGACCCGGTTGACTCGGGCTCAGGGCATCAGTTCTTTCACTTCGATGGCCAGCCCGTTTATCGAGACAGACTTTACGGTGTCGTCCCGCTCGAGGACTTGGATGTGCTTGTAGCCGCGGCTTGAGGGCTCGGTGAATACTTGAAGACAGCCTTCTTGCACATCCATGATCCAATACTCAGGGATGCCGGCCTTGCTGTAGAGCTTGGATTTCACCTGGGAATCGAAGGCGGCGCTGGTGTCAGCGACTTCGATGATAAGGAGCACATCCTTCGGACCTGGATGAGCGGAGCGGTAGCCATCGGGCCGCTCGCGCACCACGGCGGCATCCGGTTGCGGTTCGGAATGGTTTCCGATGGTGATCGGCTCGTTCATTCTCAACCAAACGCCCGATGGCAGCTTCAGGGGCAGCGTGTTGGTAATCCGCGTGGTGTGAAAGGAATGTTCAGGGCCGATGGGAGGCATGATGGTGAGTTCTCCGCTGATGAGTTCAACACGGTCGGTCCTTTTGAAATGCCCTGAGGCAATGAGCTGATGGTAATCCGCCACCGTGAATGCATAACGCGCCCGTGTCTCAGCGGGCTGAGGTGCAGGGCGTTTTGTCGTTGCGTTGGCCATGATAACTTAATTTTACGGGCCTTTCCCGGGAACTCAAACCGGAATCTGGAAGCCGAGTCACAGATGCACCCTAAACGGGGGCGGTGAGAATATCGGCGATTTGTCGAGACGCGGTGCCGTCTCCGAAGGGGTTGGGTTTTCCGGCCATGGCGGCGTAAGCAGCGGGGTCGGAGAGGAGCTTGGAGGCGTGGGTGAAGATCTTTTGTTCATCGGTGCCGACGAGAATGGCGCAGCCTGCATCGACGGCTTCGGGGCGCTCGGTGGTATCGCGTAGGACGAGCAGGGGCTTCGAAAAGCTGGGGGCTTCTTCTTGAATGCCGCCGGAGTCGCTGAGGATGATGTTTGCTTTCGACATCAGCCAGAGCAAGGCAGAATAGGAGACGGGTGGTAAGAGGCGGATGCGGGGGTGATCGGCCAATAGAGCCTTGGCGGGAGCCTGGACGTTGGGATTGAGATGGACGGGATAGACAATGAGGGTGTCCGGGAACTCATTGGCAATGCGAACGAGGGTGCGGAAGGTGCTCTCGAGACCGTCTCCGAAGGACTCGCGACGATGAGAGGTGACGAGGATGAGTCGGTGGCTGCTGAGGGCAGGCGGGATGTCGGCGGGGATTTCGGTGGTTGCCTGGAGGGCGTCGTTTTTCTGCATCCAGTGCAGGGCATCGACGACGGTGTTTCCGGTGACGGCGATCTGAGAGTCGGGCACGCCCTCTTTGAGAAGGTTTTGCCTCGAGCGATCCGTGGGGGCGAAGTGGTGGGTGGCGATCTTGCCGACGATGCAGCGGTTCACTTCCTCGGGGAAGGGGGCCCAAATATTCCCGGTGCGCAAGCCCGCCTCGACGTGGCCGACGGTGAGCCGGCGGTAGAAGCCGCACATGCCTCCGACGAAGGCGCTGGTGGTATCGCCCTGCACGATGATGGCATCGGGCTTGTGATCCTCGATGGCCTGATCGACCGCGCGGAAGAGGAGGCTGGTGAGTCCGGCGAGGGTCTGACCTGGGGTCATGAGCTGGAGGTCAAGATCTGCTTTGATCTGAAAGACGCTCAAGGCCTGATCGAGCATCTCTCGATGCTGACCCGTGGAACAGGCGATGGTCTCAAACTCGGCAGGCCTGCTGCGGAGCTCCTTGATGACAGGAGCGAGCTTGATGACTTCAGGCCGGGTGCCGAAGAGAACGAGGATGCGTTTCATTTGAGTGAGAGGAGCCAGTAGGCGAGTTCGTTTTTTTCGCGTTCGGCGATCCAGAGTTCGAAGGCGGAGGTGTTGGCTGAGTCGCAGTAGTCGAGCCGATCTGATGGCTGAATGCGCAGAGGCGGGAATCCGTGGCGCATGAGGCAAAGATTCATCACCAGACGTGCGGCGCGACCATTGCCATCGATAAAGGGATGAACGCGCGCAATGCCTAGGTGCCAACGAGCTGCGGATACGACCGGATGAAGGGGGCTGTGATCGGTCGCGAACATGTCGGCCATGAGTGTGGACACTTTGGCTGCATTCGGCGGCACATGCGTGGCTCCTCGAATGAAAACGGGGACGCTGCGATAATGCCCGGCGTGCGGATCATCCCTCCCCAGAACCATCAGATGCAGGTCGAGCAATTCACGCTCGGTGATGGCAGTTGATCGGATTGCCATTTCTTTGACTGAGTTCCAGGCGTGACTCAGATTCACGGCTTCGATGTGGTCCTTAAGCGGTTTACCGCTCACGGTTATCCCTTGCTCAAGGACGAGTTGTGTCTCGCGCAAGGTGAGACTGTTTCCCTCGATGGCGTTTGACGAATAGACCATCTCAACATCAAGCACGGTCATCAGACTGCGAATGGAGTCGGACCGAAGAGGGCGCAATGAATCCAACTCCGCTTTAAGTTCGTCAATCTGGCGCAGCAGTTTGTCCATGGCATCAGCGGCGGATCATCCACGTTCCGAGAACGAGGACATCCATTTTGGTTCTGAGGAAGCAATCGAGGGCTTCTCGCGGGCGGCACACGACCGGTTCATTTTCGTTGAAGCTGGTATTCAGGACAATCGGGATGCCTGTGAGGTCTTTGAAGGCAGAGATGAGGGAATGGTAGAGGGGATTGGTATCCTTGTGCACGGTCTGAAGACGACCGGATCCATCGGCGTGGGTGGTCGCAGGGATCAAACCCCGCTTTTCCTCACGAACTTGGAAGACCTGCATCATGAAGGGGACATCGGCCTCGCTCTCGAACCAAGATGGTACTTCCTCACGCAGGATGGACGGTGCGAACGGACGGAAGGACTCGCGGCGTTTGATTTTCTGATTGAGGATGTCCTTCATGTCAGCGCGACGGGGGTCGCCGAGGATGGATCGGTTGCCCAAGGCACGAGGCCCCCATTCGAGTCGTCCTTGGAACCAGCCGATGACTTTTCCTTCGCTGATGGCTTGAGCGGTTGATTTACAAAGATTGTCTGTGTCACGGAACTCAGTCACGGTGCAACCTGCTTCTTGAATAGCGGCAGATTCGCTTTTGAGGAGGGCCTTGTAATCCGCATCTGAATACTGAGGTCCGTAGTAGGCGTGATCCATGTGGAAGCGCTCACGGTTTCCTCCGAGTTGTTGAGAGGCTACGAGAGCGGCTCCGATCGCCCCTCCGGCATCGCCTGCGGCGCTTTGAATGTAGAGGTTCTTAAAGGGGCTCTGGCGGGTGACTTTGCCATTGGCCACGGAGTTCATGGCGCAGCCTCCGGAGAGGGTCAGATTATCGCAGCCGTAGCGGGCGTGAAGTTTATTGAGGAGGGCGAAGAAGGCCTCCTCATACATGGCCTGAATGGAGCGCGCGATGTCTTTATGCTTTTGCTCCAAAGGCTCATCTTTCTTTCTGGCCGGGCCCAAGATTGCTTCCAATCCCGGTGCGAAGAGGGTTCCGATTGCTGGAGAACCATTATCCCAGGTGTAAGGGACGTTTTCACTGTGATGTCGAAAGCAAGAGAGGTTTAACTCAAAGGTGCCATCAGTTTGCACCTTCACGATCTCTCTCATTTGCGGGAGGTAAGTGGGCTGTCCATAGGGCGCAAGTCCCATGACCTTGTATTCGTCACCGTAATGGGGAAATCCAAGGTACTGGGTGAGTGCGGAATAAAAGATGCCAAGAGAGTGAGGGAAGTAGACGCGACCATCGATTTGAATCTGACCGGCGGAGCCGAGGCCCCATGCAGCGCTGGCGAAGTCGCCGAAACCATCAACGGAAAGATTAACCGCATTTTCAAAAGGGCAGCACAAGTAGGAGGAAGCGATGTGAGCAAGGTGATGCTCAATGTGGTGCACCTCGGCTTTCAATTTCTCTCCAGGGAAACCAGCGGCGATGGCGTCACCGATGGACTTGGTTTTCCCAAGTTTTTTAAGGCGCTCGAAAATGAGTTTCAAATCCGGCCTGCGGCGGAGGACGAAGAGAAGCCTCCGGAGGTGATTCACCTTAGGGTTCAGGTTGATCGCGATGTGATCAAGGTCGCCGATGCTGATTCCTGCCTCTTTGAGGCAAAAACGAATCGACTCAATGGGAACGCCGGCCCAATGCTTAATGCGGAGGAAACGCTCCTCCTCAATGGCGGCGACGAGTTTCCCATCTTTGACGATGGCTGCTGAGGAATCGCCATGGTAAGCGTTGATGCCTAGAACGATCATGATCTGAATTGTCTGCTTTTTGAGTGGGGGCACGCTGCCGCCATTGGTCGCTTGGCGGCCATGGTGTAGGGTGTCATCGGGATGAGGGGTCTGTTTAAAGGCCTCATTTAAGGGAGTCGAATGTATCAGACTGGTTCTGAGCGGAAAGTTTATTCTGCTTATGTTCCAATTTGTTTCCCGTGGCTGATTTGATTTGACACGCTCGGGCTGAAGTCTGGAAGCGGGTCGAGTTGTTTCCGGGGGCAGGTCAGTTTTGATAAGGCTTGTTTTTGCCTCTGAGAGCAGGGAATCCGAGCGAACATTTTTGAGAGGACTCAAAATGAGGGGATGAGAGGACGATGGCGCCATATCGTTAATTTCCGTTATCAATATTGAGAGTCCAAAAAGAGAAACAAATCACAAAAATCACATTTATTGTTGCGTTGCGATTCATATTTGATATAATTACCACAACAAAACTAATTTCTGTATGGAAATCACAACAATTCGCCTCAAAACTGTTTTTTCTCCTCGCAAAGGACAGGTGGTCAATCGGATCGCGACCCATGCCGATCCTGTGGGCAAAGAGGAGTCCACCCGGGCTCAGGAAAGCGAGGTCATCGCTGATGCGCCATTCGAGGCCCGGACGACATCCCGGCGTTTCGCTCACCGGTGGGTGTATCTTGCGATTCTGGGTGACTTGCTGATGGGCGTGGCAGGCTCCTTCCTTGCTTTCTGGCTCCGCTTTCACACGAGCCTGCGGGATGTCGGACTTTTCGAGCAACGCACGCTCGAGCAATATGGTGCGCACGTCGTGCTCGGTGGGATCACCTTGATCGCTGTGTTGGCGAAGCAGGGAATCTATAACCGCACAGCCCTGCTGCGGTCCCGTTGGATTGCCGATCGGATTTGTGTGGGTGTCTTGATTTGGACGGCGGGATTCCTGGCGGTGACGTTGACTTTCAAAATCAACCCTCCGATCTCCCGCCTCTACATGGCTCTGAATGGAGCCTGCGCCTTGCTGCTGTTGGTCGGATGGAGAAATGCTTACGATCGTTTTCTCCGCACGGGAAGCCGGATTGATTCCCTCCGCCAGCGGACGGTTTTTGTGGGTTGGAATGAAGATGCGGATCTTTTCTCCCAGTCCCTCCGCAAGGACGATGCGACGGCATTTGATGTGGTAGGCTGGGTCGACACCCGCACTTCTGACGATGAAGTGACGGTGCCGTCTTCGAATGGGCCGAGGCTAGGCAGCATCGAGGAAATGGAGAGCATCATTGCTCAAACCAATCCTGACATGGTGGTGCTCGCTGACTTGAGTGGATCAAGAGATCAAATCATCAGCGTGGCGAATCTCTGCGAGCGTGAAATGGTGAACTTCAAGGTGATACCGTCTTGCTTCCGGATCTTCGTCTCCGGGTTGCAATTGGAAACCGTTGCGGGGATGCCGATTCTTGGAATCGATCGACTGCCGCTCGATAGCAGTTTCAATGTTGCTCTCAAGAGAGTGCTCGACGTTATCGGTGCGGTGGTGGGGCTGGTTCTCTCCACCCCGGTGATCGCGTTTTTTGCCGCGATGGTTCGCCTCGAGTCGCCTGGCGCCGTGTTCTACCGTCAGCGCCGCACGGGGATCGATGGAAAGACATTTGAGATCATCAAGATCCGCTCGATGAAATTGAATGCCGAGCAGGGAACTGGCGCCCAGTGGTGTGTGAAAGATGACCCGCGTCGTCTGAGGGTCGGTGCCTTCATGAGGAAGTGGAATATCGATGAACTGCCTCAGTTCTGGAATGTCCTGAAGGGTGAGATGAGCCTTGTCGGGCCGCGACCTGAGCGTCCTGAACTCATTCAGAACTTCAAGCACGTCATTCCTCACTACCAAGCGCGTCATCATGCCAAACCCGGCATGACAGGATGGGCGCAAGTCAAGGGCTGGAGAGGTGACACCGATCTGTCTGAGCGCATCAAGTGTGATCTTTGGTACCTTGAGAATTGGAACCTGCTGCTGGATCTCCAAATCATGTTTCTCACGCTGGTCCGCCGCGAGAACGCTTACTAAAACTGGCGCTGGCAAGGTCCAACTCATCATGAACTCCACGATTCAAGTCAGATCCCTTCTTTCGAGGCTCACCGCTTCGAGGGGAATTCTGATCGCCCTGTTTGTCGGGGTGTTTTTGATCAGGTTTGGTTGGTCCGTGAGTCAATCGGGTGAGCATGCGAGCGACACGGACGCTTATCTGGAAGTGGCGGGTCATCTGGCCACGAAGGGCCTTTTTGCCGTCGGTCAGGGAGATGTCAGTCCGACGGCATCCCGCCCTCCGCTTTATCCGATCCTTCTGTCTTTCTTTGCAGATGGCGACGGGGCAATCTCACCCCGGCGCGTGGCGATGGTCAATTTGGGACTTGGAATGTTGACGATCCTTTTCACAGGGTTGTTTGTTTGGCGCGCGGTGCCGAGATCTCCTGCTGCGGCGGTGATCTCGGCGCTGCTCGTTGCCTTTGATCCGCTGCTGGTTGCTTTTTCAGTCCAGGCCATGACAGAAACAATGGCCGCCTGTCTTGTGGCTTTGAGTTGCTGGATCTTTGCGCTCGCGATGAACTCGCGGAGACTGGTCACGGCTTTGATTCTCGGAGGAGTGGTCGGGCTGGCTAGCCTGAGCCGCTCGTCGTTTTTGCTTTTGGTTCCCGTCGCGGTCGTGGCTCTTGGTTGGCAAAGGATCGGCGTGGAGGGCCATTGGTTTGCACGTTTGCGCCCCGCTTTGAGGGCCATGACGATTTGTGCGCTGGGTGCGACCTTGGTGCTCACCCCATGGGTTGTGAGGAACTACCACGTGTTTGGAAAATTCATCCCGGCGACGACCCATGGGGGCTATACGCTCGCGGTGGCGAATAGCCCGGATTACCACCACTACGTGAGGACTCAGGGGCGGGATTGGGGGCCTTGGTCACTGACCCGATTTGATGAGACGATCTCGCGTGACTATGCTTGCCTCGCCTACTACCAGCCCGGTGTGAAGGCCCCTCACATTTCCCCGCAGCAGGAATTGGAGATGGATGGTTTTCTGTATCAGTTGGCCTTTGAATGGATGTCCGCTGACCTGGAGGCGCTGTGCTTTTTGACCGCTGACCGGTTTCTGCAGTTTTGGAATCCCATGCCCCATCGCTCCTCGGTCAGTGAATCGACAGGTCAGAAACTTTTCCGCTGCGTTGTGGGAGTTTGGTATTCCATCGTGTTGGGAATGATGCTCCTCTCCACCCTTCTTTCGGGCAGAAAGATATTTCAGGCTCCTCTGGTTTGGCCGCTTCTGATTTGTGGAGTTATCACTGCGATCCATCTTTTCTATTGGAGCAACATGAGGATGCGAGCACCCGTGATGCCCTGCGTGGCGGTGTTCGCTTCTCTGGGAATGCTTTCTGTCTGGAGTTTTGTCCGTGAGCGATTGAAGAAAGGAATCGCCAAGACTCGCATAATGGTTGCCGAGAGACTGCAATGCGGGGACCTTTGACTCGATAAATGTCAATCTCCTCACTGATCACCAAGGGACAACGGCTCCCGACTCTTCTCCGGCGCTTCGTGTCTGAGAAGGGTGCGCTGCACGCGATGTTGTCCGGCGTGGCGACCGTGGCCTTTCTGACACTGGTTGCGAAAGGTATGTCCTTTTTCAAGGATGCAGCCGTGGCGCATCGGTTCGGCACCTCCGATGTTCTGGATGCGTTTCTTCTTTCCTTTTCCCTTCTTTCCTTCTTGGCGGCGGTCATTGGCGGCGGTCTGCCTGAGGCCTTTTTGCCGGCGTATGCACAGCTCCGTCACAGACGGGGGCACCAGCGTGCACAGAGGCTCGCCATCCAGGCAAGTCTTTGGAATCTCTCGGTCTTGAGTGCCCTTGCCATTCTGGTTTATGGAGCAGCGCCGTTCATCATTGGATTCACGGGACGTGGCTTTTCTGAGGAGAAGCAAACCCTGGCGATCGGGGCCCTGCGATCTCTGATTCCGTTTCTTATTTTTTATGGACTCAGCTTTCATCTTTCGAATTGGTTGCGTGCGGACAAGCGCTTCGTCATCGCCGCTTCAGCGCCGATGCTGGCACCTGTCGTTATCTTTCTATGCTTGCTGATGGCAGGGCAGGGGGCCACGGCCGAGACCTTGGTGATGGGCACCAACGTTGGTGTCTTTTTGCAGTTTCTCGTGCTCGTGTTTGCGGTGCATCGTCAGATGGGGCCGACTCCGAAGCATTGTTTCCGATTGTGGGAGCCTGCTAATCGTGTGGTTCTGGGGAATGCCTTTCCTTATTTGATGGGCGGTCTGATCATGAACAGTGCGGTCATCGTGGATCAGGCGATGGCCGCTTGGTTGGAGTCGGGAAGCGTGTCGGTTCTGACGTATTCAGACAAAGTGTGCGGCATTGTCCTGGCGCTGACGGCGACTGCGGCGAGCGAGGCTGTTTTCCCCTATTTCGCCGATTCGGTGGCTCGTCGGGAGTGGCGGTTGGTCAAAAAACACCTGCTTCAGGTGACGGGTGCGATCCTGCTGTTCGCTGTTCCAATTGCAGTCATCTTCATCCTCTTTGCCCCCCAGATTGTGGGGCTCCTCTTTGAGCGCGGCAGTTTCACGAGCGCAGATACCGCCAAGGTGGCGGGCGTCATGCGCTTTGCCGCCATGCAGATTCCGTTCTACATCGCGGGAATCCTCGCTTCGCGGGTTGCCGTTTCGATGGAAGCCACTCGGTTTACACTGGTCGCCAGCATTTCGGCCTTGGCTTGCAACATCACCTTCAATTGGATCCTGATGCAGCGCATGGGCGTGGCGGGGATTGCGCTTTCGACCGCGTTTGTGCACCTTTTATCGGCTGCGTCTCTCTACCTTTACATCTTCCGGAAGGTCGGGCTGAAGGAGCGAGAGGATGAGTTGGCGGTAAGAGCGATCAATCGCTGATTAACAGGGATTCGAGGCTTTGCGGGCTCAAGTGCCGAGCTGGGCAGTCGGGAAAGAAACCATTTCTCCGGTTTACAGTTAATATGGAAAACATATATTAACGGGCTCAATTCCTCTTTTTCCTTTTGAGGGTGATGGCTCCGATTTTGAAAGCTGCATGAACGTCATCCAACATCCCCCTCACCCCACCGCTGCCGGCCCTGAGCCGAGCGATCGGTGGACGATGTTGCAGATCGCTCTGCTGCTCTCGGCCATGGGAGTCTTGTTGGCCAGTTTCACGAACATTCTGTATTGGGCCAATGAGCAGGGCATCTCCCCCGTCAAGCCGCGCGACTTCAACCTAACTTTCGGTGGTTTGACCATTCTGTTCACGCTTTTGAATCGGCCTTCTTTTTCGTTACCCGCCTTGGGCGTGCTGATCATTCCTCTGACCCGGCTCATGGATGCGGCCCTTCTGCAGCGATTTACCAATGTGGTCTTCGGAGACCACATGGTTTATGTGCTGATGCTCGCGGGTTACCTGCTCACCTCCTTCTCGGCGGTCTTCTTTTTGCCTGCAGTGAAGGGAGATCGGATCGCGATCTGGGTGGCCACTTTTGCGGTCATCCTTTGTAGCCTGGTGAATGTGTATGAGTGGTTGGGCTTTGATTCCTACACTCGCATCCCGGGCCGCATGTCGGGTTGGCATGTCGATCCGAACCACTCTCCCATTATCATGTGCATGATGTTCGGGATTCTCTTCACCTTGAATAAAAACTACTGGTGGAACATGGCGCTCGTGGCGCTCGCCGCGATCGGGATTGCCCTCACCATGAGCCGGAGTGGGATGGCGGTGTTCTTGTGCATGACGTCGATTTACATGCTCCTTCATTTTAGAGAGCGCTACTTCGGCATGATCGCCATCGCCGTCTTGAGTCCCGTCGTCGCGGTTGGCGTGGGTGTTTTAGGTGCCACGAGCACCAAGCAGGGGATCGTGAAAAACGAGGATACGTCCAGCCGAATGCAGGCCATCTACGAGCTGGATTTCGAAAAACTCAAATCACCTGAGAGAGCGAAGGATCTGGCGGACGGATGGGAGGCTGTCGGGCAAAAACCCGTTTTTGGCTGGGGCACCGGAGCAGGTGGGGAAAAATGGCAGCCACACAATCAATTCGTCACCCAGTGGCTGGATCTCGGGCTTCCGGGTGTCCTGCTTTTTGCAGGGATTCTTCTGGCCCTCACAGCTGCGTGTGCCCTGAGGGGATTTTCGGGTGGTTTTTGTTTGATCCCGGTTTGGCTCTTCATTCCTTGTAGCCAGATTCTGCTCGAAACTCCGGCTTACTGGATGTGCCTCGCCGTGGGTGCGATGGCGATCTTCCCCGGGCGACTGACGTTCAGACTCTCGAAAAGGGAGCCGGTTTCCTCCATCTCAACTCAAAGCGCTCATGCGTAGTGTTGGTCAAGTCGCATTCAGTGGCCTGAGCGGAGCCTCCGATCTGTGCGCGGCACTATCCATCGCTGGCCAAAAGGCAGGCGTGAAGCAGTCGGTCGCGTTCTGGGGCACCGAGGCCATCATCGAGGCCAGAGAGAATCGTTGCCGGGATGCCGGCGTTGAGACGGCTGTTTATTCGAAAAAGCAGGGGCTCGTGGATCGAGAGGGGGCTCGGGCTTTGGCGGGATGGGCTGAGAGTCTCGGGGATGTGGATGCCTTCATCCTTCACTACCCGGCGGCATTACCCGCAGTGCTCAAAGCCGCGAAACGACTCCCCAAAAGACCTGGAATCTTCGCCCTGGAACATCACCCCAACAGCCTCAAGAGGCCTCACGAGTGGCTGCTCAGCGTCATGCTCCTCTGGATGGGAGATGGTGTGGCTTATAACACGGAAACTTACCGGTCCGACGTTGCCAAAAAACTGGGTCCGCTCTTCTCCCTGCGCCGGAACCGCACTCGGGTCATCACCAACGGAATTGAGCTGGATCGATACCGGGTTCCCCCAGCGCCAAAAGCTGAAGGGCAGTTTGTAGTGGGCATGTCGGGCCGCATGATGCCGGTCAAAGATTACCAGACCCTGATCCAGGCATTTCGTCTTTTTTTGGATGAGAATCCCGGTTTGGATGCGCGATTGGAATTGGCCGGAGATGGACCCATGAGAGGGGAACTCGAATTTCTGGCAACTGAGCAAGGATTGGCTGAAAAAATCACCTTTCTTGGCCTCCTGCCCTTCGGTGAAATGGTTCCTCGGATGCGCTCCTGGGATGTCTTCGTCCTCTCGACTCATGGGGAGACTCAACCTCTGGCTCTCATGGAGGCCATGGCCTGCGGTCTGCCTTGCCTGGCTACAGCCGCGCCCGGGGTGGTCGATATCATGACTGAAGGAGAAAATGGAATGCTCTTTGAGGTAGGTGACAAAACACGATTGAGCCTTTTGCTCAAAACGCTTGCACACGAAAAACAAACTCGCGAACGGCTAGCCGAGGCTGCGCTCCAATTTGCAGGAAGTCGATTTTCATCATCGATGATGTGGAATAATTTTCATGATTTCATTGATGAATATCAGAAATGAACCATATTTTTGATAATAAATGTAAAATCTGAGAGAATGTCACGCTTTTCCTCGATCTACCACCAAACGGTCCAATTCATGGCGCAAAAAGGGCTCGCCCGGGTTGCTCGTGGTTTGCAAGAGGGGCAGCCTTGTATCTTGACGTTTCACGGTTTGAGGGAGGATTCTGACCCCGGACTGATCGATGCAGAGTTGCACACGCCGGTCTCCGTTTTTAGGGATATTTGTCGGCACCTCAGCTCGCGTTATCGCGTTTGCTCGCTGAGTGCCCTGGTGGACGCCCTTCAGCGAAGGCTGCCTTTGCCTGATGGAACCGTCGCCATCACCTTTGATGATGGTTATGCCTCGAACTACTCACTGGCCTATCCCATTTTGCAGGAGTTTAATCTTCCGGCGACCCTCTTCGTCACGAGCGGATTTGTGGATCGGACGCAGAGCCTGTGGTTTCACCGGATGGAGTATGCCTATGCGCACTCTCCGCTCCGTGCTGAATACGCGAAAGCCGCAGCCCATTTGAAAGCTCTGCCGCAAGAGAACCTCGAAGAGGAAACAGCAGGTCTGGAATCCAAGCTCGGCGCGAAACTTCGAGAGTGCGATCCGACTCCCGCCATTTTCGAGCCGCTGACCTGGAATCAGATCCGTGAAATGCAAGCTAGCGGACTGGTTGAAATGGGGGGGCACACACAAACTCATTTGATTCTGGGCCGATGCGGGAGAGAAACGGCGCGGAGAGAAATTCAGCAGTCCTTTGAGCGACTGGCAGTTGAAACGGGTGTAAAACCACGGCTCTTCGCGTACCCGAATGGTCAACCCGGTGATTACACCGCCGAGACTGCTGAGCTCCTCGCGGAGACAGGTTTTACCTCCGCAGTGACCATGAGCCCTGGATTTGTGCAGCCGGGAACCTCTCTATTTGAAATCCCGCGCTACGGCGCGCCGATGTCGGTCGCAGAGACGGAAGCCACCGTTTCTGGAGCCTTTGAAACCCTCAAAGCCTGGAGGCTGGCCACCCGAGAAGCTTTGGCTGCGTGATCATGAAAAAGACTTCCTCAAACCATGTCGGAACGGTTCTCCATTTCACGCCCAGTGTGGGTGGTGGCGGAGCAGAAGCCATGCTCTGCAACCTTGTGGAAGCCATGCAGGGCGGTCCCTGGCGCACCGTCGTCGTCGCGGTCAAAACAGGCACCACGGGATGCAAGGCGGAGCGGATGCGGGAAATTGCGGATGTATTTTATGATCTCGAGAGCCCCTCGCTTCTTCGGCCGGCCTTGTTTAAAAAACTGAAGGCCATCATCGCCACTGAAAAGCCAGACGTGGTTCAAACTTGGATGCACCACGCGGACTTTGTTGGCGGATTGGCCGCGCGACTCAGTGGTGTGAAGCACGTTGTTTGGGGAATCCACAGCCGCACCATTTTCAGATGGCCAGGAGACAGTGACCTGAAATTCTCGCTTTTCCAGATGGCCATTCGTGCCGCCTCGATGGCGATTCCTCGGAAGATTGTCTCATGCTCAGAGACGGCGATCAATGATCACGCCTCGATGGGTTTTCCTCGTCGGAAAATGGCCTTCATTGCCAATGGCATCTGCACGAAGCGCTTCGAGCCATCGGTCGAAAAGGGAGTCAAAACCCGTCTTGCTTTGGACATTCCCTTGGATGCTCCAGTCGTTGGGTTTGTCGGTCGGTTTCATCCCGTCAAGAATCTCCAACTCTACTTCCGCGCGGCTGCCATTCTTCAGAGCAAAATGCCGGAGACTCACTTCATCATGAGCGGAGGTTCGGCGGAAACCTTGGATGAGCAAGCATCTGCTGCTTTTGAAAGTTTGCCCGACCGCTCTAAGGTTCATTTCCTTCCGTTCAATGCGGCCACCGAGGAAGTGTATCCGGCTTGTTCTGTATTCACACTTTGCTCCGAGAGCGAGGCCCTTCCGATGACGATCCTCGAAGCCATGGCCTGCGGGGTGCCCTGTGTGACGACGGATGTGGGCGACTGCGCGACGGTCATTGCGGAAACGGGCCTTGTCGTGCCACCGTCCGATCCCTCTGCTCTGGCCGTTGGTTGGGAGAAGATGCTCACTGCCGATTCAGCCACCCGGAATGCGCTGTCACAAACCGCCCGCGCTCGTGTTGTGGCGAATTTCAGCATCGCCCACGCGGCTGAGCAGTATCAGCACACCTATCAGTCTCTCATCGAATCATGAACAAGCCGCAACCCATCCTCCATGTCATCACCAGTCTGAATCTCGGTGGTGCCGAGACCATGATGTGTCAAATCGTGGAGCACACGGACCGCAGCCGGTTTGAGCCTATCGTCGTTTCACTCCGGCCTGAGGGGCCATTGGCTGAGCGCATCCGGGCAACGGGGGCCAGGCTGTATTGCCTCGACATGGGTTCCTACCTCCAGTTTCCAGCGGCATACTCGCGCCTGAAAGCGATTATGAGAGAGGTGAAGCCCGCTCTCGTGCAAACGTGGATGTATCACGCCGACTTCCTCGGAACCATGGCAGCTAGGAGCTTCGAGCCGATTCCACCAGTGGTCTGGAATGTTCAGCACAGCAGCTTTTGCCCGAAGACCACCAAAACGCTGAGTCGCTGGATGCGAGTGTTGCTTTCGAAGCTGGCAGGGGCTTGGCCTGATAAAATCGCTGTGTGCTCGCGCACGTCCATTGAGCTCCACGCTGGGATCGGATACCCGAGGGAGAAAATGCAGCACATCGTCAACGGAGCTGATACCTTGAGGTTCAAGCCGGATGAAGAGGCGAAGAAAGCCCTGCGTGACACACTCGGTTTGCCGACCGGAACTCGCATCATCGGGATGGCAGGAAGAAACGATCCGCAGAAGGACTATCCCAATTTCTTTGCAGCCATCCGCGAGTTTCAGAAAACGGATCGCGAGACCTGTTTTATTGCCTGCGGATCGGGTGTGACGCTCGACGACGCCGGTCTCCGTGAGTTGCGTGAGAACTGCCCGGCCCCTGATCGAGTTCTGCTCTTGGGGCCACGTCAAGACATGCCGCGTGTGTATCCGGCATTTGATCTGGCCACCCTTTCGTCGGCTTACGGTGAGGGGCTGCCTCTCACGCTTTGTGAGGCCATCGCCTGCGGATTACCGGGGGTGGTTACGGATGTTGGCGACAGCGCCGATGTCATTGGTGACTGTGGAAAAGTAGTGCCACCTCGTGATCCGATAGCTCTCGCATCCGCCTGGCGTGAGATGCTGAATCTGCCGGCTGATGAGTGGGAAAAATTGCGCACTCGAGCGCGAATGAGAGCTGAAGAGCGCTTCGCATTGCCAGCCATTACAGCGAAGTATGAGTCTTTGTATGCGAGCCTGATTGAAGCGAGAGGAGAGAAATGCGACTCCACTTGCCCTTCGAGTCTTCATGTGCCCGTCGTTGTGTAGGCCGGCGTTCTTGGCTTTCGATCGATTGAGTGGTTTCTTCATCCAAAAGTGTTTCTTGAATCGTGAAAGCTTCCCATGCCGTCCTGATCCTGTCTTGGATGTTTGTGTTCTGTGGCGCGCTCAATCGCTCTGCTCATGCGCAATCGAGCATCGCCGAACGACTGGCGGCCCGATCGTTTCCTTCTGTTTTTCAGGCTTGGGGGGAGGCTGATAACCTGCGGGGTGAAGATGAACTCACGACATTGGCTCGGCATGATTTGATCTTCCATGGCGCGGGTTACTTTGGCCTGGAGTGGAATCATTTTCATGAGGGCCTCGCTGACGGATTCAAGGCGTCAAGCCTCAGAGAGGGGCTGAAGCGAAGGGAGAAAATGCTGAAGAAAAATCCGTCTTTGGTCATCCTCGCGGAAATCCGCTACCGAGATGGGCCGCGCGAATTTCTGCCGAAGGATCATGCTTGGTGGAAGCGGGATGAATCGGGCAAACTTGTCGCTGGATGGGAGGAGGGTGGTTACACTCAGCTCGATTTTGCAAACCCCGAGTATCAAAAGCACATCGCGAAACAAGCGTGTGCCGCAGTGGAATCGGGAGTGGTGGATGGGGTGCTTCTCGACTGGTGGGATGAGGACGAGGATCGCCTCTCGCTGATCAAAACCATCAGGTCTGCCATCGGCGAGAGCGCGCTGATTCTGGTGAATGCCAATGACCGCATCGCGCCGCTCACGGCGGCCTACATCAACGGTTTTTTCATGGAGTGTGATCGGTCTGCGACGGCCGCCGAGTGGCAGAAAATGCGGGAGAGTTTGATATGGGCGGAGACCAATCTACGTGAGCCGAGGATCAACTGCCTGGAGACTTGGTTCCATGAATCGCGCGAGGATCTGAATCTCATGCGAGCCACCACGACACTTTCGCTCACCCACTCGGATGGGATGTGTCTTTTTTCAGATCCCAACACCCTTCCGGCTGCCGATCATCGGCACAACTGGTATCCCTTTTGGAACAAGACACTGGGCCGACCCTCCAGTCCGGGTGAACCGTTGAAGAACGGATCAATGCTGCGGCGCTACGAAAATGGTTTTGTGATTTACAATCCGATGGGGAATGGCCCGGTCACCACTCTTCTGCCGCGACGAGCGAGAAGCCTAACCACGGGACGTGTGGCGCTGACTCACGCGATCGCGGACTGTGACGGAGATATCTTCATCACCGAGCCTTGACTCGTTTTCCAAAAATGAGGTAGCATGGTTTTCATGCTCAAAAACACCGCAATTCCATTTTTCTGTCTGCTGGCGGGGATCGGTTTGGGTTATGGTTTGAGATCGATGAGGGAGCCCACGAAGGGGTCTCCCAAGGCGAATGAGGTAAAGGTTGCGAATAAGCAGACGGGTAGTTCATCTCGATCGACAGAAGCGGCAAGAGCGGCGGGAAAAGAATCTGAGGACCCAACTGGGGAGGATAAGGGTCAAGTGGCGGCCGCTTCCTCCATTGGCGATCAGATGAAAGCGCTCCTTGCGAATTATCGCCCGGACGATGCTCGGGCCGCCATCGCCGGGTTGTCGTCGTCCGATTTGCAGGCCGCTTTGGCGATCGTGGCTGCGGTGCCAAAATCAGCTGACCGGGATTCTTTGCGCAGGAATCTCTATCGAGCTTGGGCGGCGACTCAGCCAGCTGTCGCATGGAAAGCGGCGCTGGCAGATCCTCTTGAGAATGACAGCGGTTATCTGCTCTCAGCAGTGGCGGGAGAGATTGCGAAGACGAATCCCAATTCAGCGATCGAACTGGCGCTCTCTCTCGGAGCGGGAGGTCGCAGAGCCACGGTCCTCAGGGAAGTGATTGATGAGTGGGGAAAAGTGGATCTGCCGGGTGTCGTGGCTTATTGGAACACTCATCCTGATCTACCGGTGGAAAATTATGCGATTGCGTCCGTGATCGGGCGAGTCGGTGCAAAAGATCCGCTCAGCGCGGCGAATTTGACTTTAAAGCTTACGGATCATCGAACTCGGTCCAATGCCCTGACCAGCCTGATGAGTAACTGGGCCGGGAAGGATCCTGCTGCGGCATTGAGTTGGGCTGAATCCATCGCCCAGACAAACTTGCGGGATAAAGCCATTAACGAAGCATTGCGAGGGTGGTCGCAGAAGGATCCAAAGGCGGCGATGGAGCATTTGCAGGCTCTCTCTGACCCTCTTCAAAAAAGCGAGATGCTCAGCAGTGTCTGGCAAAACTGGTTTAGGAAGGCACCAGAGGAGGCAACTGCGTTTATCGGGACGGTGACGGATTCAAAGTTTCTGGAAAATCTCGGTTGGAACCTCTCTTATGCGATGGACACCTTCACCTCTCAAGAAAAGAGAGATGTTTTGAACAAGCTGCCTGATGGCAAAATGAAGCTCGATTTGGTCCAATCTCTCGCCCAACAACAGACGGATCGAGGAAGGTACAATCAAGCGCTGGAGTTTCTCAA
>CAMBPV010000074.1 GCA_945869695.1 Prosthecobacter debontii
GCTTTGGCGCTTGATTTGGTGGTGGTCTTGTCCAGCATGCGGGCTTTGACCTCCACTTCAATGTCTTGGTAGATCTTCGGATCATTCCGGAGCGCTTCTTTGGCAGCGTCCCGACCCTGAGCGAGTTGGCTGCCTTTGTAGCTGATCCATGAGCCGCGCTTTTGGAGGATGTCATATTCCATAGCGAGATCGAGCAAGGAACCGACGGCGCTGATGCCTTCGTTATACATGATGTCGAACTCGGCCTCGGTGTAAGGCGGCGCGAGCTTGTTTTTCACCACCTTCACCTTGGTTCGGTTTCCGGTAACGGTGCCGTCAGTGGCCTTGATGGCTCCGATGCGGCGGATGTCGATGCGGACGCTGGAATAGAACTTCAGCGCCTTGCCGCCCGGTGTGGTTTCTGGGTTACCAAACATAACGCCCACTTTTTCACGGATCTGATTGGTGAAAATGCAGCAGGTGCGCGCCTTGGCGATGATGGCGGTGAGTTTCCGGAGAGCGGCGCTCATGAGTCGAGCCTGGGCTCCGACAGTTGCATCCCCGATTTCGCCTTCGAGTTCTTGGCGTGTGACGAGCGCGGCGACGGAGTCGATGACGATGACGTCGAGGGCATTGGATCTGACAAGAGTCTCGCAAATACGCAGGGCTTCCTCACCGGAGCTAGGCTGGGAGACCAGGAGTTCCTCCATGTTCACACCCAGTTTCCGCGCGTAGCCTGGATCAAGGGCATGCTCAACGTCGATGAAGGCAGCGAGGCCACCGGCCTTTTGGGCCTGAGCGATCACGGTGAGAGTGAGCGTGGTTTTACCGGAGGACTCGGGGCCGTAGACTTCAACAACCCGTCCCCTCGGAAAGCCGCCCGTGCCGAGGGCCTGGTCAATGAGGAGATTCCCAGTCGGGATCACGGCGATCTCCGTTCTCGTGTCTTCGCCCATCCGCAGGATGGCCCCTTCCCCGTAGTCTTTCTGAATCTGCTGAATGGCGAGGTCGAGATTTCGAGCGCGCGCTTCGGCTATTTTATTGGAAACGGGTTCGGATGAGTCTTTGGATGGGGATTTAGCCATGGGTTCTGAGAGTAATTAGTGTGTGTTCGCCCGAACACTAAGCCACGAGCAGGCAAAGAGTAAAGGAAAAAGCAGTGTCGACGCTTGATTAAACCGTTTGAGCCGCGCGATGCAATCCTGAAAAGCGAAGGGCTGCTCGATTTTGAGCAGCCCTTCCAGGAATTGAACTTGTCCGGGGCTGAATCCGCCCGGCCAGACTAGCGTGCGGCAGCCGTGGTGGCAGTAGCTGCGCGGGCGGCTACGGCGGTGCTGTGGGCCTGGCTGAGGCCCTCAAGGCCACGGTAGGTCTTGCCAACCTTTTGACAAAGGCCACGGCTCACCAAATTCTGAAGTTTCTCATAGGACCGCAGGCGGAGCATCTCTTCACCTCCACTTACTGCGTTTTTGAGCTTTAGATTCTCGTAAACCAATCCGAAGAGTCCGTTGAACTCATGTGTCTTACCTCTGGAAAGCACATTGACGAGTTCGTCTGTTACATGGTCAGGTACTCTACGGGAGAATCGTGTCTTACGTGTCGGTGTGGTAGCCATAGGGTTACTAGCATATCATCGATAAGTCCCCGAGGCGAAGGTTTTGTGATTTGTGTGATTTATTTATTTTTTCAGCCGCGTTTTGATAGATCGATATTTGGATGATCGTCTTCGCGGTTTCTGCGGAAAACGCGTCGGAGTTTCCCATCAGACCCCATTTGGTTCTAGTAATTCTAGACTCGGTGGCGAAGAGCTCGGCAGAAAAACATCTCGAATTGGCTGATTCGTATTCTTCAGTTCGCGGCCGAGCCCGTTTCCGGTTGGCCAGGACCGACTTATTCCAAAGGTAACGCTACAAATGCATGAGCCGGAACGTTTCTTCGATCCAATCATGAAACGTCTCATTTCCTCTCTCCTACCCTCTCTGGCATTGCTAGTCTCCGCACAGGCTGCGGACATCACTTTCAAAAAGTACACGCTCACTGAGGAGTTTGTCGCTGAGGGTGCCCATTTTGCGGACTTCGACCACGATGGACACAATGATATTTGCGCAGGTCGATTCATTTGGAAGGGGCCGGAGTTCAAGGAGCGTGTTTCCTTCACTGCACCCGCCGAGAAAGAGCCCTACGATCCAGGCAAGGGATACTCGGATTACTTTTTGACGTACACTCACGACTTCAACAGCGACGGATGGACTGACATCCTTGTTTACTCTTGGCCGGGGAAGGAAACTTGGGTTTTCGAGAACCCTCAGAACAAATCCGCTCAATGGACGCGCCACTCGATCTTTGACGTGACGGACAATGAATCTCCTGACTTTGCTGACCTCAACGCCGATGGAAAACCCGAGCTGATCTGTCACACGGGAGGCCAACTCGGTTATGCCGAGATCGATTGGAAGAACCCTTTTGGCAAAGCCAAGTTCCGGCCTATCACCCCGAAGTCGCCAGCGAATGACAAAAAGTATTTCAAGTACACCCACGGCTATGGCCTTGGAGATGTGAATGGTGATGGCAAACAAGATCTGTTGGATCGCGATGGTTGGTTCGAGCAGCCTGCCGATACCAAAGAAGACAAAGACTGGGCCTTTCATCCAGGCCCGTTCACGGCTCCTGGCGCGCGCGGAGGTTCATTCTTGCTCGTTTATGATGTGAATGCTGATGGCCGCAATGATGTGATCTCCGGCTACGATGCGCACGGCTTCGGCTTCGGCTGGTTTGAGCAGGGCGCGGATGGAAAATTCAAAGAGCACAAACTGATGGGTAGCAAACCCGAAGACAGCCCGCACGGAGTGAAGTTCAGCCAATTGCATGCCATGAAACTTTCAGACGTGGATGGAGATGGCGTGCTGGACGTGGTTACCGGAAAGCGCCGCTGGGCTCACGGTCCCCTTAAAGACGATGAACCCAACGCCGCGCCTGTGCTCTATTGGTTCCAAATCAAAAGAGATGGAAAAGGCGGTGCCGAACTCATCCCGCACCAGATCGATGACAATTCTGGAGTCGGCACCCAAGTCACGCCGGGGGATGTCAACAAGGACGGAAAGATCGACGTCGTGGTCGGAAACAAGAAAGGCGTCTTCGTCTTTTTGCAGAACTAAGTCGCCCCTCAATGGCCAGAGACCGCCCATTTGGCCAACAGAGGCAAACAACACGAAATTGCTAATTTTCAGGTAAACCAAAACAGAATCGGGGCTTTTTGTCGAATCATTAGAATTTTGGGAAACATCGCCAACTGCGAGGTTCGACAGACTTAGGGTTTTATTGCGACGGTGACGGGAACTCAAATCCCAAATCCGCCCATGAAGACACACCTAGCTATCGCTCTGTCCCTTTTCGCCGCATCTGCCGCCGCTGTCGCAGACCAAGGCGAGGCCATCACTCTCCGCACGCTCTCTGGAAAAACCTATCGGGGGGTGTCTGTATCCAAGGTTGATCCCGACGGTGTTTGCTTTCGCCACTCCAATGGCGCAGGCAAAGTGCTCTTCTCAGACATGTCTTCGGAATTGAGGCAGTCCTTCGGTTACGACTCCAAAAAAGCGGTCGCTTATGAGAAGGAACTCGAGACGCGCCGTGAAAAAGTGCGGCTCGCCAGAATCGAGCGTGACCGGGAAGTCGCAAAGGCCCAAACCGCTGCCTTTCAAGCCGCATCCATCCGAGCCATGAAGGCCAATGCCATGTCAGACCTCAACGCCGGCGGCGGACAAGTTTTCGGCGGTGGTTTCCTGAATGCCGGCTGGGGTTTGGGTGGTATCGGATTTGGCGGAGTCGGCTTTGTCCCGGGAGATTTGGGCTTTGGCGGTTCATTGGGTGGAGTTGGTTATTGTCAGGGCGGAGGGCGCACAGGCATCGCCGTGATGGGAGGTGCCCGCGCTTGTGCACCGGTTCATGAGTATGGCAGCAGCGTCGCCCGAGTGGGCATTTCGACTCGTGGCTACTACGGTAGTGGATACGGGGTGGGCGCAAGCTATGCACCTTTGCATGAGTATGGCCGCAGTGTAGCTCGCGTGGGCCTTTCAACCTATGGCTACGGTGGATACCAAGCTGGAAATTGTGCGCGCGTCCATGAGTATGGACGCGCCGCACAGGTCGGATTCTTTGGCCATGGCGGTCATTATGGAGCTGCCTACCACGGCGCAGGAGGCTTCCGCCAGCCCTACTCGCCCGTCATGCCAGGAGGCCGCTTGACCAATGGCGTGCCTTCCCTCGGCGCCGGATTCTCTCCATCGCCTGCGATCTGCGCTCCCGGAGGTGGCGGCGCCATGTTCTCAGCGGGCCGATAGTCCCAATCAGCACCAGTGAGCGCCCCGCGTGTTCACATCAAGCGAATAAAGGCTCTGACTGGCTGTGATGAAAAGGCGGTTCTGTTTGGGACCGCCGAGACAGAGGTTGCTAGAAGTCTCGGGTCGTTTGATGAGGCCAATCCGAGGTCCTTCGGGATTGAAAACGTTCACACCATCGAAGCCGTCGCCAATCCAACCGGCGCACGCCCAAACGTTGCCATTCCATGCCGGCCCCTCTGCCCGGAGCATCCCAGTGTGGAGTCGGCGGAGGCAAACAGAGTGGAGACAAAGGAACGTCGGGAGAGGCTGGGGGGCTCATGGTGATGGATGAGGAAAAACGGTTTTTCAGCCGGATTGTTGCGACACAAGATAAACCTCCGAAGGCCTGTTCAACACCGCGAATTCGACCTTGCAAGACCACCTCTACCCCCCATGATAGCCGACTCTGCGCCCGGCCGCCTCCGGCGATTGAATCACAACTCTGCGCAACCTTCACCCCTTCCTTTCTCATGAATAAATCCCTCCTCGCTCAAGCCGCCAATGAAGCCCGTGGTCTTGCCATGGACGCCGTCCACAAATGCTCCTCCGGTCACCTCGGTCTCCCCCTTGGCTCAGCGGAGATTGGGGCCGTCCTTTTTGGTGAAAGCCTCCAGTGCGACCCCGCAGACCCGAAATGGCTGAACCGTGACCGTTTTATCCTCAGCGCAGGTCATGGCTCCATGTTCATCTATTCCTGGCTGCACCTCAGCGGCTATGCCGTGACGATCGACGACGTTTCCAAATTCCGCGTTCTTCATTCCATCACCCCGGGACATCCCGAGTTTCATGAAACGCCCGGAGTCGAATCCACCACCGGCCCACTCGGCCAAGGCATCGGAAATGCCGCAGGCTACGCGCTTTCCGGAAAGATGGCCGCCGCCAAATACAACACCGCTGACCACAAGATCATCGATAACCACATCATCGCTCTCGCAGGTGACGGATGTCTGCAAGAAGGCGTCGCGCGCGAGGCCGTCGCTTTTGCCGCCCACAATCACCTCGATAACCTCATCGTCATCTATGACTCAAATGACGTGACTTTGGACGCCATGGCCAAGGTCACCCAAAGCGAGGACACCCAGGCGCTCTACACCGCCATCGGATGGGAGGTCGTCACCATTGACGGTCATGATCTGGAAGCGATCAGCGCAGCCGTCGCCAACGCCAAAACGAACGACAATGGCAAGCCCAAGATGATCATTGCCAAGACCATCATTGGCAAAGGCATCCCAGAAGTCGCCGGCACCGCGAAAGGTCACGGAGAAGGCGGAGCCAAGTTTGTCGATTCAGCCAAAAAAGGCCTCGGCATCCCCGAGGGCACCCACTTCTACGTGAGCAATGAAGTGAAAGCCTACTTTGCCGACCTCAAGGCCAAGCGCGCCGCCGCTCATGCCGAGTGGACCACCACCTTTAACGCCTGGAGCGCCGCCAACGCCGGCCTCGCAGCCGAACTCGAAGCCGCCCGTAACGGAACGCTGAAGGCCGAGGACCTGCTCAAGGTCATCCCTGAATTTACTGCCGAAGGCAAAGCCGCCACCCGCAACAGCGGCGGCGAGATCCTCAATCACCTGGCCAAGGCCGTCCCGCACCTCATCACGGGCAGCGCCGACCTCTTCGGCTCCACCAAAAATTACATCACCGGTGGCGGTGACTTCAGTGCCACGAACTACACCGGCCGGAATATCTGGTTCGGCATTCGTGAGCACGCCATGGGCGCCATCTGCAATGGCATCGCCTACGACGGCCTCTTCCTCGGCAGCTGCGCCACCTTCCTCGTCTTCGCCGACTACTGCCGCCCGAGCATCCGCCTCGCCGCTTTGGCGAAGCTGCCCGTCACCTACATCTTCACGCACGACTCCGTGGGCGTCGGTGAAGACGGCCCCACTCATCAGCCCGTCGAGACCGTCAGCGGACTGCGTGTCATCCCAAATCTCGACGTCATCCGCCCCGGCGATGCCGAGGAAGCCGCCGCCGCTTTCGCTGCCGCCTTCAGCCGCACGGATGGCCCGACTTTGCTTGCCCTCAGTCGTCAGGATCTCCCCCATCAGGGCCACGCCAGCGCCGCGACTCGCCGTGAAGGCACGCTGAAAGGTGGCTACATCCTTGTGAAGGAAACCGCTGCTCTCGAAGCCATCGTCATCGCCACCGGATCAGAGGTTCAGTGGGCCGTCGAAGGTGCCAAAGGCAAGCCCGGTGTCCGCGTGGTCAGCCTGCCATGTTTCGAGCGCTTTGACCGCCAAGACGCCGCCTACCGCGAGTCCGTCCTCCCCGCTGCCTGCACAAAGCGCATCGCCATCGAAGCCGGCGTCTCCGGCCTCTGGTGGAAATACGTCGGCACCCAGGGCCAGATCATTGGCATCGACCGCTTCGGCATCAGCGCCCCAGGCAATACCGTCTTCAAAGAACTCGGTATCACCGCCGAAGCCGTGGCCAAGGCCCTGTAAAGCGCCCTCAAAACCAATCGGCTCTCTTCAACAACCTGCAAGTCACGGGATCGCTCGTGATTTGCAGGTTTTCTTTTGAATAGTTTCCGTGCCCTATCGTTGAAGCGGGCATGAACAAAAACATTCTTCGCTGGATTGCCGTCGGTCTTATCGCCACCACGGGTGTGAGTTGCACCACCGCTTATGATGCTTACGGGAGACCGCAGACGGTGGTAGATCCAGGAGTCGCCTTGCTCGGTGCCGCCGCTGTCGGCATCGCTGCCTTTGCCCTCGCCAGCGACGATGGTCCCAACTGGAATGACAATGGCTACTCATCCTGCCGCCCACGCCCGAGACGCCACTCACACAACTGTGGCAACTCGTACTACAACGGATGGTGATCTCGATTGAGGAATCTCTTATTTGCCAACGACCGGAGCCGTTTGCTCCGGCGTCACCCGGCCACCGGGAAGTTCCAAAATGCGGATGTTCCGGAAGTGAATCTCCGCACCCTCGGACTCCAGGCATAGATAACCTTTCCGGACCGTGGACTGGCTGATGCCATTCACAAACTTGCCGTTGATCGAGAGCTTTACCGTGCCGTCCACACAAACGACGTCGTAAGTGTTCCATTCGCCCTTCCCCTTGCAGCGCATCTCCCAGGACATGCTCCGGCTGCCACGTGGATTGTCAGGGATTCCCTCCAGACCATTCGCCCCAAAAAGTTCACCGGAAACATAACCCGGATGATTCGGCAGCCCCTCCTTGGTGGGATGGAGAATGGGCCACTCGAGCTCCAGCATCTGCACCTCCATCCCCTTGGGCAAGTTCTTGCCCGGCGCAGCCGTCCCCTCGCTCCAAACGAAGACACCCGAGTTACCACCCGCCTGCGTGTGCTTCCACTCGATGTGCAAAATGAAATTCTCATACTGCTTCTCGCTCCGCATCACACCGGTCGGCAGCCCCTTGCAAATCAGCAGCCCATCTTTCACCGTCCACGTTTCCGGACTCGTGTTCACATCCACCCACCCCGTGAGATCCTTGCCATTAAACAAGTCACGAAACACAGCAGCCTCCTCAGAATGAAGTGCGGCAGATAAAAATAAAAGCGTGGCGAGGATGATTTTCACAAGTCCCTCAACGAGGCCGTGCGCAGCATCCTTGACATTCGGCGCGCCTTTTCGTAAAAAAATCATCATGAACGAAGAACCCCTCCTCAAAGCCATCCTCGACGAACTCAAGGCTGCTCGCGCGGCTCAAACACCCGTTCCCCTTGGCTTCGGCTCGCCGCCAAAAGCGCGATTCATCTACGCCAATCGGCAATACCCCAACTGCCTTTGGTACTTTTGGAACAACGCCAAAAACGAGCATGAGCCCATCGAGCACACGGCCCTGACGGGATGGATCGAAAAACTCGAGATCGAAACCAAAGAATTCCGCGGCAAGACGGAGAGCAAAGTGAACCTCACCCTCCGCGCTGATAAGCTCTACGTCATCCAGTCAGGTTCCGACACCCTCTTCGGCCGTGGCCTTCTCCACACGCTGGCCAAACTCCCGCAGGAAGCCTTCCGACACCCCATCATGATCGCCGTTGAAGCAGGCGAGACCGATCAGGTCCTCTTCTGCCGCCTCTACAATCCCGCCACTGGCAAATCCGTCTTTGCCCCCTACCCCGACGACGCCGACTGGAACGCCATCACCCAAAAAGCGATCACCAAAATCCAACGCGCCCACGAAGCCAGCGCTTGAAGGCTGCTCCAAAATCAGAACCCAAGGAGTGAGGGCTTCTAGCCATCACTCATCCAACAAAAGACACGCAGTTGCACACGGATCCCGTTTCCCCTGGAGCAACACCTCGGCTGGTCCGAACCGTCAACCGGACGATGGAAAGAGCGGTGAGCTGGAAGGTGCGCAGCTAGATCAAAGCAATTTCCGGACGTTGGGCAGCGCACAAGCGAAGGCATCGCGAAGCTCCTGAATATCCGGCATGCGCACCGTGGCGAAGGCCGGCTCCATTTGCTCCGATGTGATGCCGTCATGTTCAATGAGAAAGGCCACGTCGCTCATGTCCTGTGGATCGTTACCACGCATCATTTTGGTGAGGATGAGATCAATCGTGTGCGGGCGGAACAGCTTCAGCCAGCGCGTGGGCGGTCTGAGCACGGGAACAATGTGCTGCTCCCATTCGGGGCGGAGGAAGACCTGATCTTCTTCAAACAGGTGAGTCATGTAAAGCCCCTGTTTCTCGAGCACAGTATTGACCTCGGCCTGGGCACTCCAAAACTGATCATCCGCATCGAGTTGTTGCGCTTGCGAGAATCGCAGGATGACATCCATGTCTAGGGAGCGTCCAATGGCTTCCGGCACATTGTTAAATCCGAGCGCTATGGAAGCGCGCCCATAGACCACAAGCGTCGCTTCGTGGTCGAGCAGGCCATCGAGGGTTGTGGCGATGATCTCGGCGTTGGTCATGCGGCAGGCCTCGCTTGGGGGCGTTGCCACTCGGTGGTGATTCGCTTTCCCACACCACGCTCGTATCCGTTCATTGCCACGAAGCGCGTCGGGTGCGGCATCACACCATCCTTGAATACCGGCGCCACAGGAAGCAAGGCCAGAAGATCGGGCCAAAATGGATTCGCCGGTTCAAACTTCCGACCGCACTCCGCGACGTATCGCACCACCGCCTCACTGCGTTCCCAAGCCGCGAGCCGGGCAAGTGTGGCAACGTCATTGCCAACGGTGCCGAGCATTGCCGCACCACAACGTATTGCATGAGGGTCATACGGAGCTGCGATGGTTAGCAGAGCCAGTGCGAGTTCTTCATTCGAAAAGTCCAGCGCTGA
The DNA here is from genome assembly GCA_945869695.1 of Prosthecobacter debontii. Lineage (GTDB taxonomy): Bacteria > Verrucomicrobiota > Verrucomicrobiia > Verrucomicrobiales > Verrucomicrobiaceae > JAIBCL01. Next base: position 9,622 of record CAMBPV010000074.1, read on the forward strand.
CACCAACTCACCAGCGGGCTCATCGCCCTGCCAGTAATGTCTGCAACCCCGCTGCACCGCGAGCGTGCAGAGATCACGCGGAGCATCCAGCCCCAACCGCCGCGCCTTCATCATCAGCGGTGACCGATGCGTCGCAGTGCCGAGGCGGCGGGCCAGGGTGTCGGATTGCATGACCGCGAAAATACCTGCCGGGTTTGGGCATTGCAAGGGGTTAATCCCTCCGCCGGCATGGCCATCTTCGCATCCTACCCTGCCCCATAGCCAAATGTGATCTGCCCTTCTCTCATGGGGAAATACATCCCCCAACGCGCCCACGAAGCCAGCGCTTGATCTCTCTCTTCCACTTACTGAAACCCCCGGCGGTAAGCAGCCGGTGAGCGGCCCAAGCGCTTGCGAAAATGCTGGGTGAAACTGCTGGCATCCACAAAGCCGCATTGTTGCGCGATCTCAGCAATCGTGAGGCGCGTCTCTTCCAATCGCCGGACAGCCGCCAGCACCCGAGTCCGAATGAGAAACTCCTGAGGGCTGATGCCAAAGGCCAACTGAAACCGCCGTTGCAACTGTCGCACGGATTGACCACAGGATCGGGCGACATCCTCGATCATCACAGGACTGGCAAAATCACGACGAATCATTTCCACCGCCTTCGCCACCGTTTGAAACACGGGGAGCTGCCTCTCCTTTTCATCCGGCCGACGCAAAGTGCCCATCACCCCCTGGACGCGGCGGCGCTTATCGAGCAGAGGTAGCTTGGTCACCAGAAACCAGTCCGGAATGCCCTGCGGGTCCCACCAGAGCTCGATGCGCTCGATGAGATCAGCCTTGCCGGAGAGAATGCGCTTGTCGTCATCCACATAGGCCTGGGCCATCGTGTCGGGATTGATATCAAAGTCAGTTCGGCCGATGAACTCGGAGTCATCCGTCATCTCGTAGCGCTGGAGCAATCCCTTGCTCGCAAACATCAGATTTCCCTCTCTGTCCTTCGCAAAGAAGTAGAGTCCGGGAACATGATCGAAGAGCCGTTGAAACAGCAATGACGACTCCAAAGACGCCATCCACCCTTCACGCCTTTGACGCCAGCGATTCACCTCAGCCCCAGATCTCTTGGGCCGGGCACGAGGCTTCAGGGGTGTCGCATTTCGCATCATCGCTTGGTCGCGCTGACGATGCAGGGCCCCGCATCAATGTGCAACACCCCAGCCATTCAAAACCCATCGTTCCGCCATCTCGCAATTTGAAATCACCACAGGGCGTCTGAGTGCCCGACAGCCATTCAAGAAGGCTGCGTGCCATGTGGCGCTTTCAGCACGAGGCATGTTTATGTCACGCAGTTGCACACTGACCCCGTTTCCCCCAGCCTCGATCCCGGCTGAGTCTCCGCCCTTCGGCGTGGATCGGTCGGTAATCCCAGCTCCAATGGAAGCCGCCTGAGATTTGAGTCCGTGGGCAACGGCGCACACTGCGAACGTGCCTCCTGCAACGAGTCACGCAGGCCTACCTTCCGCGAGACTTTTGCTGTGGAAAACAATTCCAAATCAACAAAGGGCGTCTGTGTGCCGGGCAGCTATTTAGCGCTCCTTGTTCCCTACCAAGGCACCGGCTAATCATAAACATTTCTCCTGTGGCCGACAGCAACCACCAACACCACCAACTCGTGATCTTGGATCTGACACAGAATCCGGTAATCACCGACGCGGTAACGCCACAGGCCTGCAAGCTCAGCCTTCAGCCCTTTGCCAAAGCGGCGGGGATCTTCTTCGCACGCGATACGTTCGTCCAGATAAGAGAGGACATCCCGACCGGCCTGCGGACCAAGTTTCCGAAGTTCCTTCAAAGCGCGTTCGTCGAACCTATAGACCCAGTTCATGCTTCACTTGCTCGGCGGAATACGTCTTCGCAGGCTGGAGCAATCGCTCGGCAGCCAAATAAACGTCTCCCAAATCATCCAGATGTTCGAGGATGGCCTCGCGTGCACACGAACCCGGGGTTCGCCCGGTCTTTGCCGCCAAGCGTTCGAGCCGCTTCTCGGTCTCCGCGTCTAATTCAATGGCTAACATGGGCAGATTTTACCCCCGCACGGGAACCATGGCAAGCCGCAATCCCTACTCTGCTTCACCCGCATGGCCCAACCTATCTCAACGCTCTTTTGCTGGCAAAAAAGATGCCATTCATTCGATGCACAAAACATGAGGTTGGATCTGATGGGTCAAAATCGGCAAAAAGCATGTCCTTCACCTCCCCAGCCTCGATCCCGGCTGAGTCTCCGCCCTTCGGCGTGGATCGGTCGGCGGTCCTAGTTCCAATGGAAGCCGCCTGAGATTTGGGTCGGTGGGCAACGCCGCACAATTCGAACGCGCCTTCAGCAACGAGTCACGCAGGCTTATCTTTTGACAGGTTATTGCGGTGGGAAACCATTCCAAATCAACACAGGGCGTCTGCGTGCCTGGCAGCTTTTCACAGCCACGAGCGAGGACTGTTTCTTCGTCAGATCATTCTGCAGTTGGATCTGCCAAGCCCAGCAGCGTGACTCCCTCGGCGCGTGCGGCTGCGCACAACGGTCCGTCGGAAGACAACAGCGGACAACCCAACCGCAGAGTGAGTTCCAAATAGGCCGCATCGTAAGAGGTGAGAGCATGCTTTGTCGCCAGATTCTGGATCGTTGCGATGTGCCGGGCGGACTCCTCCGCCACCCGCACTGGATAACCATGAACACAGGCGATGGACTTGTCCCGCTCGGTGATGTCCAGCTTCTTTCGCCGCTCGCGCACCAGCAACACGTTCAGCGTCTCCAGCAGCCACAATGGGGCACGCACACTTCATCGCCAGCGGCGATGTGATGCAGAAAAGTTTCCGACACCGCTTCATCGTGGCCTGGCAGCACCGTTCCCAGCGCGGCATTGGCGTCTGCCACGAGCATCATCATCCGCGTCGTCCCGCTTCCAGGTAGTCCCTCGGCGTCCAGTCATCCTCGCTGTATTTTGCTGACAGTTGCGCCTTTAACTGCCGCGCTTGCAGGATCCAATTCTGCGCCGTTGCAGCGCCAGCGGCCTCGTCTGCCGCCGGTGCTCCCTCGAAGAAATGGGAAGAAATGGGGAAGAAATGGGAAGAAATGGGGTCAGTGTGCAACTCGCTGACAGATTTTGATTTGGTATTAGCTCGCATTCGTCAGTCAATTTATTGCACACTGACCCCATTCCGTCTGATAGCGCTGGAGCAATCCCTTGCTCGCAAACATCAGATTCCCTGAGCGATCCTTCGCAAAGAAGTAGAGTCCTGGAATGTGATCAAAGAGCCGTTGAAACAGCAATGACGACTCCAAAGACGCCATCCACTCTTCACGCCTTTTTCGCCAGCGATTCACCTCAGCCCCAGATCTCTTGGGCCGGGCACGAGGCTTCAGGGGTGTCGCATTTCGCATCATCGCTTGGTCGCGCCGATGATGCATGTCCCCGCGTCAATGTGCAACATCCCAGCCATTCAAAACCCATCCTTCCGCCATCCCGCAATTTGAAATCACCACAGGGCGTCTGGGTGCCCGGCAGCCATTCAGGAATGCTGCGTGCCATTTGGCGCTTTCAGAACAAGGCAAGTTTCGTCACGCCGTTGCCTGACCCCGTTTCCTCAATTGCTAGAATCTGTCAAGAATCGTATCCTCGCTCTTTACTACTTAACTGCCGTGGGAGGGATTCATCACCGAACATTTCCAATCGGGAACAATTGGCCTTCTATGGTGAAATTTCAGGAAGCGGTTTTGGGATAGGCCGAATTGGTGCTTCCACTGAGTTGGGAATCTGCGGTGCGGAAGGCTTGTCGATTGGCCGAATTGGCGCTTCCACTGAGTTGGGAATCTGCGGTGCGGAAGGCCTGTAGATTGGAAGCGGCTGGCTACTCTTACGATTCGTCCGCGCGTATTCTGAGTCCGCGCTTTTGATTTTTGCCCATTCCTGCGGTGAGTACCATCTAGTAACGAGGTCCATTTGTTCAGGCGTTAACGGACCATTGGGATGAAAGTCGTATCCGCGACTTTTCCAGTATGCTGAGCGCTCTTGGCTCGTGTAGGCGCGGCGGGCATTGAGATCAGCATTCTTGGCTTCATTTTTGCAACTAACGCAGACGATTGTTAACAAGATCAGTCCGAAAGCTGATTTGATAACAGCAGAGGGCCATACCAATTTCAAGATCTCAACGTTGAATAAATGGACCATATATAAAATTCATTGGAATCTGGCGGGCGCAGTGTGACCGGAATTATATTCATTGATTTCTGCCTCAAGACTCTCGCGGACACGTTCGGCTATTTTGACGTCGGCATTGAATGATTCGACCTCGTAAGCCGCTAATCCCTGATTAAACCGTGTGGTGAGGCCTGCAAATGTGGCGTCGCTCTGTTGTTGGCGCCGTTGAAGATCAGCTTGCCACATCTTCCGGCGACGCACTTTCGCATCCTCGTCAGAAGGGGTACTTGCGACTGGTTGAGGCGGCGCGATTGATGACGGGCGAGAGTTATCAGTTGCCGTTATCAGAAACAACAAAAAGAATCCGAACAGCGCCAAACACCCCCCGATCATGATAACTTTGATTTGCGGCCAAATCGATGGCGGCTTCGTTCGAGGTGGACTTACGGCGATCCCATTCGCTATCGGCTTAGTTCCTGTGTCCGGTGTTAATCTGTTAGCGGCAAGGAGGTCTTCAAAGCTCGCTGCAACACGCCCAGTTGATTGAATTGCCACTATGGCTGAAACTTGAGACGGACAAGTAATAAAGGCTGAATCATTCAGCCAGTCATTTAGGGGTGAAAGCGTCGTTTCAATCAAACTGCCAAACGCAGAGTTAGGCTGCGGCGTCGGTTTGTGGGCACCGTAATCCTTCGAGATCTGCACAGCGTCTTCAAGGGGAAGAAGCAGCTCTATCGACCTCATCCGAGTGTAATTCCAAAGGACCAACGTGAGGTTCTTGACTAATGGTGACAGGCTAAACAAGTCCTTGAATACTTGTGTGGGTTTCTCGGAAGAAAAATCTTCCTTAACAAAAAGCATTTCCTTGTCGTGGTCGGGATCGCCCTTTGGATAGTCTCTCCAGAAGGATGGTTTCTCGGCAACGGCCAGTATGCTAAGGTAGATTACAAGTTCGGAGAAGTAATCTTCCTTACCAGTGTAATGCGGCGACCTGCCACGCAGTGGATGCTGATAGCTTGGGAGTGCCAGTGCTTTTGCATTCTGTCCGTGAGCAGACGGGACGATCAATGTGTCGTAGTCAATGAGTTTGATATCAATGGCGGAGCCGCTCCCTACGACCTTGATGTTCGATCCCTGCAAGTCTCCATGTGCAACACCAAGCTTATGCAGGCGCTCGGTCATCGCCAGGTAACGCTCAGCGAGAAGAGCAAGGGAACTTTGATCGGTGATGTTGTCTCGGACAAATTCTTGAAGACTTTTGCCTCCCACCCATTCCATGCGTAAGAAGGGCCACTTCTTGCTGTTCGCAATGATGCCGTTTTCAACATACTCAAAACCGACAAAATATTCACAACGAGAGGTTTTGAGAAACGCCTGCACACGTTGGTAGTGGCTCCGAAGATCCCCGATGTCGCTGACCCAGCACTTCACCGCGAAGTTCTTGCCCGAATCCTGAAACACATAAACGACTGCCACGCCCCCGGAGATCATCAGCGGAGTTCCATCTTTCCCCGTAAGCGGCTTGGTCGACTTTAGATCAGGATCAGTGATCAACCGCCCCGCATTCAGCACGGCCGTCGTATAAGCAGGGCGATCAGGATAGGTCATGGAGGTGAGCCAGACGCGGTTAATGCGTAACGTTTGGGGCAGTGTCTGTTGCCGTAGGTTCAGCAGCCTGGGGCGGCAGTGCTTGTTCCTGCTTTGAATAATCCAGGCATTGTGCCTCGGGATTGATTATGTGCTTCGAATTTGTGGCTTTCCGGCACCCAATCATCTCACATATGTCGGCGACGTAAGATCGCCAACGCGGCTGCGGGAGAGGGATATCTTGGAAAACATCCGCTGGCGTATTCGTCTGCGGTCCCTGTTCAACCGGCAACACATTCAGCGATTCCGCAAACTTGGACTGCTGAATAGATTGTTCCTCGACGAATCGCGCAATATTCGGCTTATAGACCCATTCGCTGGACTCGATCCAAGCAGGGGACTCCTCGCCCACTCTTATGATCACAAGTGCCACGTCATCATCTTTGAGCCGACAATCTATATTCAAATCGCGCCGCGCCTGTCCCACCAAATCTAGAAAGGCATCATTCCCCCTGCGGGCCACGTCTAAAATTGTCTTCCAAACTGGCTCCCCTCGCTCTGCTAGCTTCAGCAGCCACTCGCATAGTGCGTCGGTTGCCAAGATAACAACGTCTCCCTTCATGAGGACGCGGGGAGGGGTAACCTTCTTGAATTGTTTAGGCACCGGATCTTCATAATTCAAAATGGCAGCAGTGGCACACGAGAAGGCGGCAGACGTTTCGCAAGGGTAGCTGAACACAAAACCGTCAGGCTGAGAGGGCGAAAGGTGAATCGCACAACTGTCTCCGACCGCGATCAATCGCCATGGGATGGCGTTCGTTGCGTCTTGACTCCCTTGAATCTCCAGTCCGCAAAAGGTGGCTGCCGCACGAGTGCGTTGAAGAAGATGGTTCTTGGAGATGAAGCCGAGCTTTCCCTCCTCATCAAGCGTTCTCATGTAGCTCTGCCAGTTCGCATGGGCTATGCACGTCCACTCGGCTAGCTTGTTTTCCCAATGATCATCTTCGTCTTGCAGGTGACCCGCACCAAAAAGGCTGGCAAGCTGGTTAGCCCAGTAGCCGCTGTAAAACGATGTGGTGACACCATCCGCGACAGCAAACCGCAATCGTGCGCCGACATCGCAAATGGTGTAAGCACCATTACCGTTCGGTGCGGCAAAGGCGTCCTGGCACTCTTCAATATCAGAACCGATCTTCGGTAGCAGAAACGACGTGTGGTAAATATTCATCGCGGACATTTGTTTTTCCTTGCCCGTAGAATTTGGGTTTCACGCGAAACTATTTCATTGTCGTGCTGCCTAACTCAATCATCTTCACCAAATTCTCTGCATTTGCATTGATCATCGCGCCCCTCGATCCAGTTTGGACGGGAAGCCCCGTTTTATTAGCGAATTCGAACATCGAGGGTGGAATCTCACTTGAAAGCCTAAACATGAGTTTCTCGAATTGATCGGACAGAGCAGACTCGCTTGTTGGTAAAATGACCTGCTTTTGTCCATCGCCGATATGGGCGTTAAACAAAAGGAGGTTCCCGTCGCTCGTGGCAACCTTCATCAAAGCGCGTGCCGCGCTCTCCGCCGCGCCAGAGTCGTTGGGCTGGCCGTCCGTGATGTTGATGACGATGGGAGGGTAGTTGTTCGGGTGCTCGAGAACCCATTGTGAAGCGTATTCCTCCGCTTTTTTGAAGGCATCCTCCATCGGAGTGTCACCTTCAACACATGGCTCCACCCAAATGCCCAAGCTGAAGTCAATCTCAATCAACCCTCCAGCGCCATCGCCCTCTTTTTTCTTCACGGTATCTAGCCGAATCCGTTGTGTCTCGACTTCAGAAATTTTTCCGCCGACGATGAGATATGCCTTTTGTCCCCCTGCTTTGGGATTTTTGTTTGGAGCGCCGTATCCAACCACAAGGACATAGCAGCGGTCCTTCGTCTTCTCCATGCTCTTGCATCCCTCAAGAATTGATTGGATGCATCGGTTCACTGCGAGGGCAGCGAATTCAGCCTTGCTTCTTGAGCCTTCGTATGGAGCTTCCATCGATCCGGATTGGTCGATCAGGATCATGATGAGACCAGGGTTGGTGGTGCCGACGGGAGTATTTTTGTAGGACATGGCGTGCGAACGGGTTGTATGACTATGGAGTTGGTTTGAAATTGCGGCGTGTTGTTGGCTTTTGCAACCAGCACATCCCTAGGCAGTGGAGCAGGGGTCGCCCTCAGTAGTCCAAGCTTCGGCGTCTTCATAAACAACGACGGCCGCACTCTGAAAACTTGGATGTGTGGAAACGCCACCAAGCCAGGTACCCGACAGACCTGCTGGGATCTGTTGGGTTTCAATTATCTGATTTGGTGCGGACATGCCCTTGCGTTGGGCATAGAAACAAAGTGTTCCCATAGCGAGATCTTTGTGATCATCGTTTGTGATGAAAGCAGGGCGGCCGTGCCTCGCGTAATCAATCAAGGAACCGCCTTTCTTCGATGCTTCAGCGTCGAGTTCGATGGCTTGATCGGTTGTCGTTACGTAGAGTGTGATCGGTTTCCCGTCTTGGATGACAGTTGTGTTCCAGTGTTTCATAGCACAATTCAATTGTTTGGGGGTCGGCTATCTCAGCGCCTTATCCAACGCAGCAAGCGCAATCTCAATGGCCTCCTTTTGAGTCGTGATTTTCTCCCCGAGATTCTTGCCAATCCTTGCACTCATATTGTCGGGACTATAAAGCGTCACGTTGAGTTTTCGGTATTCTCGCCATGCATTACAGGCACTTTGCTGCTGACCTTTTCTCAGCAAGGGCAGCGCATTGAATACATGAGGTTTGAGCGTCTCCAGACTGCTGCTGTGTGTCGCAGCCAAATCGTTGCTATCGTGAGCCTCATCAAGGATGATCGCTATGGCTCCACGAACGCCACGAAGCATTCGCGCACGCTCAATTCGGAATGCACCTGACAATCCGAGCAGGTAGGCAACGATCCATCCAACGGGAATCAGAAGATCTTTGAGGATAATACAAGCGAACATTGGTGGATGCTCCTGTTTGGGTCCGTTGCTGAAAGCCATCTGCCATTCATACATCTGATCAGAGCGGAAAAATTGGGCGGGCGCAACGAAGGAAATTCCAAATGCGGATCATGAACGGAAAGACGGGACCTAGACTTGCCAGACTTTGGACCAGAATCCTTACAACTCATCTGCCCCAGCTCAAAACCAAGCCGAAGCGGCGGAAGAAAGTAATCTTGGTCCTCCGCGGTGAAGATGCGGCGGTAGTAGGTGAGGTTTAGCCGTTTGGCTGCATCGGTTCACTCTGGAGCAGTTGGGGGGCGCACGGCGGCAGGTCATTACAAATAAAGCAAAAAGGTGTAATGGCGCTTTTTGGCGGGTTGTTGTCGGGTAGGTGGCATGACACAACCGCTCATCTGGGACATGGCTGACGCTTCCATCACTTGGGACTCGCCAGCCGGTCTTTCGTGGGACGGGGATGTGCCTGTATCCAAACCCAAAAGCAAAGCCATGGCCTCAGACAATCGCATCTCAATCGAAATCACGGCAGCGCAAAAAACTGCCATCGTCAACGCCGTCACGGCGCTGAAAACCGCCCTCACCGGCATCATCATCAACCTCACCAAGGACGAGCGTCAAAGCCTGCCCAAGATCGCGGACAAGACGCTGGCCTTCGATGAAAAGTGCAAGGCCTACATGGCCGCCCGCCCCGAGCTGGTGCCGAGCTTTCTCGACACCGCCGAGCTGGCGCTGGACCGCAAGCTCATCGAAGACCTGCTGCCCTGCCTTCGCGAGCTGGCCCCGATCTGCGAAGGTCTGGAGGACACCGTCTCGCTGGCCTACACGGATGTGTACGTGGCAGACCTGGCCTTCCACGCCAATGTGAAACAAGCCGCCAAGCGCGGCGTGCCCGGCACGGACACGATCTACGATGACCTCAAGGAGCGCTTCCCCGGCCGCCCCAAGGCCGAGCCACCAACCCCACCCACGCCTTAACTGGGCCCACAAGCCTCAATCACCATAAAATCTGTGGTTTTTCAGGCTTAAAAGCATCCCGCCGGGACTTAATTAGTCCCGGCGGTCTCGCAATTAGGAGTTCGGAGGGAGCAATTAGACCCTCCAAACCAGCAATTGCTCCCTCCGGGGAATTCAAAAGTCCTAGCCACGAATGAAAAGGTCGGTCCGACCCTCCTGAAATTCCCCGCGACCAAGCAATTGCACCCTCCCGGAAATTAAAAAGTCCCGGCCAGATGTTAAAATGTCACTCCGACCCTGACGAAAGTACCGCCGAACTCCGCATTGGAGGCTCTGAACTCCTAACTGGTACCTCTGAATGAGAAAGAAGGTGCGCCGAGGATTCAAGCCCCAAACCCGACCGAGCAACTCCGAGTCCCGAGCCTGAAACACGAATCTCCGACCCTCCAACGCGAACCCCGCACCGACCAACTGCCACCGCCCATCTAGCACTTAAAACCCCAAACCTCTCAACCCCATGCCCTTTGACCCATCACTGCCAGCCCCGAACTCGCCTCTCGAATCGCAGGTGATCCGCGATCAACTGCAAGCACTCTTCAACCTGAGCAACAGCATCGTCACGGTGACCGCCGCGCAGGTGGACGGCACGAACACACAGCCACCGGGCACACCTGCAAGCGTCGGCGTGAATGTGGTGGGCAACACTCTGCATTTCACTTTTGACATCCCGCAGGGACAGGAGGGTCTGGCTGGGCCGCAGGGGCCGCCCTTTGCGCAGGCAGTCGTGGATGCGGTGAACACGCTGAACCCGGGTGACCCCGCCACGGTGGGCGTGAGCTTTGATGGATCGGACGTGCGGTTCACCTTCGGCATTCCCCGAGGCAACGATGGCAGCAACGGAACGAACGGCAACGATGGTGGACCTGGACCCGAAGGCCCGCCCGGAAGCAACGGCAGCGACGGTGAACCCGGACCTGAAGGCCCCCAAGGCCCACCCTTTGCGCAGGCCGTCGTCGATGGTGTGACGACCCTGAATCCCGGTGAGGCGGCGACGGTGCAGACGAACTTTGACGGCAGCAACGTGCGCTTCACCTTCGGCATCCCACGCGGCAACGACGGAACCAACGGCACCGATGGCATTCAAGGACCGCCCGGTGAGGTAAATGAAGCGCAACTCTCCAGTGCGATCAGTGGCACGAGCAACAACAGCAATGCGGTGGGCACTTTGAACCAGAGTGCGGACTCGAATTACAACCCGACGCAGATGCAGGCACTGATGGACAAGATGGATGAACTGATCACGGCCCTGCGCAGGTGAGAGGTGTCGTATTTCGCATCATCTTTGTCGTGACGATTCGTGTGGGCTCTCCGGTAGTGTGCAACTCTCCGACCTCTCATGAAACCCATTGTCCAAATCTCACTCGATCTCACGAACATTGACGAAGCCCTGGAGACTGCTGCTCTGGCGATGCGCGCTGGGGTGGACTGGCTGGAGGCTGGCACGCCTCTGATTTTAGCGGAAGGACTGCACGGAGTCCGCGCACTGCGAAAGGCTTTTCCGAACACGCCCATCGTGGCCGATTTAAAGACGATGGACGGCGGCTACCTCGAAGCCGAGATGATGGCGAAGGCCGGTGCCACCCACGTGGTGGTGATGGCCAGGGCGCACGCGGAGACGATCAAATGTGTGGTCAAAGCAGGCGCTGATTTTGGCTGCCAGGTGATGGGTGATAACATGGTGTGCGAAAGCATGATCGAAGGAGCCAAGTTTCTCGAAGATCTCGGATGCGACTATGTGATTCATCACATCGGCTATGACGAGCGCCGTGGGATCGCCGCGGCAGGCAAGCGGATGCCCAGCCCTTTGGATCAACTGCGGGAGGTGGTGAACGCGGTGAAAATTCCGGTTCAAGCAGTCGGCGGCCTGAGCCTGGAACAGGCCATTCAATGCCCTCAATACGGAGCCCCTCTCGTGGTTCTGGGTGCGCCGCTCACCATCGACGCAGACGCTTTCAAAACGGCGGACGGAAATCTCGAAGCCTCCCTGCGGATGATCTGCGA
>CAMBPV010000075.1 GCA_945869695.1 Prosthecobacter debontii
GCTTCGTCTATGCCGATGAAGCCAAGCAACTCGTCGCCGCGTTCCTGTTGCAGTAGGCCTCGCGCAAGGAGACGAGAGGACAGGGAGACAAGTCTCCCCCTCCGCCCCCTACCGCCGCAGCGCACTGATCAGCTCATTCAACCGCACCCGCAGCGCCTCCACATCCGGATCCGCAAACGGCGTGTCCAACGTCGGCACCGCGTTGCTGTTGTTACTCGTCCCCTGAATCGCCAGCGCCAGATCATTCTGCGTTTCCTCCCAGTTCCCCCGTCTCCTCTTCCGTTCCCATCCGATCTCTCCAATTCCCGGCAGGAAAACTTGCCAGCCGTGGCATTCCCCGCTTACATCTGGGAATCACCCGCATGGCACGCGAAGCATCCTCCGAGCCCGACTACAGTTCTCCTAGCACCGCCACCATCGGCTTCAAGACCGCCGCTCACCCTCCCAAGCAAAACCACCCCATGAAAACAACTGACACTCGAACCAGTGCCTACATCCGTGAACTGCAACAGTTTGAGAGAGAAGAACATGCTGCCGGCCGAGAGACTTGTCCGCTCCCTGACGAGGCCGAGCTCGTTCGCCTTTTCCAAGCTGGGGAGCAGAAGATCGTTTCGACCAGTTGGACCCCGCAGATCAAGCCGGGCGATATGTGTCGGTTTTACGCCTTGGTCACCAATTTTGGTGATGCGCTCATGACTCCGATGTATGTGACCTGCTTCACTGGTCCGGGAAATCTGGGTAAAACCGCTGTGGACATGATCGCTTTCCGGGATTCCGCCTGGCCGATTCTTAGTTCCGAACCGTTTGAAGTGAAACCCCAGCAAACCGTGAGCGTGCCCATCTTTTTCCGTGCGCCCGCCGCTGCGGAAGACGGACGGTACCTGCGCACCTCCATGCTCTACGAAATTTCGCAGAGAGCCCAGCCTTCGCTTCTCAGGTCGCGGCGGATCACCTCCTTCCGAGTGAAGAAATGAGCCCCCAAGCTAACAATCCGATGCGCGCGAAGCACCTGTTGCAGGTCTTTGGCGCAGCAAAGGACAAAGGCCGCATCTACGACCCCGCCTGCGGCTCCGGCGGCAGTTTGCCTGCGAGCAGGCTATGCAGTGTGCGCTTCGCGAAAAAGGACCGCGCTATCGCGCAAGGCGTTGTGCAGTCGGAAAAATTCGTCGAATCCCACGGCGGCACCGGCCAGCGCGATAGCGCTTCGTCCAAAAGCGAAGCCACTCTGCCGAGCCTGAAAGGCAACCGAGGCGACATCTCCATCTACGGCCAGGACAAATGGGCGCGGCGGCAGCGCCCATTTGGTCTTGTAAAGCGAGCCCGCAGGGTGAGGCTGCGGCGGCAGCAGCCGAAACAAAGCAACGCCACCACCCGCCGCCTCGCCACCATGAGCCTCGCCATCCGCGGCATCGAGGCCGACATCGGCAAGGAACACGCCGACACCTTCCGCCACGTCCAGCACCCCGACCTCCGCGCCGACTACGTCATCGCAAACCCGCCCTTCAATGACTCCGACACTGCCCTGCGCGATAGCGCATTCCTTCAAAGCGAAGCCAAACCGCAGGTCGTGAGCGAAGCTAAGGACAATTTCCGCAAGGACGACGACGTGCGCTGGCAACCGAGCGGAGCGAGATCGACTGCCAAAGGCAGCCCGCAGGGTGAACGCGGAGGCGTTCATCAATTCGGCGTCCCGCCCAAGGGCAACGCCAACTTCGCCTCGGTGCAGCACTTGATCCACCACCTCGCGCCCCACGGCATGGCCGGCTTCGTTCTCGCCAATGGCAGCATGTCGTCAAACCAGTCCGGCGAAGGCGACATCCGCAAGGCCCTCATCGAGGCCGACCTCGTGGATTGCATGGTCGCGCTCCCTGGTCAGCTCTTCTACAGCACGCAGATCCCCGTCTGCCTCTGGTTCCTCACGAAGTCGAAGGGAGCGCGGACACTCCTGTCCGCCTCAGGTGAGAAGGAGTTCATCCGCTCCCGCAAAGGCGAGACGCTGTTCATCGACGCCCGCAAGATGGGCACCCTCATCGACCGCGTGCATCGTGAGTTGACAGACGACGACCTGGAGAAAATCACCTCTACCTATCACAACTGGCGGCATGATGAGGAGCTTCGGGCCAAGGAAGGAAAGAAGGCAGGCCGGATGTATGAATGCCTCGAATACACCGACATCCCCGGCTTCTGCAAATCCGCCACCACCGCCGAAATCGCCGCGCACGGCCACGTCCTCACGCCCGGCCGCTACGTCGGCGCCGAGGAAGTCGAAGACGACGGCGACCCCTTCGAGGAAAAGATGCCGCGCCTCGTCGCCGAACTGCACGCCCAGTTCGCCGAGTCCGCGAAACTGGAGCAGGCCATCAAAGCTAACCTGAGGGGCCTGGGGTATGGCGGGTGATTCAAAGGAAGTCGCTCGCGCCCATCTCGCAGATGCAGGCGTTGAAGAACTGCCCGAAGATTGGGATGTCGTCACGCTTGGCGACCTTTTCACCGAAGACCGTGGCATTGCTGTTGGTGTCATGTATCCCGGCGACCACGATCCTGATGGAGTGCCTCTCATCAAGGCTGGCGACCTCAACGGCAGTATCATCAACCTGCATCCTGATTTCCGAATCAGCAAAGACAAGCATCACGAGTATCGCCGCACGGCACTCGAAGGTGGTGAGTTGCTGATGACCTTGGTTGGCAATGTGGGCCAATGCGCTGTGGTTCCTCCCCGCATGGCTGGTTGGAATACGGCCAGAGCCGTTGCGGTGATGCGCTTGGCCGATCCATCCGAGACTCATTTCGTTCAGCAGTGTTTACTCAGTCGCCCGCTCCAACACCTGATGGACGTTTGGTGTAACACGACGGTTCAGGCGACGCTAAATCTAAAAGAGATTCGCCAGCTTCCCATTCCGTGGCCGCCCAAGAAGAGCGGTGATGCCATCGCTGCGTTCGGAAAGGTGCTGGACGACAAGATCGAGTTGAACCGTCGGGTGAACGCGACGCTGGAGGCGATGGCGCGGGCGCTGTTCCAGAGCTGGTTCGTGGATTTCGACCCCGTCCGCGCCAAACTCGACGGTCGTCCCCCCGCCGCTCTCGACCCCGCCACCGCCGCCCTCTTCCCCGAGCAATTCGCGCACGGTGAATACGACATGATTCCCGTCGGCTGGCGTCATGTCGCCATCGAAGAAGTCTGCGCCATCAACGCATGGACGCTCGGCAAGAACGATGACTTGGAGACGCTGGAATACGTCGAGATTTCCGAAGTGAGCCGAGGCAACATCGCGAACATAGCCACCTACCCACGCGGCGAAGAACCGAGCCGAGCCCGCCGACGCTTGCGCCACGGCGACACCGTTCTCTCCACCGTCCGCCCCGACCGAGGCTCCTACTTCCTTGCGCTGAACCCGCCCGAGAACCGCGTCGCCTCCACCGGTTTCGCCGTCCTCACGCCGACGAAAGTCCCGTGGTCATTCCTCCACGCCGCACTGACGCAGCCCGAAGTCTCCGACCACCTCGGCCAAATGGCCGACGGCGGAGCCTATCCCGCCGTGCGGCCTGAAATCATCGGAGCCATACAAGTCGCGTTACCGAATGAGCCAAGGATTCTCGAAGCCTTCCACCGCACCTGCGCCCCGCTCTTTGAGCAAGCCG
The DNA here is from genome assembly GCA_945869695.1 of Prosthecobacter debontii. Classification (GTDB taxonomy): domain Bacteria; phylum Verrucomicrobiota; class Verrucomicrobiia; order Verrucomicrobiales; family Verrucomicrobiaceae; genus JAIBCL01. The sequence goes on from CAMBPV010000075.1 coordinate 3,640, forward strand.
AAGACAACCGCGCCCAATCCCGCACCCTCGCCACCCTGCGCGACACGCTGCTGCCGAAGCTGCTGCCGAAGCTGCTGAGCGGGGAGTTGAATGTGGGAGGACTCAGATTTGCATCATGAACTCGCCCGACAAACTCCACAAGCTCAGCCGCGAAGAGCTCTACCAAAAAGTGTGGTTAACTTCCGGCGTCAAACTGTCGAAGGAACTGGAGGTGTCAGATGTGGCTGTCTTCAAACGCTGCCGCAGGCTGAACGTGCCACGCCCGCCCCGCGGTTACTGGGCCAAGATCGAAGCCGGGCATCAGCCCAAACGCCCGCCGCTCCCGCCATTCCTTGAAGCGGCTGCTTCTGAAAAAATGTAACGGGCCGCTGCAAGGAGGACAAATATGCCAGCAGATCCCTATGCCGTGCATCCTTTGTCGGAAGAATTCCTCAGGGCGGTGGAGTCAGCCAAGTTAAGTTATGACAAGAAGCGTGTTCATCTGAGAGAACGCGCCCTGCCTGAGGCTGACATCAGCAAGGAGCTGGCGCCAAAGGCCGCCAGGGCCTTCAACATGCTGCTGCAAAGGTTGGAGCCGCTTGGCATCAAATTTGGCAAGTCTCTCAGCAAGTATGAGGGAGGACGCTTCCGGCTGGGGAACGATCGGGTGCAGTTCAAAATAGAAGAAGACCTAGTGGAAAAGCCCGCAGACGTTGTTCGGCGTGGCAGGTTCACGTATTCGTCGCCTGACGCAAACAAGGTGCTCAGTGGAAAGCTAAGCTTCACCCTAAAAGCTGAACAATATAGCCCCTCCAGAATTCAGCAGCGCTGGGTCGAGGATGAAAAAGCGCCTCTGGACGCGATCCTTTCCGAGATCGTGAAATTCATCTGCGATTACTTTGTCGGACTCCAAAAACGTCGTGAGGCAGAAGAGATCGAGCGTGAAAAACAACGTGTCGATGCCGAGATCCGCTGGAAAAAGCAGCAGGAGGAGGAGGCGCGGCGCAGACAAGAAGAACTGGAACAAAAGCAGGCGGAGGCTAGGCGTAAGCATCCTGGGCTGCTGGAGGGTGAGTCGCAGCACCGTAGAGATGACCTAGCCAAGGCTGCCGAATGGTGGAGGCTTCATCAATCAGTGGTCAGTTTCATCGCGGAATGTGAACGGCGCTGGCAGAACTCTGGTGAAAGACAATTGACTCAACAGCAACAGGAGTGGTTGGCATGGGCTCTGGAAACGGCGAAGGCAATGTCTCCGTTTGAGAACGGTTATCCAGACCCTGCGAGAGACGGGACCTTTGATCCGGCAGATTTCCCTTTTGGCGGTCCTTGGCCCGAAACACGCAAGTTTCCGCAGCCGCCCACCATGCCGCAGATGCCTGCGCCTGTAGTTGTGCAGCAGAGCTATGGAAGTCCGAGTTACAGCGCTCCGGCACCAAAGCCCTACCCATTCTGGCTGAAGTATCAGCGTTGATAACGTTTCTTTGATCCTGGCATGAATTCAAACTCACTCAACGAATCCATCGTCGAAGACGCCGCCCTCGAATGGTTCGGGGAACTGGGATATGCGGTCGGGCATGGGCCGCATCTCGCGCCCGGTGAACCGGCGGCGGAGCGGGATTCGTTTTCTGAGGTGGTGCTGGTGGGTCGCTTGCGGGAGGCCATCAGGCGGCTGAACCCGGCCATTCCCGCGGAGGTCTGAGACCTTTCAAATCCCCATCATGAACTCATCCTATACGATCACCGAAATCCTTGGTCGAGCCGAGCAAGGTATGACGCGGCCTTTTGTCTGCAACGCCAACCGCTGGATGACGTGCTATGTGAAAGGCGCGTATGCGGGACAACGCTCGCTTTGCTGTGAGTGGGTGGCGGGTTGGCTGGCGAAGGCCCTGCTGGATGGACTGCCCCTCGGAGTTCCGGTCATCTTCATGGCGGAGGTTCCTCGTGCTCTGATTGAGGGCAGTGCGCGGAAAGACATCAGGGATCTGGGGGTAGGGATGGTGTTTGCCTCGATGCGGATGGAGGGCGGTCAGGAACTGTCGTGGTCCTCGGCGCAAGGCTGGCCGGAGGAGACGATGGCGGCGCTGCTGCTGCTGGACTTGTGGATTCAAAATGAGGACCGCAGCCTTTCCGCCAAGGGTGGCAACCCGAACCTGCTGGTGGAGCAGATCCCTCCGCTGCCTGATGATGACCCTGAGGGGGCGCTGTGGAAGGATCAACCCCGGCGGGAGATGCTGTGGGTGTATGATTTTAACCTGGCTTTTGATGAGGAGTTTGACCGGAAGCGGTTCTTTGACGCGCATGTCTTTGCTGGAATGCTGAAGCAGTGGCCGGAGGGCTTCCGTGAGCGGATGGAGCCACGGCTGCGGGAGGCGCGGGACCGCCTGCCGGGGCTCTTTGCCGAGCTGCCGCCTGAGTGGCTGCACTTGGACGGGGATGATAGTTTGCCAGTGCAACTGGACGTGGAGAGAGTAATCTCTGCGCTGGAACTGCCCTTCACTGAACCTGACACTTTCTGGAAACTGCCATGAAACCTGCCCAAGCTGTTTGTAACTATGCGATCCTGCGTTTCCGACCCTATGCGGAGACCGAGGAGTTCGTTAACGTGGGTGTGCTGGTCGCTTGCCAGCAACCTTGCCTCCTGCACTTCGAAGCGGAACGGACGATGCCTGCTCGCGCCAAGGTTCTTTTTCCCAAGGAGAATGAGCAGACCTTCGCAGCCGCCATGGAAGCCCTGCGTGTAGAGATGGGACGAGCCAAAGCCGGTGCCCATGACCCAAAGAGCGCGCAGATGGCCTTCAATGAGACGGTGCGCATTCGGGAATCGGTCTTCCGCTTTGGCGAGGTGCGGACGATCCTCTCCGCGAAGCCGCAACAGCTCACGGATGAATTGTTTGCCCGCTACGTGCGCATGGAGTCGGCGGTGGGGAATGAAGCGGAGTTGGCGACGGCTTGATCCGCTCATGTCCGTTCTCAACGAATTCATCGTCGAAGACGCCGCCCTCGAATGGTTCGGGGATCTGGGCTACGCGGTCGGACACGGGCCGCATCTCGCGCCCGGTGAACCGGCGGCTGAGCGGGAGTCGTTTTCTGAGGTGGTGCTGGTGGGTCGCCTCCGCGAGGCCATCCGCCTCCTGAACCCGGCCATTCCCGAAGAGGCGCGAGAGGAGGCCTTGAGAAAAGTGCTTCGTGAACGGGGTTAGGTTTTTCAGGTTGCAGGATTCGAGAAATTCGACCCACGCGTGAATGGGGCGGGTGTTTCAGGTGGCAGGATTGCCCCACTTCGACCTGCCTGGGCGAACAAAACAAGATGCCAGGCGTCTTCCTGCCTCGTTCAGGCTGCGGTCATCCCAGGGCTGCCGATTGACACGCTCTTGGCATCCTGCCAAACACGGCGCGGGCGTTTGAGTTTCAAGGCGAAGGTTTCAGGTTTCCAGTTTCCAGTTCCTGGCCCGTGGGCTGCTTTCTTCTTGCCGGAAATCTTTTTGCAGGATTGGATCGGCGGGAGATGGGGAGAGTTCCTTGTTCTTGGTTCTTGGGCGAAGAAACAGGTCGGAAAACTTGTGACCCTTTCTTTTCTAGGGGCGCGAGGGGCGGGCGGCTAGGGCCTCGCGGATGACGCGGCTGAGGTCGGAGGCTTCGTAGGGCTTGGGGAGGGCGGAGGCGAAGCCGTAGGCGGAGGGATAGAGCATGGCGTGGTCGGCGGTGTTCCCGCTGGAGACGATGGCGGTGACGTGGGGGTCGATGCGGCGGAGGGCGGCCATGGCGTCGAGCCCACACATGCCGTTGGGGATGGTGAGGTCGATCAAGACAAGGTCCATGGGACGACCGGCGCCCATGCCTTCTTCGTACCGTCGGACGGTCTCGCCGCCCTCGGAGGTCTCGGTGACTTCCATGCTCTCGGAGCGGAGGATGCGGACGATCATGCCGCGGAGGAGGAGGTCGTCCTCCAGGACGAGGATCCGGGCGAAGGTGCCGCCTTTTTTGGAGGTGGAGGGGGGCGATGGTGCTTTGGGGGCTTCCCGGACGGGCCCGGCGGCGGGGGGTGCGAGGGGCTGGGTGATGATGGTGTGAATGGCGTTCCGGAGATCGCCAACGGACTGGTAGCGCTGGTTCCGGTCCTGCATGAGGGCGCGGACGACGACGCCGTCGAGCCGGGGGTCGGTGCCGGCGTGGGCGGAGGGGCTCTGCCAGGCGCCACGGGGCAGGGTGCCGGTGAGCATCTGGTAAAGGAGGACGCCGACGGCGTAGATGTCGGCGCGGTGGTCGATGTCGGGAAGGGCGTCGTGCTGCTCGGGGGCGGCGTAGTCGGCGGTGCCGAGGGCCATGTTGGTCTGGGTGAGGAAGGAGCCGGGTTGGTCGAGGCGCTTGGCAAGGCCGAAGTCGGCGACTTTGACGCGTCCGTCCTTGGAGAGCATGATGTTGGCGGGCTTGATGTCGCGGTGGACGATGCCGCGGCTGTGGGCGTATTCGAGGGCGTCACAGAGCGGGCCGATGATGCGGAGAGCGAGGTCGGCGGTCATCTGGCCCGCAGTCATGATCTGGTAGAGGTCGGTGCCCTCGACATACTCCATGACGAAGAAGAGGAAGTCTTCCCCGATGAAGCCGGAGTCGTAGATGGAGACGATATTTGGGTGATTGAGCTGAGCCATGGCCTGGCCTTCGCGGCGGAAGCGCTCCTCGTATCCATAGTCGGCCCCGTGGCCTCGTTTCATGACTTTGATGGCGACCTGACGGCCGAGATTCATCTGGCGGCCGAGGTAAACGGCGCCCATGCCGCCGAGACCGACGAGGTGGTCAAAGGCGTAACCGCCGGGCATCAGGCGGGTCAATTCCTCAGGTGTCGGGTAGGTGGGTAGCACCATCGCTTGGGGCTCGGGTGTCTGGACGGGATATTGCATCGAGGAAGAACTGCGGCCAAAGGTCGAGACGAAAGGCGATCGCTGCAAGCACTCTCTTCAACCGAGTGAACGAAAGGCGACTGAGCGGGCGGTGATGAGGAATCAGGGGCGGTGAATTTTGAACGTGACGCGGGGTGCAATGCATCTACTCTAGAAGTCTAGTGTCCAACGGTTATGCTGACTGACCAATCCATTGATCCTAATCAAAAGCCGCCCTCGCTGTTGCTGCGCCCTTTTTTGGCGGTGTGGCACTGGATGGTGCCTCCGACGCAAGCGCATGCGGACCGGCAGAGCCGGACGACGGTGGTGCTGAGGTCATCGCTCGTGGTGGCGGCGGCGGTGACTTTCATCGGGGGGGTGCTGTTTTGGGGGCGTGACCTCCGGGATCTCTATCAGAACTGGCAGGCAGATGGTCTGGTGAGTGAGGCGCGCCAGCTGGCGGACTCGGGGAATGTGATCAATGCGGTGCTGAAGGCGCAGGAGGCGTACAGCAAGTCTCCGGAGAATGTGGGGGCGATCCGATTGAATGCGGAGTTCCTGACGCTGATGAAGCGCCAGGAGGCGGTGTATTTCCATGATTTGCTGGAGAAGTCGGGCGAGGCAACGGCACAGGATGCGGAGGGGAAGATCCGGGCGCTGATGAATCTGAACCGGGAGAAGGAGGCGTCTGATGCCTTGGCGAATCTGATGAAGACGGCCCCGCCATCGGATGGGATGTTTAAACTGGCGGAGAGTGTGTGGGGCGGGACGGAGCAGAATGCGATCGTGCTGAACGTGCTGAAGGAATACTGCGCGAAGCATCCGAATGATTTTGAGAGCCTGCTGAGGCTGACGAAGTTTCAGGTGATCTCATCGGTGAGGCCGGAGGTGGCAAAGGGGATGGAGTCGCTTTGGATGCTGGCGCAAAAGGATGGGGAGATCGGGATCAAGGCGATCGATGTGCTGAATGGCGTGAAGGGACTGGGGCCGGAGGATATGCAGAGGCTGGTGGAGAGGCTGGAGAGTCATCCGCGTGCGAATGGGTGGCACCAAGTGGCGGCGATGAAACGGAGGATCGAGCTGGCACCGTCCCGGAGGTCTGCGATCGTCCAAGAGGCGGTGGCCAAGTATCAGGGCCTGGCACGCGAGGAGCGACTTCCGTTTGTGCGGTGGCTGGTGGAGGAGCGGGAGTTCCGGCAGGTTCTCTCCCTGGTGGAGGAGGCGGATGCGCTGGCTTATCAGCCGCTGCTTTTAAACTACCTTTCTGCCCTGACGATGCTGGGCCGATTTGATGAGCTGGGACGGATGATCGAGAATCCGAAGGCGGCGGAGATCCTGACCAAGACGGATCACGCCTTTTACCTAGCGCATCTGGCCTTTGTGAAGGGGAAGCCGCGGGATGAGGTGAGGCAAAAGCTGAGCGCGGCGAGGATCGCGGCCCAGGACGAGGGACGTGCGGATATGCTGCTATTGATCGGGGACTATGCGGAGAAGAGGGGGCTGCTGGAGATCGCGATCGATGCGTATGATGCGGTGTCGAAAAAGGCGCGGATGGAGCGGCCGGGCTTTGAGGGGCTGGTGAGGGTGGCCCAGTTAAACGGCAACATGGATGCTCTGCTGAAGGCATCCCGCGAGGCGATCCGACGCTGGCCGGACGATGAGAACTTCACCGAGCGTTATCTTTATGCCAGCCTTCTGGCAGGGAAGGAAGTGGAGCTCTCATTGGAGCGGACGCTGCGCTTGCTGGAGAAACGGCCCAAGGACTCGGCGGTGAAGGTGGCCTCGGCGCTGGGTTATTTCCGTTTTGGTGATCTGGAGATGAGCCTGAACCACATGCAGGGGGTGGACCTGAATAAGTGCACGGTGGGACAGCGGGCGGTGTTCGCGTTTTTTGCCAAGCTCTGCGGTTTTGATGATGCGGCTAAACTGGTCCTCAAGGCGATCCCTTCGGATGCGAAGATGCTTCCGGAGGAGACGGTGTTTTACAACAAGACGAAGGGCTGATTAAACAGCGGCTTTGGCGGCGTCTGGAAGGGGGTCGGGTTTCGATGAGCCTTTTCCTTTATCCCGGAGGGAAATGAGTCCAGCGACGACCATGAGGAGTGCGAGGAAGCCCCAGAAGAGGTAAAGCCAGAGCCAGGCGCCTTCCATGGCACCGTAGGCGTGGAGGCCGACGCCGAGCTGATTCGTGGCGAACCAGGAGAAGGCCACCACCATGCCGAGGAGCAGACCGCAAACGTGAAAGCCAACCTCGCGGATGTAGCCTCCCATTCTCGCGTGGAGGATGACGAGGTTCACAAGGACGATCATGAGGGCACCGTTTTCCTTGGGGTCCCATCCCCAGAAGCGGCCCCAGGAGTAATTGGCCCAGATCCCGCCGAGGACGGTGCCGACGAGGGAGAGGAAGAGGCCCACGATGACGAAGGCGTAGCACATGCGGGTGAGGTCTTTGGCGGTGGCGTCTCCGAGCTTCACTTTTCCGAACACGCGGAGGATGACATACAGCACGGAGAAGATGGCGGAGACCATGCCGGCTGCGTAACCGAGATTGATGCAGGGAACGTGGGTGGCGAGCCAAAAATTGGTGATGAGCACGGCCTGGAGGAGCTCCATGGTATCGCGGCCTTCCATGTTCATGAATCGGATGGAGAGGAACATGCCGGCTGTGCCCGCGACGGAGGCGACGGCGAGCGCCCAGCCTTTTTTCATCATCCACTCTGCAAGCAAGGCGAGGACTACACCGGTGGTGGTGATGAAGATGATGGTCTCGTAGAGGCTGGTGATGGGCGGGCGCTCCATGATGAGGCAGCGGATGACGATGCCGACGGTGCCGAAGATGGCTCCACCCACGGTGAGTGCGATGCAGGCCTTTTTACAAACACGGCCCCAGCGGCTGAGAGGGCTGACCCAGCTGAGTCCGAGGAGGAGCAACCCGGTGACAAAGCAGAGGAGTGCTTTGTAAAAGTAGTCGAATTTGTGGTAGTGCACCTCCATGGGGACGTGACCGGATTCATTCCGCTCTGAGGCCAGCTTGGTGATGTTGGTGTGGAGGGTCTTGAGCTGGGTCTTGAAAAGCGCGGGGTCTGTTGCCGATGTGGCCAGACTGCCGTAGGCGTTCAGCGAGGCGGTGTCTTCAGGCAAAACGGAACCCCCTTCGAGGGCCGACTTGATGATGATGCCGGGATTGTGCCAGACCTCGGATTTACCCACGGGTGGTGGGAAGAAACGGGGGAGGTTTTCTTCATTGCCGCCCATGAGGGCCCCCATGAACGAGACGTAAAAGCCTCTCATCCACGGGTTATTGACGGGTGCAGCGGCTTCTGGATTCTTCTTCAGGTAATCGACCATGGAAGGGAGGAGGCCTGCCCAGTCGGTCTTGCCATCCTTGAGGTGAGCCGAGAGCTCGGGGGGCAAGCTTGACGCATCTTTCCCGAAGGGCGCACGGGCAAAATCGAAGTGGGAAAGGATCATCTCGTAGTCGAGGAAATCGAGCGAAAGCTTGCCGAGGGCGCGCTGGACCGGTGTCCTTTGCTTGGCCTCCACGGCGCGCAGTTCATTCATCTTTTGCATCAAGAGCTCGCGGCCTGGCGCGATCTCGTTGTAGGTGTAGCGGTCGCGCTTGCCTTTTCCGGTGAGGCCGAGCTCGATGACGGCCTCGGAGTTATCGACAACGAAGACTTTCAGCTCTTTGGCGATGTCAGGTCGAAACCACGAGACGAGGAGCCACTCCATGGCGGTGAATTTGTGCGCTTTGCCTTTGGCATCCACAAGGGGCTTCGAGGTGCTGGGATCGAGGATGGGCTCTGTTTTTCCTGTGGCTTCGTCCACGCGGGTGGCGCTAATGCCGGACTGCTTCCCGCTGAAGCGAAGCAACTTAAACCGAGCGATGGTGTCGAGCGGTTTCACGCGCCCCATTTCCTGAACGGGAAGGGTGGAGAAGAGTGAGACCACTTCTTTGTCCTTCAAGAGGTCGAGGGAAACGGCTGCGGGTGCATCCGCTCCGAGTGCGCGACTCAGGAGGAGAAAGGTGACGGCGATGAGGCGAGAAAATATTTTCATGATGAGGGCGGATTAGGCGGTTGCATCTGCGGTCTTGGACTGCTTGCGCAGGAAACGGACGAGCTGCCAGACCATGTGAATCAATAGGCCGATGCCAGCGGTGATGCAGGAGACAAGAGGCCAGTGGTCGGACGGGTTTTGCACGACCTGGATGGTCGAGCGCTCGCGGACTTTGCCGCCTTCATCCTGCTGCATGTCGAAGGACTGCTGGAAGAGGGCGTAGCCACGGCTGCGGAGGGGCTCGTTCATGGTGATGATCTTCTTCTGCTCGGAGCCCTGATCGGTCACGGTGACCTCGGCGGTGAAGCGGCGTGCGCGCTCGGTGCCGGGATGAACTTCACGTTGGAAATCATCCAGCCGAACGGCGAAGGGCAGTTTCCACGAACGACGGCTGAGGTTGATGCCCCACACTTCATCTCCGACCTTGATCGACAAGGGAGCGGCCTCAAAACGCCAGACGATGCCCGCTTGAGTGGTGCCGTCTTTGAGTTTCGCCTCGACGTAGGCACCGTCCGTGTTCTTTTCCTGTTCGAGCTCTTCCTTGAGAGGCTGGAGGAAGAAGCCATCGACGACTCCGCGATTGGTCTCCTGGCCATCGGCGCGGCGCGGCACGGAGTTCACCTCATAATTCTTCACCATGAGCTCGAAGGGTAGATCGGCATGGGTGAAAGTGCGCCCTTTGCCTGCGGTCAGGTCTTTGAAGAGATCGCCATCAATGACGATGCTGGTCCTCTTGCCATCTTTCGCGGCCGGTGTGATTCGCTCGATCTGGATCACGCTGTCGTGAAAGCTCTGGAACTCATCGGAGGTCTGGCCCTCGCCCAGAGACATGGCTCCATCTTTTTTGAAGTAGAGGGAGACCAGTCCAGCCGAGAGCATGAAGACAATGGACATGTGGGCGATGAGGACACCGACGGCGCGGGGAGCCGGGCTGAGTTCGCTGAAGCGTCCGGTCACAAGGCGCACGGGGAGTTTCAGCAACCAAATGAGCTCTTTTTTCAATCGGATGATCCCGCCGAAAAGCATGTTGATACCGAGGACCATCATCAGGAGGTAACCGCCGGGGAGAATGTAGATCGGGAGATCAAACGCGCCTTGATAGGGGATGTGCATGGCACGCAGGCAGCAGGCCACGTCGATGCTGGGCACAAACAGGGACTCGAAGTACTTCACCTGGCTCTCGTAAAGGCCATGCTCGACCTGCTCGAGCGTGCCGAGGAAGGTGATGAGGAGCAGAAGCGAAAGCGTGACGGTGGCAAGACCGAAGGACCGGAAGAACGCAAGAAGCAGGGCGATGGGGGATTTGGAGTCGGCTTTCATTGCTTGGCGGCGATGGATTGGCAGAATTGGTCGAAAGCGGCGGTGTTCTTTTCCACCAAGTCCTTGGGACCGATCATCTTGACGAAAAACGTAGCCTGGGGTGCGGAGTGGATGAGACCCGCCAAGCGGTAATTCGGAGTGCCTTCCTGAGCGCCGACGCCTTTGTAAGTGCCGTCAAAGGCGGCATAGACACCGTCCCGCCCGAACATGGGTTTCTTCGGGAGGGCGGCGATTTCCTCAGCGGTGTAGGCAGGCTGTCCCATCTGGGTGCGCCAGCGGTTGAGATTGGACTCCAGCCCACCGGCCGAGCCCGCCATGATGGTGACGTAACATTCACCCTCCTTTGCAGGACCGAAACGCAGATCAACCAAGCGCATGCCACTCGGGTCGGAGCCGGGTGCGGCTTCCGACCAATCAGCGGGTGCCGTCCAACTGAGCATCTCGCGGAGGGAGGACTGTTGTGGCGGCGGCTCGACCCCCTGAGGCTCCATGCCCATGGCGCGGAGTGCGGGACCGAAACGTTGCTCGGAAGTGGCGTTTGCCTCCAGAGGAGAGGCGTGGGTGGAAACGGCGTGAGTTTCAGTGATGACCATCTTCTCCTCGACCCGTTTGCAGGATGAAAGGAGACAGGTGGCCAAGAGGCCTGAAACAAGGGCCTCGGCAAGTGGGGGCTTCATTTGGATACCTTCAACTAACGAACCTCACGGCTTCTTAGACGGTGCCGGAGCAGCTGGAGCGGCCGGAGTGGCGGCGGGTTTTGGAGCTGCGGGAGCCGGAGTGGCCGTGGGTTTCACGGCCGGGGCTGGAGGCGGGGTAACCGCAGGTTTGGCCGCGGGCGGTGGGGTAGGGGCTACCGCTTTTTTGTCGTCCTTCTTAGCGGGTGCGGGCGGCGGAGCTGGAGGTGCAGGCGGCGGAGCGGTCAGCTTAGCGATCTCGGCATCGCTGAGGCCGACGTTCACTTTGAGTCCGGGGACCTTGCCTTCGAGTGCCTTGGCGCCGGCTTGAGTCACGCCGGTCTGCCAGACGAAGAGTTTCTTCAGAGCCTTGGAGTTGGCCAGCTTGGAGATGCCCGTGTCTGTGGTTTTGGTGCCGTAGAGGTTCAGGTATTCCAGTGTGGTGAGGCTGGCGAGAGTGGCCACTCCCGCATCGGAGACCTTGGTGTTCTCGAGGTGGAGTCTCTCCAGGTTCTTGAACTTGGCGATCACGGCAAGGCCTGCATCGGTCACCTGACTGCGCGCGAGGTCGATCCACAAAATCTGAGCGGCGATGGGCTCCAAGAGCACGAGTTCTTTGTCACCAAACTTGTCCGCCGCATTGATGACGCTCAAACGAAGCTGCTCGGTGTCCTGAGCCAGCGGCATGAGGGAGGCATTCAGTGCGCTCATCTTGGCGGAGATTTCAGCGATCAATTTTTTCTCGGCATCAGAGAGAGGAGCGGCTTTTGGCTTCTCTGCTTTTTTGGCGACGGTCGTCTCGGTCTTGGGCAGGCCTTTGCCGAGGATGGCTGCGAGGGCGGCTTCGGCTTCAGGTGTGGGTTTTGCCGAAGCAACAGTCGCCGTTTCAGAGGCACCGGTATCGATCCACCATTTGAGAATGGCTAGCTCTTCTTTGGTCACTTGAGGCTCGTCGGAGGGGGGCATGTGCTCGTCATCATCCTTGGGGAGATTGATGCGGGTCAGCAGGAGGCTCTCCGCTGCTTTGCTGGGGACAACCGTGACGGGACCGTCGCCCCCGCCTTTCAGGATGGCGGCAAAGGTGTGCATCTGAAGCTTTCCTTTTTTCTTCTCTTCACCGTGGCAGCCGACGCATTTGGCCGAGACGATGGGGGCGATGACATCGCGGTAAATGACGGCCTTTGCCGCGATGGCGGGATCGAGTTTCCCACCGGCAGCAGGAGCCGCGGGTGCAGGGGTTGCGGCAGCGGGAGCGGGCTTAGCGGCCGGGGTGGGAGCAGGTGCCGCGGCGGCGACAACGGCTGTTGGTTTGGCATCGTCTTCGGCGCTCCATCCGGTGTTGATGTGAGTGTTGGCCAGTTTGGACTTCAGTTTTGCCACTCCGGCCTTGGTGACGCCGGTCTGCCAAAGGTAGAGGGACTTCAGCTTGGTGAGGCCTTCGAGTTTTTGAACACCCGCGTCTGTGACCTTCGTGTTGTAAAGGTTCAGGTATTCGAGGGAGGTCAGGCTCTTGAGGTGATCCAGTCCCGAGTCACCGACTCCGGTCCCTTCGAGGTGGATCTCCTTGAGGTTTTTCATGGTCGCGAGGGCGACGAGGCCGGCATCTGTGACTTTGCTGCGGGCGAGATCGATGGACGAGATTTTATCTGCCAAAGGCGCCAGGGAGGCGAGTCCGGAGTCTGAGAATTCCTTGGCGACGTTCAGCGCGGTGAATCGGAACTCCTTGGCATCTGCGGAGACGGGCATCAGTGAGGCTCCAGTCGCGTTGACTGCCTCCACCGCCTTTTTCAAAGCGGGGTCCATGGGTGCTGGATCAGCCGCTCGGGCAAAAAAGGCACCAGTGGCTAGAATCAAAGTGAGGGTGAGTTGGTATTTCATAAAGGGGGTTCGGTGTCGAGACGGGGTCTGAAGGCTCCGTGCAGGGTTTCTGTACCGTCGGAAAGATGGGGTTATTTCAAGAGATCTTCCACCAGGGTCTTCACCTCGGCGGGGAATTTGGCGTCCTTCACGCTCTGGGTGGCTGAAGCGCCTTCCTGAATCCACCAACGAAGCAAGGCGGTTTCTTCGGCGGTCATCTGGTCTTTCCCCTCGGGTGGCATGTGCTCGTCATCTTCGAGAGGTAACATGATGCGGCTGATGGCCAGGCTTTCATCGGGTTTACCCGGGATGATCGTTTTTCCGGGCTCTGCCTCTCCGCCTTTCAGGAGCATCTCGTGGGTATCCATCCGCAGGTCACCTTTGGACTTCTCCTCATTGTGGCACTTGTTACACTTGGCTTCGAAGATGGGCATCAAGAGATCTTGAAAGACCAGTTTGGAACCGTCGCCGGCGGGTGTGGGTTCTGACACGGGAGCAGGAACGGGAGCCGGAGGGGTGGGATTGGGGGTGGGAGTCGGAGGTGTCGGGGCAGGGGGCTCGGTCTTCACAACGGCCGGGTCGGGGAGCTGAATCTTGGGTTTTTCAACGAGACTGAGCATCCATTTCTCCATCGTGACCATCGGACCTGCCATCGCGGGAGGTGCGTATTGCGTCAGATACTTGTTCCCGTGAGACATGTTGCCGCCAAAGTGGGCTCCGAGTCCGAGGAGGCCCAGCGAACCGAAAAACAGGATGCGGTAGCAGTCCATCACACCGCCATGGCCTGAGCCCATCGCCGAAACTCGCAGTCCCAACGCAATCAAGATGCCGACCGTGGCGGCGATACCGATCCCCTGATGTAGGGTGAAATTTCCGCCCTCGTAGCCTCCCTCGCGGGAAAGGAGAATCCCAAAAAGGACGCCCGCCACCGATCCGGCTGCACCCATCATGAGGATGATGAGCGAGGTCTGGCCAAACTGAGCTTCCCCTTTTTTACGGAGACAGATCAGCTCAAACAGGGCTAAAACTGCAAGGGCACCGATGGGGAGGTGCACAATGATCGGATGAAATCGACCGATGAAAAGCGCCGAATCTGCCGGCTTGATGGCACCTTTGACCTCCTCGAACTGAGGTGGATACATGAGCAAGCCAAAGATGAAAACGACGCTCAGCAGAAGGACAAAGACCCAGGCGAATGCGTAGTTCTTGGGTTCTGATTCAGGGTCATACGCGATCGGTGGTTGGGACATAGGAGGGGGTGGAGAAATGATGAGGGGCGGGAAGATAGAAGAAGGTCTCAGTGAAAACAATGCCTGCAATGAACCTCTGCCTAAAATACGCTCGAGACCCAGCGGATAATTCATGAACTCCGCCTGCCACGGTAGGCGAGAGCGAAGAAAACAAACACCAAACCGGTGGTCACCATCAGTCCGGCCCAGAAGACGGGCCAATCGACCGCGTCTTGCGCTCCCGTCCGGCACCGTGCCCACCACCAACCGCAAGCCAAGGTTCCTGTCAAACTACCGATCCCTGAGATCATGAGGGTGAGCAAGGCCTGGGCCCGCGCCCGCATTTCCGCCGGGATTCGCTGCTCGAGATAGATTTGACCGGTGATGAAAAAGAGAGTGTAGCAGAGCCCGTGGAGGAAAATGCCCAAATAAAGGAAGGGCTCCGAATCCGTCACATAAAGACCGTAGCGGAGAACGCCGAATCCAATCCCCAAAAGGAAGACCCACTTCAGTCGCGTGCGATTCAGGATGGACGAAAGCCAGACCATGGTGACGGCCTCGGTGATCTGCCCCAGCGTCATGGCTGCGATCGGGTGCTCGACGCCGAGATCCATCAGATGCATGACGGTGAAGGGATAAAACGCGGCCAGGGGTATGCTCAAAAGGCAACTGGTTAAAAAAACGATGCCATGATCGTGGTGCTTCAAAAGGTGAAGTGCATCAAGTCCCATTACCTCTTTCCAAGTGCGGTGCGGTTTGGGTTGAGAAGGAGGAAGGGGCGAGAGCGTGAAGGTGCAAAGCAGCGTCAATGCCCAACAAATGCAGCCTGCCCAACCACTCCATGGGGAGCGGTCGGTGTGGAAGACCCAGCTGATGAGAAGCCCCGAAGCCATCCAACCCAGCGTCGCCCACAAACGCAGCCGACCGAACTGCTGCTTTGCATCTGTGAGCCGACTCATCACCAAACTCGTGGTGAGGCCGAAGGTGGGGGCGGAGAAAAGGGCATGAATTTGGGCCAGCAAGATCACCAACCACGGGCTCCACCTTTGATGAATGGACCAAAACAGGAGCCCCAGAAAGATCATGGCACCGGTCCCAAGCCACCTCAGGACACGTTCAGAAGAATATTTTTGATCCGCCAGTGCACCGATCCCGAGAGGGGAGATCAGCGCGGCAACGGATGTGGTGGCGAAAGCGTAGGGCACGAGAAGCTCCATGCCATAAGCGCGCAAAACGGAGGCCAGGCTGACTCCCCACATGCCTAGGGCGCTGCCGTGCAGACAGAAGAGCAGCGCCAGTTTCCAGCGTTCCTCGAGTTTCTGTTCCTGTAAATGCATCCTGTCTTTTCGTCTCAGGCGGGATGCTTGCAAAGGGAATCGCGCCCTGCCTGATTCTCCCCATTTCGTCGTTTTTCGAAACATTCAAGAAAGGCGGTTGCCACCTGACCTTGGCTCGATAAGATCAACTTCCCATGAATTCAGAGGTCCAGAAACTAGTGCTCGCCGGAAAGCTCCCGGCGGCTGACGGCGAAAAACTATCCACCTTGGAGCCCGGCACGTTCTGCTTCCATAAAAGCTGGGGGGTCGGAAAAGTCGCGGAGTGGGACTTGTTGGGAGACCGCATCATCATGGATTTCGAGGGTAAACCCGGACATCCGCTGAAAATCTCGTTTGCGGTCACCTCGCTCCAGATCCTGCCAGAAGGTCACATCCTTTCCCGCAGACTTTCGGATCTTCCCGGCTTGCAAAAGATGGCCAAGGACAAGCCCGCTGAATTGGTGGAGGACACTTTGAAATGGAGCGGTGGCCACATGAGCCTCGACCAATTGGACGCGATCCTGAAAGGTCGTATCGTTTCCGAAGGAGAGTACAAAAAGTGGTGGGACGGTGCCAAGCGTGCCCTGAAAGCCGTGCGCCACATCGTGGTGCCCTCCAAGAGAGTGGACCCGCTCATTCTGCGTGACCAAGCTGAAAAACCAGGGGCAGGGCTCGTGGCCAATTTCATCAAGGCCCGCGACATGAAGGGCAAGCAAGCAGCGCTGGCTGCGATCACCAAGGACATCGACCTCTTCGAGAATGCAAAAGAGGAGATCGTTCCCGTTTTGCAAAACATCACGGAGACGGTGGGTCGGGCGTTTCGTCTTCAACTCAAGGAAAGCCTCCAACTCCTCCTCTGCCGGGATGAACTGGTGGAGAGCATCGAAGGTGCAGAGCTCCCTGCTGGCTCCCTGAAGGTATCGGACATCGTGCGCGATGAGCGTCCCCGCATCCCTGACGCGATCAGTGCGCTCCCCGTGGGGCACCTGGGTCGTCTCTACCGCGCTTTCCCTGCTGCGTTCCCAGATCGCCAGTGGGTGCAGGAAGTGTTGAATCACCTCACCCGCACCGGTGGTCGGGCCGTGTCTGAGATCGCCACTGTTTTGGATGACAATGACGAACTTGACGTCCTGGCTGAGTTCTTGAAAAAAGCCGTGCGGAACCGTGTTCTCAGCACCGATCTGATCATCTGGCTGGTCAAGGAGCGCACAGGATTGGCCACTTCTGTTTTTGATATCGATCTCGGGCATGCCATCCTCGGCGCGCTGGAGGAAGACCTCATGAAGGGTGGCTCGAAGAAGACCGGACGTCTTCAAGACATCGTCTCTTCAGACCGTGACCTCATTGCCCAACTCGTCGCTGATGCGGATGAGGATGAAGTGCGCCTGTTTGCCAAAAGGCTGCTTTCCAGTAACTACTTTGACGAACTGACTCGCCGTTCCTTGATGGCCCGCGTGATCAAGGCGCGCCCTGAAATGGAAGCGCTCATGGCTGAGGGTGCAGTGGCTCGTCAAGACGAGGCTCTCATCGTTTCCTGGGGCTCTCTGGAGAAGAAGAAAGAGGAACTCGAAGACATCATCAACGTCAAGATCCCTCAGAACAAGAAGGACATCCAAATCGCGCGTGAGTACGGCGACTTGCGCGAAAACTTTGAATACAAATCTGCCAAGCAGCAACAGGCTGTGTTACTCAGGATGCAGGCCAAATATGAGCGTGAACTGCGTCACGCCCGTGGCACTGACTTTACCGATGCACCTACTGACAAGGTCGGGATCGGAACGATTGTCGAGATCCAAGACCTGAGCGATCAGAGCCGCGACACATACACCATTCTCGGTGCTTGGGATGGGGATGTGGAGAAGAACATCATTGCTTACCTTTCTGAGACTGCGAAGGCGCTGATCGGAAAACAGGTGGGTGATGAGCTCGATGTCCCGACGGAGACGCAAAGCGTGAATCGCAAGGTCAAGATCGTCTCCATCAAGGGCTACGCTCAGGCGTAACCCGGGATTGGTGGGGGGTGTTGATTGATCCACGCGTGTGAATATCAAGATTCCTATATAAAAAATTTATCAAGGTAGGGGTTGCGCCTATGGCGAGAGCGGGCACATTTTCGCTCCGCGATGCTGCTCCTCTCCCTCCCGAGACTGGCGTTTGTTCCAGCCGCCATCCTCCTCTGGATCTTCACAATCGAAGAGACCATTGGACAGGTAGGCCTTTCCGCACGGCAGCCTATCAGCCTAAAAGCGTGAATGGAAAAGATGACGAAGTGCCGGGAATGCCCATAGAATGGGCGAATGGTGCGCAAAATCATCTCTCTGGAAGCTCACTCAAAAAGTGAACGGATAAACGCTGCTTCTGGGCCGATTGATCGTTGGCCTTTGGACA
>CAMBPV010000076.1 GCA_945869695.1 Prosthecobacter debontii
GTGATGGGTGAGATGGTGTTTGAGTGAAGCCAAAATCAACACCTCTCTCGCAAGTTCGTGCGTCCGTGGTGGAAGACGATCAAGAGTCGGAGAAGTCTCCAACGCGATACGAAAGGAAATGAAGGCCTGCTCGTTTGCTTCCAACCTCTATGAACATCCACGCTCCCCGCTTCCTCCCTTTCCTCGCCGTGACCTTGATCTCGCCTGTTTTGGCAAACGCCGAAATCATCGTCAAGAGTGGTGAGAAGATTGCTTTTCTGGGTGACTCCATCACACAGGGAGGCTGGAGTAATCCGGCTGGATATGTGAGGCTTGTGATCGCTGGACTGGAGGCGAATGGCGTCAAGGCAGAGCCCGTTCCTGCTGGGATCAGTGGTCATAAATCCGATCAAATGCTGGCAAGGCTCGACAAGGATGTGCTGAGCAAGAAGCCCCAGTGGATGACCTTAAGCTGCGGTGTGAACGATGTTTGGCACGGTCCTCGGGGAGTGCCGCTGGATGAGGCTATGGCGAAGAGCGGTGCTTTTGATGACAAGGTGGCCTTACGCGGCACCTACCAAAAAAACATCACCGCCATCATCGACCAGGCGACCGCCGCAGGTGTGAAGCCGGTGATGCTCACAGCCACGGTGATCCAGGAAGACCTCGAAAGCAGAGGCAATGGTCAACTCGCACCTTACAACGCCTTCCTTCGACAACTTGCCAAAGAGAAACATCTTCCGCTGGCCGACCTGTTTGCGATGTTTGAAGAGCGCATCAAGAAGGAGAGCAAACCCACGGAAAAAGTGCTCACAAGCGATGGCGTGCATATGAATACGGAAGGCAACAAGCTCATGGCCATCGGCGTGCTCAAGGCTTTTGGTCTCGACGAGGGTCAACTCGAAAAGGCAAAGGTTGTTTGGGCTCCGCTCGAAGTCGCTGCGGCTGAAGCCGCCAAAAAACAGGCAGAAGCCCGCGCCAAAGCCGCGGCAGAAAAAGCCAAGGCGGCGCCGAAAAAGTAAACGGTCGCGACGGATCGATCAGGGGAGAGGCAGCGGGTGCCTTTTCGGCGTAAAGGTCCGAGGTTTCGAAACCACATGGAACAACCACTGCCTCGTCTCCCTCGCCGAGAACCGTTACCCCTCACCGTGGCGGCGTTCTTGCGCGAGCGAGTGCAAAGAGGGGAGTGTGCACGGCATTCGCCCGGGGAACTGGAGCTGGCGCGGGAACTTCAGGTCGGGCGCAATACGATCCGGGCAGCTCTCGCTGTATTAGAGACGGAGGGACTTCTGCGCTCGGCCTCGGGTCGGCGGCGTGAGTTATTGAAGCCGATGCAGTTCCCGCGGCCGCCGTTGGAGAAGGTCGTCATCATGGTGATGCCCACGCCCTTGCACACCCTGGCTCCCTCCACGTTGCTTTGGATGGATGCGCTGCGCTCACGATTGCTCGGCGCGGGTTGGCGGTTGCAGACGGTCGTGGATCCCGCGGTGTTTCGTCGGGCACCGGTGCCCGCGCTGGAGTTATTGGTGACCCGGCACGCGGCTGCTGTGTGGATTCTGTTTCGGTCGACGGCGGCGATGCAGCGTTGGTTTGAAAAGCGCCAGCTCTGCACGGTGGTGGCTGGTTCCTGTCACACGGGGGTGTCTTTATCACAGGTGGACACGGATTTTCGCGCGACTTCACGTCATGCCGCGACACGACTCGTGGCATTGGGTCATTCTCGCCTCGCCGTGTTAGCTCCCTCGGTTCCCTTTGCAGGTGATGACGAAAGTCTATTGGGCTTCCAAGAAGGAGCGGCTGATGCGTGCACGCGAATTTACCCCTGTAACGATTCGAAGTCCGGTGTGATCAAAGCCTTGCGCACGCTGTTGATGAGCGCGCATCAACCCACGGCTCTATTTGTCTTTCACGCAGGTCATGCAGCCACAGCGCTGACGTTTTTGTCGCAACAGGGTCTGAGAGTGCCTGAGCAGATCACGCTCATTTCACGAGACCATGAGCCTTTTCTCTCGCACCTTGTTCCTGAGCCTTCGCGCTACGAACGACAGCCCGAGGTCTTCGCCAAGAAGCTGGCGCATCTGGTCACATCACTGGGCGGTGGCGTTCCGCCCAAAAAGACGCGGCATCTGCTGATGCCGACCTTTGTGCGAGGCGAGACTCTGGGGAGACCCGCTGTTCCCCAAAAGAACAGGTAGTTTTCTCGCAGTGTTTGGGCCTGCCGTGCGTTATCAGGGAGCACATCATGGGCATCCATCGCATCCAAGGCCTCGTTGCCGCCACCCACACGCCGTTTCACGCAGACGGATCACTCAATCTCGCCATTGTCGAAAAGCAGGCTGCGCATTTGCAGGCTTCCGGTGTGGGATATGCATTCATCGGTGGAACGACGGGTGAGAGCAGCTCACTGACGCTCGAAGAACGGCGCTCTTTGGCCGGGCGTTGGTTTGAAGTGACACGGGGTTCTGCGCTGAAGGTGGTCGTGCATGTGGGATCCAATTGCCTCGGCGATTCAAGCGCGCTCGCGGCGCAGGCGCAGGAACTCGGAGCGGTAGCGGTGAGCGCCCTCGCGCCCTCGTATTTCAAGCCGGGGAGTGTCGCGACACTGGTTGCGAGCATGGCCCAGGTCGCCTCCGCCGCGCCCGAACTGCCCTTTTACTACTACGAGATCCCCTCCATGACGGGCCTTGCCCTGTCGCCCTCCGGGTTTCTCGATCAGGCGGCGGAACGCATCCCGAATTTGGCGGGCATCAAGTTCACCAGCAGCAATCTCATGGAGTATCAGCTCTGCCGATCCTTGCATGAGGGTCGGTTCGACATCCCGTTTGGTTTCGATGAAATGCTGCTCGCCGCGCTCGCTCTCGGTGCCACGGGGGCGGTCGGCAGTTCCTTCAACTTCGCCGCGCCGGTCTACCTCCGCGTCATCGGTGCGTTTCAACGTGGCGATTTAACCGCGGCCCGCGAAGAACAAATGAAGTCCGTCCGCCTCATCCAGGCGCTCGCCTCGCGCGGCTACATGGGCGCGGCCAAGGCGGTGATGGCGATGCTCGGTGTCGAGGTCGGCCCTCCGCGAATGCCCTGTGCGGCTCTCGATGCCGATCAGACCAAGGCCCTCCGCTCCGAGTTGGAGCAAATGGGCTTCTTCGAATGGGTGAAATCTTAACTCAAAACCATCATGCCATCCCACTCCGACCTCCTTCAACTCAAGCGCTGGAACACTCCCACCATTTACAATGGCTGGAAGCAGATCACCCGGCGCGACCCGGCCGCGGACGGTTTCAACCTCGAGGAAACCCGCGACTTCATGCCCCAGATGGGACCGATGGTGGGGTATGCCGTCACCGTCGTCGTCGAGCCGAGCAACAAGGCGCATCGCGAGGCGAACGCGGACGCGTGGAATGAGTATCGCCGCTATGTCGCCGGTATTCCGGGACCCAAGATCGTCTGCGTGCAGGACCTCGACAAGCCGCGCGTCATCGGCTCGTTCTGGGGCGAGGTGAACAGCAACATGCACCGCGCCCTCGGATGCGTTGGCACCATCGTGGATGGTGCGATCCGCGACGTCGATGAGATGACGAACGCGGGATTCAAAGCTCTGGCGCGCCGCCTGTGCGTCGGTCATGCGCATGTGCATCCCGTGCGGTGGAATTGTGAGGTTGAAATCTTTGGCCGCAAGGTGAGCCCTGGAGATCTCATTCATGCTGACAAACACGGGTTTCTTGTCATAGAGGTCGAGGCACAGGCAAACATTCTGGAAGCCGCTCGTTTTATGGACGCCAACGAATGCAAGACCGTCATCCCGGCTGCGCGAGGCAGTGCTGGACTTAGCTCTGATCAGATTGTAAGCAACCTCGCCAAAGCTGGCGCACAGTTTGGGCAAAATGCCAAAACTCGATTTCAACGCTCAGGAGAATGGTAGACATGAAACACATCGCAGCACTCCTCATCGCCCTTAGTGGCATACTCAAGGCCGCCGAGCCGTTCATCGAAAAGCATGACTTGTTTGTCGCTGGCGACCATCCGGCCTACAGTCTCTATCACATCCCCGGTGTCGTCGTGACGGCGAAGGGCACTGTCTTGACCTGGTGTGAGGCGCGCAAACGTGCGGCGGGTGTCAGCGATTGGGATGACATCCGCATCCTCTTAAGGCGCAGCACGGACGATGGCAATACGTGGAGCGCTGCCAAAAGCATCGCGGATGTGCCGGGGCCAAAGAAAAAAAATCCTTTCGCGCTGAAGATGAAGAACGTTGATCCCAACGATGTGACTTATAACAACCCCGTCCTCATTGCGGATCGAAACGGCACCGTTCACATGCTGTTCTGCCTCGAATACATGCGGGTATTTTACCAGCGTAGCAGCGATGATGGCATGACATTTAGCAGGCCAACCGAAATCACGGCAGCCTTTGAAGCTTTCAAAAAGCACTACGACTGGAAGGTGCTGGCCACTGGTCCGAATCACAGCATTCAGCTCAAGAATGGACGGCTCATTGTTCCAGTCTGGCTTTCCACAGGTGCGGGTGGAAATGCGCATCGCCCCAGCGTCACCGCCACTCTTTACAGCGACGACCAAGGCAAAAATTGGCAGGCTGGAGACATCGCTGTGCCGTGCACCGAGGAATGGATCAATCCCAATGAGACGGTCGCCATCGAACTCAAGGATGGCCGTGTCATGTTGAACGTTCGCAGCGAATCCAAAGCCCACCGCCGACTCATTACCACCAGTCCTGATGGCGCCACCCAATGGAGCACACCGAAATTTGATGAAGCTTTGCTTGAGCCGATCTGCATGGCCGGGATCGTGCGCTACAACCACGAGGGTGAAAGCGCCATTCTCTTTTCCAACCCGCACAATCTGGACGTGGCCAAGGGTAAACCCGAGCCGGGCAAATCCCGCGCGCGCAGGAACGTCAGTGTCAAACTCAGTCGTGATGAAGGTCAAACCTGGCCGATCAACAAATGCATCGAAGAGGGTCCGAGTATGTATTCCGACCTTGCTGTCACTCCGAGCGGGACTCTGCTCTGCTTCTACGGGCGCAGCGGTGATAACAAAGGCGTCGCTGCGTTTGCAGGTGGACGACTCACGCTGGCGCGGTTTAACCGCGAGTGGCTGGAGCAGTGAGTTCTACTCCTCTCCGCCGCCCATGGCCTTTTGGATGTGGACCCAGGCGGCGGCGGCGCGGGTGCGACTGAGGACCACGTCGTTCTGAGCTGCAAGGGCGACGCGCTCGGCATCAAGGACGGTGAGAAAGTCAGCAACGCCGTCTTGGTAGCGCTGACGAGCCAGGGTGGAGGCTTCTCGGGCACTTGCGCCGCTGGCCTCGAGGTACCGCAGGCGTTCGCGCTCGCGATCATAGCTGGTGAGGGCGTTTTCGACTTCTTCCAGAGCGAGCAGCACGGTCTGCTCATAGGTCGAGAGTGCGGCATCGGCACGGCGCCCGGCTGCTTTGATCTGCTGGCGGACTCGGCCAAGATTGAGGAAGGCCCAACTGATGTTCGGGCCGAGACTGTAACCATCTGAGCCGTGTTGACTGAGGCTGGTCAGGGCCTGGGCTTCAATGTTCAGACGTCCACTGAAGGTGACACGCGGGAACAAATCGGCTGTGGCGATGCCCACTCGTGCCGTTGCGGCAGCCAAGGCATTTTCAGCGATGCGGATGTCGGGGCGTTTCCGTAGCAGTTCTGCTGGTTTGAGGATGGTGACTTTCGAGGGAATCG
This sequence comes from Prosthecobacter debontii, assembly GCA_945869695.1. GTDB lineage: Bacteria > Verrucomicrobiota > Verrucomicrobiia > Verrucomicrobiales > Verrucomicrobiaceae > JAIBCL01. Next base: position 5,697 of record CAMBPV010000076.1, read on the forward strand.
CGGGCTGTCTGGCGCTCTTTTGGAGCGTAGGGCGCAGATCTGACGGATTCCGCCCGCTCAGGACAGCAATCCGGTGAATGGCACGGGCGATGTTCTCCTCGTGAGTGGGGATCTGGGCTTGGGTGGTATTCCAAAGGGCATCGGCACGGGCGACGTCGAGCTGGGTGCCGCGTCCACCTTTGAGAGAGGCTTCCGCGATGCGTTTGGCATCGGCCTGGTTGCCAGCGTTCTCGCGGGCGACGGCAAGCTGGGCCTGGGCACCGCGGAGCTCGAGGTAATTGATGGCAACTTCTGCCTGGAGTGTGATGAGGAGGTCCTGAAGGTTGGCTTGGGCTGCGCTGCTGGTCGCCTTTGCCGCCTTCACCGAGTTGCGAACGCGGCCAAAGAAATCGAGCTCGTAATCTGCATCAAACCCAGCGCGCCAGAATTCAACCGTGCGCCCACGAAAGGCTGCATTTGTCGAGGCACCCAGAAGGGTGGAGGCGTAGCTGGCACTGCTGGTCACCGTGGGTGCAAAGGCGAACTGTGCCTCACGCCACAGGGCGCGTGCTTCGAGAAGTCGTGATTGGGCAACGGCAAGATCTTTGTTTTGACCAACGGCCTGAGAGATGAGGGTGTTAAGGGTGTTGTCGTGGAGCTTGCGCCACCATGCAGATTCACTGGAAGTGGCGTTGGACGGCCGAGAAGCATAGTCCGCAGGCATTTTCGGCTGGGGTTGAATGAACTTTGGGCCGACGGTGCAACTGGAGGTCATGCAGACGAAAACCGTGCATGTCATGCGCTTCACGGCCGATGTTTGCGCGCGATCCACACGGGCGATGCCAAACTGAGGCGGCGTTGAATCAATGGTCTGCATGGGCGGGAGAAGGAAGAGCTTTGGCCTGACGACGCTCGACGATGGCGCGGAGGATGACGCAGAAGACGGGAGTGAAGAGCAGGCCGAAGAGGGTCACACCTATCATTCCAAAGAAGACGGCTGTGCCAAGAGCCTGACGCATTTCTGCACCCGCTCCGGTGGCGAGCACCAGCGGAAGCACGCCGAGAATGAACGCAAAGCTGGTCATCAAGATGGGCCTCAAACGCAGTCGACAGGCCTCCACGGCGGCGGTCACGCGATCCGTGCCGCTATCCTGAAGTTGCTTGGCGAATTCGACAATGAGGATGGCGTTTTTCGCGGCAAGGCCAACGAGCACCACCAGTCCAATTTGGGTGAAGATATTGTTGTCCTGAGCGCGAAGCCAGACGCCGACGAGCGCGGAGAGGAGGCACATGGGCACAATGAGGATGATGGACAAAGGCATGCTCCAGCTCTCGTATTGCGCGGCAAGTACGAGAAAGACGAAGGCGACACAGAGAGGGAAAATGTACAACAAAGTATCGCCGGAGAGAATCTGCTGATACGTCAGATCCGTCCATTCAATGGCAAAGCCTGTGGGCAGATGTTCTTTGGCAAGACGCTCAATCTTTTCGATCATCTGGCCTGAGCTGATGCCGGGCAGCGTGTTGCCGTTGATGTCCGCGGAGTAGTAAAGGTTGTAGCGTTGAACCCGGTCGGCTCCGCCTGTTTTGATGACCTTCACGAGAGCCCCGAGGGGCACCATGTCGCCGTTCTGATTGCGGATTCTGATACGGGCAATATCAGCCGGGTCCTTGCGGTAGGCTGACTCGGCCTGAGCAGTAACCTGGTAGGTGCGACCGAATAGGTTGAAGTCATTGACATAAACAGAGCCGAGATAGACCTGGAGCGCCTCATTCAATTCGGAGAGTGAGACCCCCATTGTCTTGGCCTGTGCACGATTGATCTCGAGTCTAAACTGTGGGGTGCGAGCGCGAAAGCCGGTGACGAGAGAGATAAAACCAGGCTCGTTTTGAGCTGCCGTGAGAAGCTTTTGAGTGGCAGCCTCAAGCGCGTCGAGGCCCGCGTTATTGAGATCCTGCACTTGGATCTTAAAGCCTCCAGCATTGCCGAGACCCCGCAGAGGCGGCGGCGGCAACACGAGCACACGACCTTCCTGGATGGTGGAGAACTTTTGCCGGATCGTGGCCAGCAAACGGTCGCCTTTGAGTTCAGGACTGCTGCGCTTGGTGAACTCATCGAAGACGAGAAAGGCCGCGCCCACGTTGGGCTGGTTAGCCTGCAAAACGGAGGAGTACCCAGAGATGGCGAAGGTGTGGGCGATGCCGGGGATCTCTCTCGCCATGGCATCCATGCGGCGCACGATGGCGTCGGTGCGTTCGAAGGCGGCGGCATCAGGAAGCTGGACGAGGACGATGGCGTAACCCATGTCCTGGGCGGGAATGTAGCCGCTGGGCACCTCCTTAAAAACTCTCTGCGTGAGGAAAATCAGGCCCGCGTAGCCGAGAAGGACCAGCAGCGCCAAGCGGATCAGTTTACGCACCAGGCCCGCGTAGAGTTCAGAGCTGAAGTTAAAGACCCTGTTGAAAAGGCGGAAGAACCAGCCGAGAAAAAAATTGATGAGCCGGGTGAGTCCGTCCGATTTGGCTCCGTGGGGCTGCAATAGCAGAGCACACAAGGCTGGACTCAAGGTGAGTGAGTTGAAGGCCGAAATGAGGGTCGAGACTGCAATGGTCAGCGCGAACTGTTTGTAAAACTGCCCGGTGATGCCACTGACGAAAGCGGTGGGCACGAAGACCGCACAAAGCACAAGAGCTACCGCGATGACGGCACCGCTGACTTCCTTCATGGCCTGGATGGAGGCCTCCCGCGGAGCGAGTCCTTTGGCGATGTTTCGCTCGACGTTCTCGACGACAACGATGGCGTCATCAACGACAATGCCGATGGCAAGCACGAGACCGAAGAGTGAGAGATTATTCAGCGAGAAACCAAACACCTGCATGACGGCAAGCGTGCCGATGAGTGACACAGGAACGGCCAGCAGCGGGATGATGGAGGCACGCCAGCTTTGCAGAAAGAGGATGACAACAAAAACGACGAGCAGCACGGCTTCGACCAGCGTGGTGAGCACGGATCGGATCGAAGCGCGGACGAACTTGGTGGTGTCGTAATTGATGCGGTAATCAATGCCGGGTGGGAAGCGTTCCTTGAGCTGTGCCAGGCGTGCGTAAACGGCATCGGCTGTCTGGATGGCGTTGCTGCCGGGAAGCTGGAAGACTCGCAGTGAGACGGCATTGTAGCCATCCATGTAGGTCTTGCTGGAGTAGTCCCGGGAGCCCAGCTCGATGCGTGCCACGTCACGGAGATGCACCACATCACCCTGCCCACCGGTTTTAAGCACGATGTCGCCAAACTCCTCTGCTTTTTTCAGGCGACCCGGAGCGGTGAGTGTGTACTGGAACTCCAGTCCTTGTGCTGCGGGTGGCTGGCCGAGTGATCCGGCAGCGACCTGCACGTTTTGCTCGCGGATGGCGCCTACGATATCTCCCGCCGTGAGTTCAACACCGGCGATCTTTTCAGGATCAAGCCAAACACGCATCGAGTAGTCGAGACCCCCGAGTAAAGAGGCCTCCGCCACTCCGGGAATCCGCGCGATTTCGTTTTGAATCTGAAGGGTGACGTAGTTGCTCAGGTAACCCACTTCGCGTGAGCCATCGGGGCTGTAGAATTGCGCGGCCAGCGTGAGGTCGGGTGAGCGCTTGTTCACCACCACGCCGAGTCGCCGGCTTTCCTCAGGCAGACGTGAGATGGTGGCATTGACGCGATTTTGCACCAGCACCTGCGCTTTATCCAAATCCGTGCCGAGGGCGAAGGTGACGGTGATTTGTGCGCGGCCATCACTGGTGGAGGAGGACGAGAGGTAGATCATGTCTTCGACACCATTGATCTCTTGCTCCAGTGGTGTGGAGACGGTTTCCGCGAGAGTCGTGGCATCAGCGCCCGGATAGGAGGCGGTAACCACGACGGTGGGCGGAATGACCTCGGGATACTGCGAGACGGGCAGCGCAAAATAGGCGAGCGCTCCCAACAGGGTGATCACGATGCTCAGCACGCCCGCGAAGATCGGACGATCCACAAAGATCCGTGCAAAATTCATGGCTGCTTGTCCTTCGTGGGAGTGATCGACATGTCAGCGAGCGTGGGCTTCGTGACACTGCCACTGCGGACGCCCATGAGTCCGAGGATGATGACACGGTCATCCGTGCTCAAGCCACTGCGCACAACGCGGAGGCCATCCAGTAGCGGCCCGAGCGTGATGGGTCGATAGACGGCTTTGTCTTCTGCATCCAGCACCCACACGTAGCTGCTACCCTGATCATCGCCCACGGCGGCGTCGCGAATGAGCAGCCCATCGTACTCGCCGCTGCCAGGGATGCGCACTTTGGCAAAGAAGCCGGGCGACATGAGGCGGTCTTTGTTCGGGAAAACGGCGCGGGCGTGGATGGTGCCGGTGGTGGGATTGATCTCATTGTCCACGAAGTCGATCTCGCCTCGGTGCGGCCAGCCTTCCTGGTTCACGAGCGCCATCTCAGCGGGGATTTTTACAAACAGGGCGCTCTCACGCTCGCCGCTCTTATGCATCTCTCGGTATTTCAAGGCGGAGCGTTCATCGACTTCAATGTCGCAGTAAATCGGGTCCAGCGCGACGATGGTAGTGAGCAGGGTTGCATCTTTGGTCCCTCCCGTCACGAGGTTCCCCTCGGTCACGCGTGCATCACTGATGCGACCACTGATCGGTGCACGGATCTCGGTGAACTCGAGATCGAGTTTGGCTGCACTGAGCATGGCCTCTGCCGCACGCACAGCGGATTGCTCGCCCGCAGCACTTTTGAGCCGCCGCTCCGCTTCCTCGGTCGAAATCACCTGTCCCTGGCGCAGCTTGGTGGCGTTCTTCGCTTCGATATTGGCCAGTTCCGCATTGGTTTTCACTTGGGCCAGCACAGCCTCCGCCCGTTGGACGATGGCCTCGTAGGGGCGAGGGTCGATGGTGAAGAGCAGATCGCCTTCCTTGACCTCGGTGCCTTCTTTGAAGCTGATTTTGGTGAGGTAGCCGGAGACGCGAGCGCGGATTTCCACTTTGTCCCTTGCCGTCAGGCGGCCCGTGAATTCGTCCCAGTCCGTCAGACGTCGAGCCATCGGCTTGGCGGCAGTGACGGAAACAGGCCCAGCCTGGGGAAGACCCGTGATGCCCTTGGTCTGGGGTTTGCAGGCGGTGAAGCATGCGAGCAGGAGCGCCGCCGCCGTCAGAGACGACCAAGGCAGCGCTGCAAGAGCTCGCAAATGTGACGGAGGGATCATGTGATCACAAATACGAACCCTGAGACCGCATAAATAGTGCATTTTCTGTATATTGCTTATACGCTTACGACATGACCAATTTGAATGACCTTCAGCACATTCGTGAATTTGTTCAAATCGCTGATTCGGGCAGTATCTCGGCGGCGGCAAAGGTTCTGAGCATGGCGCAACCGACGCTGAGTCGTCATTTGGCCGCGTTGGAGACCCAGATCGGATCTCCCCTTTTGCGGCGTGACACTCACACGATGAGCCTGACAGAGGCCGGACGCATTCTGCTGGCGGATGCTCGTGAGTTGCTGAATTTTGCAGATCGCCTGGGCAGCCGCCTGCGCAGCGAGCGCCAGTCTCTGCGCGGTCATTTGAGAATCGTTTCCGTTGTGGATGTCGGTCAGTGGATCGTCTCACGTGTGCTTTCCCGCTTCCAGAAGCAGCATCCTCATGTCACGATGGAGCTGCATCTCATCAATCGACCGACTAAGTTTGTAAAAGAGGGCTTTGACTGCGGTATCATGGTCGGCGCGTCAACGGATCGGCACGTGACGGTAAGGAAGATCGCCCAACTGCACCGTCGGATCGTTGCAGCGCCATCGTTGATGCGGGATCACGCGATGCCGCGGCAACCGGATGATTTGAACCGGCTGCCCTGGTTAGGCATTCTCCAGCCCCATTTTTATGCACGGGACCGTGTGGACCTGATCCGGAAACAAAAGATCTCGAAGCTCAAATTTGCCCCGGTCATGTTGCTCGACACCGTCACTGCTTTGCGAGAGGCCACCATTGAGGGAGCCGGATTCACCAGTCTTCCGGAGTGGATGGCCATGAGAGATATTGCCGCTGGACGGCTCGTTCAATTGTTGCCCGAATGGCGTATCGAGCCGGTGGACCTTCACCTCGCTCATGCCTCGCATGAGCATCTGCCGCAGCGTGTGCAGTCGGTGCTGGAATACCTGGCAGCAGAGATTCCCCAGGAGATCAATCGTTTGGATCTCGGAGAGAGGTAGCGAAGACACGAAATACAGCGCGCCCATCCGCGTCTAGTCTGAATCCATCTCATGAAACCACTTTTGCTTTTCATCTGTGTTTTTTCGTCCATCGCCACAGCGGCGGTGATCGACACGGACATCTGTGTCTATGGCGGAACCTCTGGGGGCGTGGTGGCGGCAGTTCAGGCGGCGCGGATGGGGAAGAACGTGCTCCTTGCGGAGGCGGGACAGCATCTCGGTGGAATGACGAGTGGCGGACTGAGTGCGGTGGACATCGGAGATCCTCGAAGCGTGGGCGGTATTGCTCGTGAGTATTTTACCCGGCTTGTCGGTCAGTATGGGAAGAAGCTCGACTGGAGTCAGCCTTTCAAAAGTGCGGGTGGTCCAGCCACAGGAGGTGCGTTTGCGATCGAGCCGCATCAAGCGGAGCGAGTGTTTGAGGAGATGGTAAACGAAGCGGGTGTCAGGGTGTTGCGCGGCGCAAAACTTGCGGAGGTGAACAAGGTGGGCCCTCGCATTGAATCGATCTCATTCGCGAACGGTGATATCGTCCGCGCGAAAGTGTTCATCGACACGACCTACGAGGGTGATTTGATGGCCAGGGCCGGAGTGACGTTCACCCTTTTGAGGGAGGGCAACGCCAAGTATGGGGAGTCGTTAAACGGCATCCAATACGATGCCAAATTCAAACCACGCAGTGAGCATCTCATGCCCGGAGCCAACGGTCGTGTCAAAGGAGGGCAGGGTGTTTGGGATCGGGATTTTCCGCTCGATCCCTACGTCGTGATCGGCTGCCCCGAAAGCGGAGTGCTGCCTTTGATTGAGGTCGACAGCACCGGCAAGCCCGGAGATCCCGCTCCGGGTGTTCAGGCCTACTGCTATCGTCTCTGCCTGACGACAAATAGGGACAACCGGATTCCAATCACGCCACCCGCTAACTATGATCCGAAGATGTATGAGATCATGGTCCGCTTCATGGATGCCTGTTTACAAAACGGCGACGAAATGGATCTGCGTTGGTTTTCAAAATATGACCCGCTGCCAAATGAGAAGTGGGATTTTAATACGGCCACCTTTGGAGCCAATTTGCCCGGTGCGAGCCATGCATGGCCGACGGCGAGCGATGCTGAGCGCGTCAGAATTGCCAAGCAACACGAAGACTATCATCGTGGCCTTCTCCATTTTTTGGCGACGGACAAACGGGTGCCCGAAAAGGTGCGAAAGGAGATGCAAAGGTTCGGACTGCCGAAGGATGAATTTCGTGATTCGGGGGGATGGCCCCACCAACTCTACATCCGGGAGGCACGTCGAATGGCGAGTGACCTCGTGATGACGGAGCATCACACCTTTGGGCGCGAGATCGCTCCCAAGTCCATCGGCCTCGGTAGCTATGGCACGGATGTGCATGAGATTCGGCGTATTGTCAGAAACGGGGTTGTGTGCCGTGAGGGGAAACTTGCGGGATCCCGTGGTGGCTTTGGTCCCTATCAGATCGGCTACGACGCGATCGTGCCGAAGAAAAGCGAATGCGAGAATTTGCTCGTGACGTTCGCTTTGAGTGCCAGTCACACCGCGTTTGCGAGCCTTCGGATGGAGCCCGTGTTGATGATCACGAGTCAAAGCGCCGCCGCTGCCGCTGTCATCGCGATCGATGAAAAAGCCGCTGTGCAGTTGATCGATTATCAAAGACTCCGGTCGCATCTTGTCAGCGCTCGGCAGGTCTTGGAATGGCCGGTCGCCAAATGAGTGTTACCATATTTCAATCAGTTACCCCTCATCACCAATCACCATGAAGACCCTTCTTGCCTCTTTGTTTCTCTGCTCCTTCTGCGGAATCCTTTCCTCTGCAGAGTCCCTCTTCGAAAAGAATGAAGTGTTTCCTCCGGGACTCAACGGTATCGCTCGCTATCGAATTCCTGGCATCGTGGTGACAGCCAAAGGGACGGTGCTGGCCTATGCTGAGGCGAGGAGGAACAACAGCTCTGATTGGGGTGAGATCGAAATTCATCTTCGTCGATCCACCGACGGTGGAAAGACTTGGGGGATGTCGAAACAGATCGCCCACACGGGAACGCGTTTGGAAGGCAATCCGCACAAGGCAGCGGGCGGGGAGCAAGAGCAAACGGTGAACAACCCCGTCGCCATTGTGGATCGCGAGACTGGAGCCATCGAGTTCCTTTACTGCATCAATTACGCCCGATGCTTCTCCATGCGCAGCACGGATGACGGCGTGACGTGGAGCGCGCCCGTGGAAATCACCGCCTCGTTTGAACCTTTTCGTGCCAAGTATGATTGGAAGGTCATCGCCACCGGTCCCGGACATGGCATTCAGATCAAAAGCGGACGCCTGGTGGTGCCCATCTGGCTTGCTTATGGCAAAACCGGCGACCATGCACCCTCGGCTGCGGGCACTATCTTCAGCGATGATCACGGCAAGACTTGGCAAGCCGGAGACCTCTGTCTGCCGAACGAAGGCGACTTTGGAAACCCGAATGAAACGATGATCACCGAACTCTCCGACGGTCGGGTCCTGCTGGTGAACCGCAATGCATCGAAAGCCAATCGCAAGCTCGTCACCACCAGTCCGGATGGTGCCCGAAACTGGACCAAGCCCGTCTTTCACGACCAACTTTGGGAACCCATCTGCATGGCCAGCATCATCGCGCATCCATCGAATCCCGGAACGCTCCTTTTTTCCAATCCGCACACCCTAAAGCTCGATCAAGACGGCAAAGAGGTGCCCGCAGGCAGGGGCAAGCGCGAGAATCTGAGCATCAAACTCAGTCGCGACGATGGCAAGACTTGGCCTATCAACAAGACCCTCGACCCCGGCCCCAGCGCCTACTCCGATCTCGCGGTGTTGCCGGACGGAACCATCCTGTGTTTATACGAGGGGAAATCGGAAATCCAAATCGCTCGCTTCGATCTCGGTTGGATCACGACTCCGTGAGGACTGCCTGCCGATCCATTGAGAAAAGGGGGTGAAGTAATTTTTACTGGCACCGTATCTACTTCTCGACTCCATCCGATGTGGCGATGGTGGTTTTGGCAGGTCGCTCCTTGAGTCTGCGAATCTTCTCGCCATAGAAAGCCCTTTCACTCGACCCATCCATCCTTATGCGACTCAAAGACGAAGTTATCCTCATCACCGGAAGCACGACCGGAATCGGCGAATTCATGGCGCGACGCTTTGTCGCCGAAGGTGCCAAAGTCATTTTGCATGGTCGTGATGCTGAGCGCGGAGAGGCGCTGAAAAAGGAGCTGGGAGAGGACAAAGCCGCGTTTTGCCGAGGCAGCCTGGAAGATCCGACTTACCCCGAGAAGCTCGCAGCAGAAGCAATCGCGGCCTTTGGCAGAGTGGATGCCCTAGTGAACAATGCGGCAATCACCAATCGGGGACGTATCGCCGAGACAGACGCGGCATTTTTTGATCGGATGATGGCCGTGAATGCTCGTGCCCCGATGCTGCTGATCCGTGCGTTGTTTGCGGAATTGAAGAAGAACCAAGGCGTCGTGCTGAACATTGGTTCCGTGCTGGCCCACTGCGGTCAGGCCAACATGCTGGCTTACTCCATGTCGAAAGGCGCACTCATGACCATGACGCGAAATTTGGCCGACTCGCTCGGCATGGATCGCGTGCGGGTGAATCAGTTGAACGTCGGTTGGACGCTCTCGGATAATGAATACCAGGTCAAACTGGGTGACGGTCTCGGTGAAGGCTGGCCTGAGCGCCTGCCGAGTCATGTCATGCCGATGGGCCGTCTTTTGATGCCTGAGGACATCGCAGCGGCTGCTGTTTATTGGGTGGGCCGCGAGAGCTTTCCCGTCACCGGCACCATCGCCGAGTTGGAGCAGTATCCCATCATCGGTCGCTACACGAACGCTGAGGGCGAGGACAAATAGAGAAACCCACTTCGAAACCCGAATTCACCCCCTGATAACACCCCATGAAATTGATCCGCTTTGGAAACCCTGGAGAAGAAAAAATCGGCCTGCAACTCGACGATGGCCGTCGCATCGACGCGAGTGCATTTGGAGGCGACTACGATGAGAAATTTTTTGGAGGCGATGGTCTGGAGCGTCTGTCGGCATGGGCTGCTGCGAATGCAGCCACCGCTCCCACTTTGGATGCTTCCGTGCGACTCGGGCCTTGTGTGGCGCGGCCAAGTAAAATCATCTGCATCGGCCTGAACTATGTGGACCACGCCAAGGAAAGCGGCATGCCGATTCCTGCTGAGCCGATTGTCTTCTTCAAGGCCACCTCTGCCATCGTGGGACCGAACGATGACGTGGTGATTCCTCGTTTATCCAAGAAAACCGACTGGGAAGTTGAGCTGGCTTTTGTGATCGGTAAAAAGGCCAGTTACGTGTCGGAAGAGGACGCCCTGAGCCATGTGGCCGGTTACTGTGTGCACAATGATTACAGCGAACGTGAGTGGCAGCTCGAGCGCGGTGGCCAGTGGGTGAAGGGCAAGAGCTGCGACACTTTTGCACCCATCGGTCCGTTCCTCGCCACGAGTGATGAGGTGGCTGACCCGCAAAATTTGGCCCTTTGGCTGAAGCTCAACGGGAAAAAGATTCAGAACAGCAGCACGGCGCAGATGATCTTCGGGGTGAAGAAACTGGTGAGTTACTTGAGCCAGTTCATGTCCCTTCTTCCGGGTGATTTGATCACGACAGGCACGCCTCCAGGGGTGGGATTGGGGTTTAAGCCCGAGCCTTTGTTTCTGAAATCGGGTGATGTGGTCGAGCTCGGAGTCGAAGGACTGGGTGAGCAGAAACAGACGGCGGTTGCGGCTTCGTAGATTCCAGACTTGCTCAGATGCTGGGGGGCGAACCGAGACTTTACTCTTACCCGTCTTTCTGGCATGAGTGGGGCTTTCCATGACCGGGCGTTTCCGCATCATTTCACTTGTTCTCGCCTGCGCGGGATTGATGTGGTTTCATCAGATGAGGCAGCAGCGCCCGACGCGTGTTCAGACCGCCAAACAAACCCGGACGCTGATTTTAGGGAATGGAAGTGAACCGGAAACGCTGGATCCCCATTTGGCGACGGGACAACCCGAGCATCATGTTTTCGGTGCCCTTTTCGAGGGGTTGGTCGCACCGTTGCCTGGGAATCCGGATGCCAATGGCCCGGGGGCGGCTGCGAGTTGGGAGCACTCGCCTGATTTTGTGACCTGGACGTTTCACCTTCAGCCGAACGGCAAATGGAGTGATGGAACACCTGTGACGGCCAGAGATTTTGCGTATTCTTATGAGCGAGAATTGACTCCCGCACTCGCGTCCGACTACGCCTCGATGCTGTATCCGCTGTTGAACGCGGAGGCCTTTAACAAAGGCGAGATGACAGACTTCTCCAAAGTCGGTGTGCGAGTGATCGACGATCACACATTGCAACTGACGCTCAAGGGGCCAACGCCGTTTCTCCCTTCGATATTGAAGCACTACACCTGGTTTCCAGTGCCTCGGCAGGCCATCGAGCGACATGGAAAAATGACGGACCGTGATACCCGGTGGACTCGTCCCGGCAGCCTCGTGGGAAATGGGCCCTTTCAACTCAAAGATTGGCACTTCACGCACTCGATCACGGTGGAGCGAAATCCTCATTATTGGGACGCTGCCGCCGTAAGGCTGCGTGAAATCGTCTTTCTGCCCATCCAAAACGCAGGCACTGAGGACCGAGCTTTTAATGATGGGCAGGTGCATCTCACGAGCACGATTCCGCTGGATAAGACGCCAGTCTATCGGGAGAAGCGCGCGGCGGAGTATCATGAGGATCCGCTGCTCAGTGTTTATTTTTACCGCTGCAATGTCACTCAGAAACCCTTTGATGATAAACGGGTCCGCAAGGCACTCGCACTGGCCGTTGATCGGGAGAGTTTGATTCGGAATGTGCTGCGTGCGGGTCAAAAGCCTGCCTTGGGATTCACGCCGCCTGGGTGCGGTGAGGGCTACGAGACACCGAGTGTTCTGAAGTTTGACCCCACTGAGGCGCGTCGCCTTTTGGCGGAGGCTGGTTTTCCGGGGGGAGCTGGATTTCCGAAGTTCGAAATTCTCATCAATTCGTCCGAAGCTCACCGCACGATTGCCGAAGCGGTGATGGCGATGTGGCAGGAGCATCTGAATTTACCTGTTACCGTGTTGAACCAAGACTGGAGTGTTTATCTCAAGTCCCAACGCGATCTCGAATTCACGGTCTGTCGTGCCGGCTGGGTGGGAGATTTTCTCGATCCTGTGACGTTTCTGAGCATCTGGCAAAAGGGTGACGGGAATAACAACACAGGCTGGCACCAGTCGCGATACGACGAGCTGTTGGCTGCCTCCAGCATCGAGGCTGATGCCGCCAAACGAATGGCCATTTTGCGAGAGGCTGAACTGCTGCTTCTAGATGAGCTGCCCATTCTGCCGATTTATTGGTATGTTCACTCTTACATGCTGGACCCTTCGGTGAAGGGCTGGAAGCCTTCGCTTTTGGAACACCGCTGTTACAAGGCTCTCGATCTGGTTCCCTCTTCGTAAAAAATGCTACGCTTCATCATCAGCCGGGTCCTCCAGGGAATCGTGGTCATCTTCGCGGTGATCGTGATCACCTTTCTGCTGCTGAAACTGAGTCCGGGCGGGCCTTTCAACAAGGAGCGGGAGATGCAGCCGCATGTGCGTGAAATGCTGGAAGCTTATTATGGACTGGATCAGCCTTGGTATGTGCAGCTCTGGCGACAAGTGAAGGGCTATGCCACCTTCCATTTCCCTCCGTCTCTGAAAATGCCGGGGCGTGGGGTGGATGAGATCATCGCTCAGGGCTTTCCGGTGTCTGCTGCCATTGGGCTTCCGGCGTTGCTGATCGCTCTCGGCATTGGTGTTCCGCTGGGTGCCATCGCGGCGTTGAATCCTCGCTCGATCGAGGATCGCACCAGCATGGTTTTGGCCACGCTGGGACTGTGCATGCCCAGCCTCGTGCTCGGGCCGTTGATCGCGATGATCTTTGGGATGAAATTGAGATGGTTTAATGTGTCGGGTTGGTATGACTCCACGGACTGGGTGCTGCCCGCCACGACGCTGGGCATCATTTACAGTGCCTACATCGCACGACTGACGCGGGGTGGATTGCGCGAGACACTGGCGCAGGAGTTCATCCGCACGGCACGGGCCAAGGGTGCATCCGAAGGCGCGGTGGTCTTTGTTCATGCTTTCAAAATGGCCTGCCTTCCGGTGCTGAATTTTCTCGGTCCGGCGGCGGCTGGATTGCTCACGGGCTCGTTGGTGACAGAGACCGTTTTTCAGATTCCGGGGCTCGGGCAGCATTTTGTCAGTGCTGCGGTGAATCGGGATGACAATCTTGCCATGGCTACCGCCGCCTTTTACGCGGCTTTGATTGTTGGCTTCAATCTACTGGTGGACATCATTCAAGCGGCACTGAATCCGAAGATAGGATTTAAAGGATGAAGCTGGAAACTCAACTTTCACCCTCACCCTGGCGCGCGGCCTGGCGGCGGATGATGTCGAGCTGGCTGACGGTCGGAGCGCTCGTCTTTTTGGCATGTCTCATTTTTGCCTGCGGGATGGCTGAAACAATCTCGCCGCATCAGCCCAATGCGCAGGATCTTGAATTGAAGGCCTCGGGGCCTAGCGCCGCCCACTGGATGGGCACGGATCCACTGGGGCGCGATATCGCCACGCGTATTCTTTACGGAGGTCGGGTGTCGTTATTGGTGGGTGCTTTGGCCACGAGCGTGGCTGTGTTGATTGGGGTGAGCTATGGCTTGCTCGCGGGCCTCGCGGGACCGCGGACCGATGCGGCGATGATGCGAGTGGTCGATATCCTTTATGCCTTTCCCTTCATGACCTTTGTCATCATTCTCACGGTCGTCATCGGGCGTGAGTTTTGGCTGCTTTTTATTGCCATCGGTGCCGTGGAATGGTTGACGATGGCGCGGGTGGTTCGGGGGCAGGTTTTAGGTCTGAAGAATCAGGAGTTTGTGACTGCGGCACGCGCCTATGGTGCCCGAGGGGGGCGCATACTTCTGCGTCATATGCTGCCCAATGTCGTGGGGCCTGTGATCGTGTATGCGAGCCTCACAGTGCCGGGGGTGATGCTGCTCGAGGCGACGCTGAGTTTCCTCGGACTCGGCATTCAGCCTCCCGATGCATCGTGGGGCGTGCTGATCCGAGATGGTGCAGATAACATGGAGACCTCTCCCTGGATGCTCTTCTTCCCGAGCTTGTTTTTTTCGAGCACGCTGTTTGCCCTGAATGCAGTGGGGGATGGACTCAGGGACGCGCTTGATCCGAAGTCGTTTCAGGAAGCCGGTGATTGATCTCTGGGGTCGTCATTCAAACAATTTCGGAATGGACGCCAAATCTCTATGCAGTCCAGCTAACCTGTCGCTATGTTGGCTTCATGGAACGTTCTGCCGCCATTAGTCAAATTCGCGAAGCCTGCAAAAACATTGGGCTTCAATTCATGAAGATTCACCCTGCCCTGCCTCACCTTCAGGATGCCGAGACGATGAGTGACAGCCTGAAGTGCCTGCATGAAATGACGGTGCAGATGGAGATGATCAAAAAGAAAATCGGTAAACTGGAGCGCGCAGACGATAGCAGTCTTCTCTGAGTCAATCTTCCGAACTTGCAACCCCGGCTCGTCTCTGACACCTTCCTAATTCCATTATGCCCAAGAAATCTGCAGCCAAAGCCCCCTCTACCAGTCTTCACCGCAAACACAGCGCCATCGTGGTCGATGGCGTCGAGCGAGCGCCTTCACGGGCGATGCTTCACGCGGTAGGGTTCAAGCGCGAAGACTTTCAGAAGTCCCAGATCGGAATCGCCAGCACCTGGAGCATGGTAACGCCGTGCAACATGCACATCGACCGCTTGGCCCGCGAAGCGGCCAAGGGTGTGGATGCCGCGGGTGGCAAGAGCATGATCTTTAACACGATCACCATTTCTGATGGCATCAGCATGGGGACTGAGGGGATGAAGTACTCGCTCGTTTCCCGTGAGGTCATCGCGGATTCCATCGAGACGGTGGTCGGCTGTGAAGGCATGGATGGTTACGTGGCCATCGGAGGTTGTGATAAGAACATGCCAGGCTGCCTCATTGCCATGGCGCGCATGAATCGCCCCAGCGTCTTTGTTTATGGGGGCACGATCCTGCCGGGCTGCGTGGGACACGAGAAGAAGGATGCTGACATTGTCACCGTTTTTGAGGCCGTCGGTAAACATGCGAACTGCCTGATCAACGACAAAGACCTCATCGACATCGAAGAGAACTCCATTCCCGGTGAAGGAAGCTGCGGCGGGATGTACACGGCCAACACCATGGC
>CAMBPV010000077.1 GCA_945869695.1 Prosthecobacter debontii
TGCCATCGACGCGACCCGCGATGAGCTGGACTTTGTCGGTGAAGGCGAG
This sequence comes from Prosthecobacter debontii, assembly GCA_945869695.1. Taxonomy (GTDB): domain Bacteria; phylum Verrucomicrobiota; class Verrucomicrobiia; order Verrucomicrobiales; family Verrucomicrobiaceae; genus JAIBCL01. The sequence goes on from CAMBPV010000077.1 coordinate 50, forward strand.
GGCGGAGGACCAGTCGGGTTGTTTTTCGAGGAGAAGCTTTTCGGTGAGATCGGCGGTGTTCCAGAGTTTGAGCGTTTTGTCCGTGGCGGTCGAGGCGAGCAGTTTGCCATCGGCGGAGAGCGCGAGATTCAGCAGGCCGCCCTCATGCGCGAAGCGGCTGGTGAGGATCTTGTTCGCGCCTTCTTTTGCCGTGGCGCTGATCGCCCACACGCGGATGCGATTGTCGCCACCGGCGGCGAAAAGCGTTTTGCCATCGGCGCTGAAGACAACGCTCGTCTGCTCCTTCGTCGGCTGCGAGAGCGTGTCGAGTCGCTGACCCGTCGGAATGATCCAAAGCTTCACCGTGCGGTCCGCGCTGGCGCTGGCGAGCACTTTGCCATCGGGGCGGAACGAGAGGCCGTTCACCGCGCCGTTGTGGCCTTTGAGCAGCGCGATCTCCTTGCCCGTAGCTGTGTCCCAGAGGCGGATTTTTTGATCGTAAGCACCTGTGGCGATGAATTTGCCATTCGGCGAAACCGCGAGCGCATAAGCCGCGTCCGTGCGGCCTTCAAACGAGCGCAGCGGGCTGCCGTCGCTCGTTTTCCAGCTCCGCACGATGCCCACGATGCCCGCCTCGCCACCGGCGGCATACAGCGTTTCGCCATCAGGCGAAAAGGCGACTGCGTTTACTTTGCCGGTGAAGCCGGTGAGTTTCCGAACGGTGACTTGATTGACCGGATTGACGAGTTCGACCTCGCCGTAGCGTGCCGTGGCGATGAGTTGTGCCTTCGGCGAAAACGCCACCGCCTGGATCGAGCGCTTCGGCGGCACGGTGGGCGCGATTTTCGGCGTGATGACCTCCTTCGGCATCAGTTTCGCGTCTGCGACGAGCGGACCTTTCGCGCCCGCATTGATCCACGTCTTGATGAGCGCGATCTCCTCCGCCTTCAGTTTCTCGCGCTTGCCCGGCGGCATGAATTCATTCTTCCCGCCGCGACCCGAGCGCCCCTCGAGGAACTTCACCAGCAGCGACTCCTCCGCCTTCCCCGCCACGATCGCCGCGCCCTCCTCGCCGCCCTTCATGAGTGCCGCGAAGGTGTCCAGCGCGAACTCGCCATCCGCATCGTCCGCGCTGTGGCAATCGACGCAGTAGCTGTCCCACAGCGGCGCGATCTGCGTCGTGTAGTCCACGGTTTGGGCGTGGGCGGTGGTGATGAGGCAAAGCAGTGCTTGAATCAAGATTCGGAGGGCGGATAATAATTTCATGAATGCAGATCAGATTGTTTGGATAGACCCGGAGCGAATGAGCGGGACACCTTGTTTCACAGGAACTCGTGTGCCGATAAGCACGTTGAAGGCGTATCTTGGAGAGGGAGACACAATGGAGATGTTCCTGGATGATTTTCCATCCGTGAGCCGCGAGCAAGCATTGGCGCTGCTGGAGATGGGTGAAGACAAAGCTCTGGCGATTGTCTCCGATCATGCGCTTGCTGCTTGATGAAAACCTGCCCAGGGCGCTGAAGCGTCAGATTTTGCCACATCTCGTGCTGACGGTGCAGGACATGGGGTGGAATGGAATCAAAAACGGCAATCTGCTCCGCAGGGCACAATTGGAGTTCGATGCGCTCATCACCATTGATGGCAACATGATTTACCAGCAGCATGTCGCGGGCTTTTCCATCGGCCTCGTCGTCCTTCACGCCCGGAACAATCGCGTTCCGGTGCTGCTGCCGCTGATGGCGGATGTTTTGAGCGCTCTGGCAAACGTGAAGCCGGGCGAAGTGGTTCATGTCGGCGATTGGGGAAGGTGACAGGCCAAGCCCACCGGGCTTGCGGTTGAGGACCCGTCCTTGGACGGAACCCCGTTGGGCTTGGCCTGGAAGCTGGTCTTGAATTTGAGCAGCCGAGTTGGATACTCGCGTCATGAACCCTGCTGATCTCCGCAAACTCCAGGAGCTTTCCGTGAGCGACGCGGAAAAGAAGGAACTCGACTCCCGCTGGGAACGCTTTCTGAGTGATCCATCACGAGCGCTCACGCTAGAGCAATTTCGAGCCTTGATCGAAGCCAGGCGCGGCAGGCATTGAGCCTTGCTCATGGCCGCCCTCCTTCCCGGAAGCCATCGGCGGGGCGGCCCTCGGTGCCTTGCGGGAACCTACCGGCCACCCCGCCTGCCGCGTCTTTTCCTCGCAGCGGGCAACTGCCGCGAGGTGCGGGGGCGCAGGTTAGGTGACCTCTTGGCTCGGGCTCGGCAGGGACTTCCCCGCCGTGCATCTGGCAGACTTTTGAGGCTGGCCGCCTTGGGGCTACACTCACCGCATCACCATGACCACCCGAAACCCGTTGTTGTTGTTGCGATTGCCGGGCGTGTTGTGATTGCGGTTGGAGGAGAGCAGATTGCCGCGATCGTTGTTGTTGAACGAGGCACCCCGCAGCACCCGGAGTGTGGCTGCGCCGCCGCTTCAGCCGTGGGTCTAGCGGCCATTGGGTGTAGGCCCGCCGCAAACCGGTGGTGTTGCCTTCACGACTGAATTGATACCAGAAGAAGACGCTGGCGGTCAGCTCCGCGCCACGCACGCCCTGCTGGAAAAGACGATAGCGCCGCGCCTCGAAGCGGCGCTTCGTGGCACCGAGGATTCTTGGGCGCAGGCCGGGATGGAAATGGAAGCCACAAAACGGCACTCCTTCCGCGCAGTCCATCAGGCGGCTTTTGGGAAGCGCGAGTTTCAGCCGCAGCTTCTCCAGCTGGGTGATGACGATGGCGTGCAGCTCCCAGAGCCGCGCCTTGTCATCGGCAAAGATGAGGAAGTCATCCGTGTAGCGCAGATACGCGCCGTGGGCCTGCCCTTCGGTGACGGCGTGGTCGAGTGGGTCTAGATACGAGTTTCCCCAGAGCTGGCTGGTGAGGTTGCCGATGGGCACGCCCCGCAGCCGGGCGGCGGCTTCCATCATGTCATCTCCGGGGAACAAAGGCGCCGGTGCTTCGGTGGTCGTGTGATGGCTGGTGATGATGTGGCTGATGATCTCCAGCACGGCGGGGCAGCGGATGCGGGCGGTGAGCTGGTCCATCAGGATCGTGTGATCAATCTGGTGGAAGAATTTGCTCACGTCACATCTCAAGACGTAGCGATACTTGTTGGTCAGGACGCGGCAGCATTCACGCGCGGCGTGGGTGCCTTTGCCATTCTGGCAGGAGTAGCTGCGCGGGATGAAGCTGCGCTCCAGCAGCGGGGACATCACAGCGCACAGGGCGTGGTGCAGTACGCGGTCGCGAAAGGGCGCGGCGGCGATGGTGCGGCGCTTCGGATCACGGATTTCAAAGAAATGATACGGGCCGGGCTGCCATGCGCCAGAGAGCAGCTCATCACGCATCGCCAGCACCTCGGCTTCCTCCCGCATGGCCCATGCCTGCACATCGGGGCGGTAGCGCTTGCCCTTCATGGCACGCTGGGATGCGGCGAGCAGATTCTCCGCGCTGGCGAGGTTTTCCAGGGTGCAGAGGCGTTTGAGGGCGCGTGGTGTCATTCTTCCATCCGCTGTTGTGCGGCCAGCGCCTCCAGTTTCTCCAGGCTCAGACCACCGCCACCCCGCATGTAAAAGCGCGTCACGCCCTCCCGGAGGCTCCTGTAAAGAGCTGGATCACTCATGGCCAGACTTTCCGGCACATCCAGCCGGGCGTACCTGACGAGTGCCGCCACATCCGCCCAGCGTCGCTCTTTCAGTCGCTGTCCCAGCAGCTCTGGCTTCAGCAGCATCTCACGGGCAGTCAGGCTTTCTTCGCGTGCGGTCATGGTGTCAAGATACGCAGGTAAATCAAATTCTCCAAGACTTGGTGCCGGGCAGGCTCTGGAAAGCTCTCGGCGCAGGCTTCCACTTCCTCCGCTTTCACCCGCTGGGATTTTGCCACATAAAGGACATCTTCGATGTCCTGCGGCTCTCCCCTGGCCAGCTTGGCCGCCACCCAGTTCGGCCAGGGTGGAAGGTAAACATGCAGACGGCCAAACCGTGCCCAGAAGACTGGCTCAAAAGCCCCCACCTGCGTCGGACCTGGGTTCACGATCTGGACGTAAGGCTGCCCGGGTTCCAGCGCACTGCGCGGGTCAAAGAGCAACCCAGCCTGAATCACCGCGCGTCTGAGTTCACCCAGATCAAAATCGCTGCCCGGCTGCCAGACATCCAAATCATGAGAGGCGCGCCCCGGCATCCCCGCCTCCAGCAGACAGGCCCCAGAACCAATCAAACAAATCTTCACGGGGACTCCGCACGCTGGCAAGGCGGCCGCGATGCGCTCCAGTTGGTCCAGCCACTCTTCCCGGTTTAGCAGTGTGCTCATTTTTCCACCCCCTTCCGCATCCAGCCGCCGACCATGCGACCGGCTTCTTCCAGGCGGCTCTGCACATGCAGCAGTTGGTTTTGGCTGATCCAGGTGCGCTGATGCACCAGCCGCCAGAGCACGCGGAGTTTCTCCAGGCAGAGGTCGAGTCGTTGCAGCGCTTCCTGCCGCAGCTTGCCCGCCGGGCTGCGCAGAGCCACCACGGCGTATTCCAAGGCATCCAGCGTGAGGTTGTCCACCCGCTGGCCGAAGGTGAAACGCGCATTCTTCGGAATGTCTGCCGTCCGGTCCAGCGTCCACCCCGTCAGCTCCATGAGCAGCGTGTAGAGCGGTGGTTCTTTATTGGGAAGGCTCATTTCAGAAAAAATTTCGCGGCTCGCTTCGCTCGCCGGTTTCAAGGGTCAAGATTCAAGAGTCAAAATTCAAAGGACAACCGGCAAGCTCGAAAGAGGCCACGCTAGGGGCTACACTCACCGCATCACCATGACCACCCGAAACCCGCTGCTGTGGCTGCGATAGCCGGGCGTGTGGCGAGCGCGGTCGGAGGAGAGCAGAGGGCCGCGATCGTAGGCGAAGACGAGGCACCCCGCAGCACCCGGTCTGTCTTGGCGTCATTCCACCAGTCCTCGACCCACTCCCAGACATTGCCGCCCATGTCGTAGAGGCCGAGCTTGTTCGGCTTGAAGCTCATCACCGGCGCGGTGGTCGGAAAGCCATCGGTGTAGTCCTTCATGCCTGGATCGTTCGGAAACTTCTCCAGCCAGGCGCTGTCCGCATAGTTCCCGGCTTTGTCCTTGGTCTTCGGCGGATAGTCATCGCCCCAGGGGAACTCGGTCTGCTCTTTCTGGTTCAGCATTTCCGGTGTGATGCCTTTGCCGTGCTTCTCTTTGCGCCCCAGGCCAACGGCAATGCTCCACTCCTCATCCGTGGGCAGCCGATAGGTTTTGCCCTCCTTCTTGCTCAGCCATTCACAGAACTTCACCGCGTCCTCCCAGCTCACCCCGACCACGGGGTGATCGTCTTTGTCGCCGCACGGGATGCCGTTGCGGTTTTGATTCTTCCAAGCACCGTCCACACCGGGGACTTCGGCGGCATACGCCGCGTAGTCTTGGCGTCTGGTTTCGTGGATGCAGAAGAGCACCTCCGTGCCTTTCACGGGCAGGAACTTCATGCTGAGGGTGTTGGTGATGCCGTCTTTCATGGTAAGCGCGGCGGCGGGGTTCATAGGTAGGGCGCTTGGTCCTCCAAGCGCCGGGGTTGGAGTCGTGGCGACACTCGCGGCGGCTGGAGGACCAGCCGCCCTACCTTCACCCAGCACCTCCCGATACCCGCGCACAGTCTTCGCGTCGGCCAGGCGGTCGGCCTTGGCGAAGTCGGACTCCATCTGCGCGAGGCGCTTGTCCAGCGGCTCGGTCAGGGCTTGGAGATTGGCAGCACGGGTGGCGGCCAGTTTGGCATAGGCCTCGCGGTAGATCGCGCGCAGGGCTTTCAGGCTCGCGGGAGTTTTGTCGTCATCGGCATCAGGCACGGGCTGCTTGTCATTGATGAGCTTTTGCTCGGCCTCCAAAGCGAGAATGCCATCGAGATGCCCGGCGGCCTTCTCCTCCGTGATCTTCTTGCCGATGCCGCCGAGGTAGCCGGCATTCAGCTTTGCCACATCCGCCTCGAAGGGCGCTGTGACGCGCTCTTTTTGCAGGGCGATGAACTGCGCGTCGAGCACGGCGAGTTCGTGCGGGAGCGATGTAGCGGAACTCGTTAGAGTTCCCGGATTGGCGGACGGCGAGGCTGGAGGTAGGGCGCTTGGTCCTCCAAGCGCCGTCTGGGGCGGTGCGGGTAGCTTTTCAGCGTTCGTGGCCGCAGGGACGCTCGCGGCGGCTGGGAGAACAGCCGCCCTACCTGATGAGGCATCCGCCATCGCGGGCTTGGGGGCTTCCATCTTAGGCTCGGGTGCCGCAGGCTTCGCTGGCTCCACTTTCACCGGCTCCGGCGCTTTCGCCACGACGACGGGCTTGGGCTCCGGTTTCGGTGGCTCGACGACTTTGACGGGCGGTGTAGGCAAACTCGCCAGAGTTTGAGGCTTGGGTGCTGGCTTGCCACTCGCGGCGGCAGAGGACTGCGCGGGGGAAGTCTCACGACTTCCGCTCCCGCTGAACATCACGAACGCGCCAATGCCAAGCACCGCCGCCGCGCCGATGCCGATGAAGAGCGGCGTCTTCGATTTCGCGGGTGGCGGCGTAGGCGTGCTCGCCAGAGCACGGGGCTGGGGCGAGGCCGCTGCGCCGGGAACGGCGTTCTGGCGAACGCTCCTACCGCCCTGCGGCTGCGCGGGCGGCGTCTTCGGCATCTGCGCGCTCGAATACCGCTGCAAGTCCGGCGCGGGCACCGCTGGCATCAGGATGCTGTCCAAATGCTGCCGCAGCTCCGTGGCGCTGCCGTGGCGGGACTCGCGGTCATACTGCATGGCCTTGAGGATGATCTGGTCAAAGCGCGGGTCCGTGCCCGGCGTGAGCACACTTGCAGGCTGCCACGCGCCACGCGGAATCTGACCCGTGAGCATCTGGTACAACATCACACCCACGGCATACAAATCCGCCCGGCCATCCACCGGCATCCCCGGAATCAACGCCTCCGGTGCCACAAAGTCCGGCGTGCCCACGGCCATGTTGCTCTGCGTGAAGCCGGTCTGCGCATCCACCGCCTTCGCCAGCCCAAAGTCCGCCACTTTCACCCGGCCCTGCGTATCGACCATGATGTTCGCAGGCTTGATGTCCCGGTGGATGAGACCATTGCCATGCGCATACGCCAGCGCCTCGCACACATGCGCGGTGATGGCATACGCATGCTCCGCAGGCAGCCGCCCGGAGGCATGAATCATCTGCGCCACGTCCGTGCCCTGCACGAACTCCATGACAATGTAGAGCAGGCCAGCGGGCGTCTCCCCCGCGTCATACACGCTGACGATGCCAGGATGATTCAGCCGCGCCATGGACTCCGCCTCGGCCTTGAAGCGCTCGGCGAAGTGCATCGAGCCATCATCTTCCACCATCGGCGGCAGCACCTTGATGGCGACTTCACGCTTCAAGGACTTCTGCCGCGCCCGATACACCGCTCCCATGCCGCCACGGCCCAGCAGGCCGAGGATTTCATACGCAGGCAGCTCGGGGGCCAGGGCTTCCGGCGCCGGTGGCTGCCATGGTTTGCCAGGAGTGCTAGCGGGAATGGAGGAAGACATACGGGCAGAGTTTGGCGCACCGGGCGGGCTTTGGCAAGATGCTCAGTGATTAAACAAAAACTCCTTCGAACTCATCAGGCTCCAGAACAGATCTTCCAGTGTGGTGCGGCGGTCTTCGGGTTTGGCGGTGGCGAGCATCGCGGTGGCTTTTTCGAGTTCGCGGTCGGTGGGGGCGCGGGTGAGGGTTAGGAGGTAGGCTTCTTCGATGATCTTGGCGTCGGGTTGCTTGCTGGTGAGGAGGGCGTCGAGGCGGTTGTCTTTTTGGGCGAGTTTTTGGTTCAGCGTGTCGCCGTTGGCGAGGTGGAGGGCCTGGGCCATGCTGGGTTCGTTGGTGCGCTCGCATTCGCAGGTGGCGACGCGGTCGGCGCGGCCGAAACTTTTGAGGAAGTAGCTGGCGATGTTGCTGTCGGGCAATTGCAGGGCGCGGAAGCCCATGGGGTAGGCGTCGGCGGTGCCGCGGTTGGCGTTGCGGCGGTCGATTTTGAAGGTGGTGGGCGCGGCGGTGACCTGCGACACGGTGTCGAGCAGCACCTCGGCCTTCAGTCGGCGCGGGACGTAATGCGAGCCGTAGCGGAGGTCGCTGATGTTTTCGGGAAGGGTGATGCTGCTGCGCTGATAGGTCTCGCTTTGCAAAAGGGTGCGCATGAGGGCCTTCAGATCGAACTTCTGCTTCACGATCTCATCACACAAAGCAGCGAAGAGTGGCTCGTTACTCGCGGCATTGGTGACGCGGAGGTCATCGACGGCTTCGACGAGGCCGGAGCCGAAAAAGTTTGCCCACACTCGGTTCACGATGGCTCGTTGGAAGAGTTTGTTATTTGTGCCCGTCAGCCATTGAGCAAGCGTGACACGACGGTCCTCCGTGGAAGTGAGAGCCACGGACTCCAGCGCATCGAGCGGGCGCGGCGACTGCGGTTTGCCCGTGAGAGGAGCAACGAGATCTCCCTGCGTATCCGAGAAGAGAACACGCTCGTCAGCCTGTGCTCCGTTTTTCGTGCGAACGCGGGCGAAGAGATTGGCAAAGGCGTAATACTGATCGTAGGTCCACTTTTCCATCGGGTGGTTATGGCACTTTGCACAGCCGATGGAGGTGCCGAGAAAGGCGATGCTGACGGTCTCGGCGCACTTGGTGGGCTCATCGTTAAGGATGAAAAAGTTACCCGCACCATTTTCCAATGTGCTCCCGGTGACCGTGAGCAAATCGCGCACCATGGCATCCCAGGGCGTGTTGGCAGCGACATGGCGACGGATCCAGTTGTAATAAGACCACATGGCCGTGGGGGCAAGTTTATCACCGTTCACGAGCAGCAGATCGCTCCAGCGGTGAGACCAGTAATCGACGAACTCTGGCCGCTGCAAAAGAGAGTGGATGAGTCGGTCACGTTTATCGCCAGCCTGATCCGCTAGGAAGGCACGGGCTTCATCGAGCGTGGGCAAAACGCCGATGGTGTCCAAAAAAACACGCCGGAGAAATTCATGATCCTCGGCGCGAGCGGAGGGCGGGATGTTCAATTCACGCAGTTTATTCAGCGTGTGCTGGTCGATGAAGTTACGCGGCTTCAGTGCGGCAAAAACATTGGCATCGGCCTTGCCCGCATTCGGGATGGTGATGGTTACAAGTGCGAGCTGGCTCAGATACCAAGCGCTGACCGTGCCTTCGCCACTGCCCGTTGTTTTAATGAGGCCGTTGTCATCGACGGTGGCCACGCTGGCATTTGTGGCGTTGTATTTGGTCCAGCGAGTGACGTCCTCGCTATGTCCGTCGCTGAACTTGGCGGTGACTTTGAGTTGCACCGACTTTCCCGGCTGGGTGACCAAATGAGGCTCTGAAACGGAGAGTGAGACGATACGCGGATCATCAGCCTTCGGCCCCGGTGCCCCCGCTGCGATCCAATCCGCGATGGCCTTGTATTCCACCGAGTTCACCTCGAAGCGCTTGTCACCCTTGTGCGGCACCGTTTTGACCGCCTTCAAAAGCAACAGACTTCGAGCCGGATCTTCCAGGGTGAGTCGACGGCCATTCGCGCTGCGAGTGATCGAGATCCAATCCCCCTCGTCATCAAATCCGCGCAATGAAAGACGAAAACCTCCCTGACCAGCCGCTGCGCCGTGACAAGCGCCCATGGCACAACCGTAGCGCGTGAGAATCGGCTGGATGGTGTTGCGGAAAGAAGGGACTTCTGCTGCGCGGACTGAGGCGACCGCAAGGGCTGCAAAGACAAGACTGGAAAGACGAAAGGACATGGGCTGAGGGGAAGATACGCTCTCCAAGCTCGAATCTAAATGGACGATGCCACTTTGCTTTTGCTGGGTTCCGCTCGGCCACTACTTTTTGACCGGCGTCAAATCAACCTGCGGAAGCACGGTGAACTTTTTCCAAATGGCTTCGATCTCAGGCTGGGGGGCGATGCCGTCATGCACCCAAAGCGCGTAACGCAGGCGGAGTTTTTTCTCGGCACTGACTTCAATGGCTGAGTCTAGGTTCAAGCAAGCCCCCATCCAACCATCATCTCGGACGTGGTAGGGCGTGGGATTCTGGGGATTGGCGGGATGATTCATCAAGGTGATGCCAGCGAAACCATCAGCGCCGTTGGTGATTCGACCGCTGTAGTCACACCAGTGCGCTGGAAGGCGGAACATGGCTTTTTCGTTCACGGCTCCCTCGGAGTTCAAGATGCGACCTCCACCATCTTTGACCCCGATAGAACGCGCCATGCGAACGGCCATCAACCCAAAACCGCTGGGCTTGAAGGTCGTGATCGATTTACCCGGCGCGGTGAACTCGAGATCCACGATCATCAGCCAACTTTTCGCCCCATCCAACGGTCTGACCTCGGTGCGTCGCGTCTCGATCAGCATCACTCTTCCATCTTCACCTTTCCAGTGATTCACCATCCGCATGGCTGCAAACTCATCACTCTCTTCATAGCCCTCCCGAGAAATCTCCATCTTGGCGATCTGCCCCAACGCCTTGCCGAAATCGCCCCAGAAATTCACACCGTCCACATCGGCATGAGAGATCCAGACGGAATTGTGATGACTGTGAGTGAGTGGATCATGCGGATGCCCCATCCGCGTGAGTGAAGCCTCCCGCGAACTCCGAATCGGATACCAAAAGACGCGCCGATCAGCCGAGTCAAAGTGACAGGCGGTTAACTCCCGCCCATCGAGCTGAAAAGAGGTAATCTGATGAGGTAGCGGGATGGCCTGCATGCGAGGGACAGGCTTGGGTTCTGAAGGAGCCGCTTCCTGGGCATGACCGTTGAGACCTGCGGCGATGATTGCAAAAAGGGCGGTGATTTGACGCATCCGGATCAAACGGGAGACGGGTCGTAGCTATTGCGCACGAAATGAACCCGGCCATGAGCCTTTTTTCAGTGCTTTTGAATGAGCTTTCGGGCGAATGAGAATGCAAGAAGCCCACGGCTTTTTCGTTAGCCTTGATCCATGAAACCAATCCTTGCCTCCCTTTCCCTATTCGCCTCCCTGGCGCTCGTTGCTGGCGCTGCTGAACCCCTGCCTGAGTCGGCCAAAATCGGCGAGTTTTACGCAGGCTGTCAGGCTTACACCTTCCGGTTGTTCGATGTGATGACCGCGCTCGACAAGATCGCTGCCGCGGGAGGAAAGACAGTCGAGTTTTTCCCGGGGCAGATTATCGACAAGGCGGCAGATCCTGCACTCAAGTTTGATCACAATACAACGGTGGAGCAGCGCGCTGCCGTGAAGGCCAAGCTCAAAGCACTGGGACTGACACCTGCTGGATACGGCGTGGTCAGGCTCAAAAATGACGAAGCTGACTGCCGGAAGATCTTTGAGTTTGCCAGAGATATGGGCATCGGAGTCGTGGTGAGTGAACCGGCTGAAGACGCCTTCGATGTCATTGAAAAAATCGTAAAGGAATTCGACATCAAGATGGCCATCCACAACCACCCAAAGAAGCCCCTCGATCGCTCCTACCGCTACTGGGATCCCGAATACGTGCTCAGCCTCGTAAAAGACCGCGACCCGCGCCTGGGCTCCTGCGCGGATGTGGGGCATTGGGTGCGTTCCGGCGTGAAGCCCGTTGATGCCATTCGTATCCTGAAAGGACGTATCTTTGACAGCCACATCAAGGACCTCATCGCCTTTGGTGACCCGAAAGCCCACGACACCATCTGGGGAACAGGCCAATCAGACATCCCGGGCATTTTACGCGCCTATGCCGAGATCGGTTTTCCAGGACCCCTTCATGCCGAGTATGAACACAACTGGGAAAACAATCTCCCAGAGGTGAAGGCCAGCCTCGAATTCGTGAAGAATTTCAAGACGAAGTAAGCCTCTCTCATTTACCCTCGAAGCCCTTTCGGCCATGCACCTCAAAAATGCATGGCCGATTTTTTACCCAACTCATCCTTGAGCCATGAAAATACGGATCATCCTAGCGATGACGTTGCTCCTCCTTGAAGTAACGTCATTCGCCGCAACCCAACCCAATATCATCTTCATCCTATGTGATGATCTGGCCCAGGGTGATCTGGGCTGTTACGGCCAGAAACTGATTCAGACACCGAATCTAGACCGAATGGCGGCTGAGGGCACCTTGTTCCCTCAGCTCTATTCGGGCACCAGCGTTTGTGCACCGTCCCGCACGTCACTCATGACCGGACTTCACACAGGAGTCAGTCCGATCCGAGCCAATCGAGAAATCAAACCCGAAGGGCAAAAGCCTCTTCCGGAAGGAACCGTTACCGTCGCTCAAGTGCTCAAATCGGCTGGTTATGCAACGGCTTGCATGGGCAAATGGGGCATGGGTATGTTTGACACAACCGGCAGCCCACTCAAAGTCGGCTTCGATCATTTCTACGGCTACAATTGTCAGCGCCATGCTCACAACTACTTCCCCAACTATTTGTGGGCCGACGATCAGCACATTCCTCTGGATGGAAAAACCTACGCCCAGGATCTCATCCAGCAGGACGTAGAAAAATGGGTGACTCGCCAAGCGACTCAGCCGTTCTTTCTTTTCTATGCGATCACTTTACCCCATGGGAGTTTTAGGATCGACGACCTCGGCATCTACCGGGACAGACCGTGGACTCCACTGCATAAAACATACGCAGCCATGGTCACACGTCTTGATTGCGATGTGGGTCGGCTCTTGGCTCTCCTGAAATCCCTCAAGATTGATGACAATACCTTGGTGATTTTTTCGGGTGACAACGGGGCCTCCTTTGATCCGAAATCTGAAGTCGGCAAGCTTTTCAATCAAGACATGAGCGGAAAACTGCGCGGCTATAAACGCAGCCTGTATGAAGGTGCCTTGCGTCAGGCTGGTATCGCCCGCTGGCCCGGCCAAGTGCCCGCCGGGCGCACCTGCGAAGAGCCTTGCGCCTTTTGGGATTTTCTACCCTCCGCAGCTGAGTTGGCTGGTGTTTTACCTCCCTCCGGATACCAGGGTAGCGGAATCTCAGTCGTCTCGCTCTTGAAAGGAGGAGCTGCACCTCCGCGTGATTTCTTCTACTGGGAACTCCATGAAGGCACTCCTCTACAAGCCGTGCGTTTCGGAAACTGGAAGGCCGTCAAAAACGGACCTGCCCGCCGCAGTGAACTTTATGATCTCTCCACTGACCTAGCGGAGACGAAGGATCTGGCAGATGAAAAGCCAGACATTTTGCAGAAGGCGGAACAACTCATGTCCGCCGCCCATAGCCCTCACCCCGACTGGCCGCTCATCGAGAAGCCCAAAGTCAAGGGTAAGGGAAAGGGCAAGAAATAACGGAAGTCAGACTACCACATGTAACGGACGCCGCTCTGCACGAAGTGGCTTTCGTCGTCGAAGTCGTAGGAGTAGTTGGCGGTCAGCGCCAGGTTCTTGTTGAAGTAATAGATCATTCCAGCACCTGCAGCGATCCCATCGTCTCCATCTTCGTTATTGTAGTAGAAAGCCTGCGCATTCAATTCGAGCGAATCAGTAATGAGTGCACGGAATCCAGGGGCCACGAACCAGCCATTGGTGTCATCTCCGTTGTCAAAGCTGGAGAAATTCCAACCACCGCGGAGCACAAAGTCAACCGTCGGCGCTTTGTCTGATTGGAGGAGTGGCACATAGAGGCCGAGACCGAGAGCCACGTCCCAGAGTGTGTCATCTCCACCCATCACGGCGCTACGGCCAAAAAGGAAGACATTGTTCACCGGAGAATACGAGGCCTCAAAATAGCCACCATGATTGCCCGAGCCCGAGGATGGGATCAGACCGGTATAACCACCTTCGATGTAGTCATAGGTAAGGGCACGACGAACTTCTTCAACAGGCGCCACTGGCTGCTTAGCCGAAGTGCCTGCTGAGGAGAAGATAGGGAGAGAAGCAGCAAGGACTGCGATGATTTTCGATGTTTTCATGGGTGTATGGGTGATTGATGAACTGACAACGAATTGAAGCTCGAAAACCTTCGCACTGTCAACAGGAGAGTATTTCCAAAGCCCGTAACATCAGGGATCTAGGGCAATTGGCGCATCCGAATGAAGATGCGCTCTCAGACCCTCTGACCAATGGTTTTTAGTTTCGCTTCACCCTCACTCCAAGGCACATCATGGGGGAGTCGGTGCGTCATCGCCGCCAAGGCAGCGGTGACGCCCGCCGCTTCACCCATGGCCACTGAATTACCTGTCACTCGATAGCTTGCGTGAGCAATGAAATCTCCACTGATGCAGCGGCCCGCCATCATCAAGCCATCCACATCCTTGGCGATCAATGCGCGCAATGGAATATCATACGGTTTCACTTTGACCCCTGCATTGTGATATGCCGCCGTCTTGTTGTTCTCAGCGGTGAGCGCATGGACATCGACCGGGAAGGTGGGCCGCACAACTGCATCCTCATAGCGCACACCCTTGATCAGGTCCTCTTTGCTCACCACGTAGCGCCCCGCGATCCGCCTCCCATCACGCACCCCGATCTGCTCAGCCGTCGCTGCAATCTGCAGACCCTCCCAAGCCCCGCCGAGCTTGCGAAGTCCGATCACAATCTTGTTCATTTCCGCCCGCGCCTGCACCGTTGCTTCCGTGATTTTGGCGGCATCAAAACAGGGCACGGCGTATTGATGATTCATCATCACGAGCAAGAGATTATCTCGCACCTGCCAAAGAGTTGGCTTGGAATACGAGGGGAAGAATCCAGCGCGTTGAATCTCCGCCTTGAACGCATCCTTGGCCAGACCATCGGCTTTGCTCGGGTCTGATTTGTGAATGTAGGCAGCCAAAGCTTCTGCATCTTTGCAAACGAGCAGCGCATTCAAAGACATCGGCTGGCAGGGGCAAGATTCCGCCTCGCCAAACTCAAAATCACAACCCGCGAGAGCTCCCAGATCGCCATCCCCTGTCGTGTCGATGAAGACAGGAGCCCGCCACGCCTGACGACCCGATTTCGACTCCGTCACGATCGTCGTAAGCCTGCGTCCCTCGCGATACGCAGCCGACACCCGAGTGTGAAACTGAAATTTGATCTTCTCCTCCACAAACATTTCTTCCAGCAGCAACTTCATTCCCTCTGGCTCATAACAGATACTTCCCTTGCTTGTGCCCCTGCGCAGATCACGCTCGTCCAGCCTCTTCAGCAGTTCTTGATTGAGTCCAGGTTTATCAAAATCGAGCAAATAGCCGAGCAACCCCGCCGTCCAAACTCCGCCGAGACAACCGCGCCATTCAAAGACCCTGACTTTAGCTCCCGCGCGTGCCGCCGTGATCGCGGCGGCCACTCCCGCTGGGCCTGCACCGCAAACAATAACATCTGCATCTTCCACAAGCGGCAGGGAATGAGCAGGCTCAGAAAATTGAGCTTCAGGAGTTGCGATCGCCTTCTCGACTTCCGCGGCCGATAACGCACCGGGGGTGATCAGCGCACCCGAGAAAGCTGCGCGGAGGAGATTACGACGATTGATGGCTTGAGCTGGAGTGTCCATGATGGTGATCGAATGAAACGAATAGGTGAATGATTTTTGATCGTTGACTTGGCGACTGTTCGCATCAAGAGCAAGTGCGCAACGTTCATGCCCGCTCCCTCATTCATCATCGAAAACACAGTTGCCGATCTGGTGAAGCTCGGCCTGCCGAAGGGTGCTGGGGAATTTACCCCGAACCAACTCTTCACCCTTCGCTCGTTAGGTTGGAATCTGAATCGCATCCATCAGGCCCTCACGACTCTGCGTGCGCGGGTGAAAAATGAAACACTGAGCCCACCTTTGGTGGAGTTCTTGAGACCGCTCCTCCAAGAGCCCACGGAGAAGCCACCTAAAAAATTGGACCTCCGCATCGCCTGGAATCACTCGAATCTCACTGTGGACTTCAGCAGCTTGCCCAGCGATACCGCTTTGGACCTGGCCCTTTTTTGGCTACCGGCTTTGAGCGCATTTTGGGAGCGGACTCTGAGGCGCTCGGCCTTTCAGCGCACCCGCCAAATTTTGCCCCGCGCCTGGTTCTTGATCGCCACAGATCCTCCTCCCGGCGCGGTGATTCCGGGCTTGGACAGGTTCTCTTGGTCCGAAATGAAAGACACAAACGAGAACTTTTGGTGGGTTCAGCCTGGAACCAAAACCTCGATCTCTGCAAGTGCCCTTCAAGAAGCATCCGCGAAGGGTGCGAGTGATTCATCAGTCATCCTCATCGCCCAAGCCCGCGGGATAGCTGAGCACACTCTCAATGCGCACTATGCCAACAAGGGTCGGCGCACTGAGTTGCACAGCTTGAGATTTTTTTGATCCCATCAGCCGATCTTGGCGGTGGCCCCACTTTCCATCGAGTCCCACACACCATTCACGACCCGCATGTAAAGGATGCCTTCGGTGAAATCGGGCTTTGGTCGCGGTGCCGATCGGTCTCGCACCGCTGCGATGAAATCCCGCTCCACCGTCCATTCACGAACGAGTTCGTCAGGAATCGGCACGATGATCGGAGTCTCTCCCCGCCGACCCATCCAAATTTCGTCCGTGACAAAATCATACGACAACATGCCCTCAGATCCATAGAGGGTCATCTTATCCGTCGGCGCATGAGCGGCAACACCACTGAAGAGCATCACGCCTTCCAAGCCGCTGCGAAATTTGCACAAAACATTCACGAAATCCGGGATCTGAACTTCGTCTTCTCCTCGTCTGGAGAAAACAATACGTCCTCGGGCACACACTTCCGTGATATCACCCAGCCACTTTTGCATCACCTCAGCATAGATGCCGAGCGTGAGAATCTGGATACCGCTGATCTCCACTTTTTGACGCCAATGAGCAGGCTTCGTCGCATCCAACCAGCCGTCACTGAAGCTATGGATCACCATTTGGTGAGGCGTCCCGATGGCACCCTCAGAAAGGAGTTTCTTCATCATTTCCCCTCCCCTCATGCCTTGAGGCGGAGGACAAAGAGCCGTCACCCGATCCGGAAATCGAATCGCAGCCTCCCACATCCGCTCCGCCTCAGGCAGCCCATCCGCCATTCGGGCTTGACAGAAAACATGCTTCCCGCAGTGGAGGGCATAAATGGCCACCTCGCTATGCATGTAAGGCGTGGCCCCGATCCATACAACATCCACATCATCTCGATCCGCCAAGAGTTGCCACTGCTCGACGGCCTCGGCCTCAGGGGCATAGTCTCGACAAAAGGCCTGTGCACTCTCCAGAGTGGAATTGCTCACAGCCACGATTTCAACTCCAGGAATGGCCCGCAGCCCGGGTAAATGGCGCTGTTTTACAATCCCACCTGCACCCACGATGCCGACTCTCACTCTTGATTCGCTGCTCATGAAGTGGAGTTTGCCCCTCCCGCACGAAAAGTCCAGAGTGCGAGCGCACTCTTCCGATGCCAGACTCCCAGTCCCATGAACCTGAAAAGCTTTCTCCTTCCTGATGCCCGACCCGAAATGCATGAGACCGTCTTCGTCGCTCCGGGCGCAACGGTGATTGGCGCGGTCAGCTTGGCAAAGGAGTCCAGCGTATGGTATGGGGCCGTGCTTCGTGGCGATATCAATCGCGTCATCATCGGCGCACAGAGCAATGTGCAGGATGCCTGCATCCTCCACGTCAGCGATGACCACACCGTCATCCTCGGTGAGCGCGTTACGCTCGGACACCGGGCCATCGTTCACGCCTGCACCGTCGGAGATGAAGTGCTGGTCGGCATGGGAGCCATTATTTTGGACGGCGCAGAGATCGGCCCCCGCTGCATCGTGGCAGCGGGCGCTCTGGTGCCCAAGGGAATGTGCGCCCCCGAGGGATCCCTGCTTGTAGGATCTCCCGCGCGCATCGTGAGGAAGCTTTCAGTCGAGGAACAGCAGTCGAACGCCAAGCTGGCCCTGAAGTATGTGGAGATCTCCCGCCGCTACCTTTCTCTCGGCATGGGCAGTCCTCATCCCGGGTCGAAAAAAGCATGAGCGCGGTTGCCATCACGCCCGCCCTCAGATTAGTTGGCATCCGCCATGAATAAGGATGTCATTGAAGTACAGGTGCGGGCAGTGGTGCCTTTGGACGCGAGCTTTGCCGTGTTCCTCGGGAATTCCGAAAAGACGTATGTGATCTACGTGGATGAGCCGGTAGGTAGCGCCATCTCCATGTTCATGCGCGGTGTCTCGAAAGAGCGTCCTCTCACCCATGATCTCCTGGCCAGCGTATTGCTCGCCTTCGGTGCGCAAGTTGATCGCATCGTCATCAATGAAGTCGCAGAGGGTGTTTTCCGCGCCCGACTCATCATCGTGGCGGAGAATGAGCTCCACTCACGAAAGCTCATTGAGATTGACGCCAGGCCGAGTGACAGCATTGCGATGGCTGTAAAATGCGGAGCTCCCATTTTCACCGCTCGGGCTGTCTGGGATGCCGTGGATGACATGACCGAAGCCTTGGAGGAGATCGAAGCGCGAGGACAACAGGCGACTCCCGTAGAAGAAGCCGAAGAGGAGGATGACGAGGAGGATGACGACGACGAAGAGGATGATGATTTCGACGAAGACTTTGATTTCGAAGACGATGATCAAGATGAAGATGATGATGACCCAGAGGAAAATCCTCCTCGAAACCGCTGATTGACCCATAGAATCGACCATGAAACGAAGACACTTCCTCAGTTCGGCGCTGGCAGCTGCGCCCTTTGTAAAGGCGCAGAGTAAGACCAGTCTCCAGGGCACCACCATCGGACACGGTGATCACCGCTACCAAGTGGACCTCGAGTGGAGCAAGGCAAAACGCGAGACTCACCCGGTGAAGAATTGCCACGAGATGGTCATGGATGATCAAAAGCGTCTGATCATGATCACCGATGAGTCCAAAAACAATGTACTCATCTTTGATAAGGATGGAACTGTTCTCGATGCTTGGACTTTGAATCTCAAATCCGGACATGGCCTCTCACTCGCAGTCCGCAGTGGCCTCGAACATTTGCTGATCTGCGACCCGGGTTCTGGCTCTGTTCTGATGACCACCCTGAAGGGTGAAATCGTTCTCAAACTCCCCAACCCGAAAGAGTGCGGAGCCTATGATGCCGCCTCGAAATACGCACCCACCGAAGCAGCCCAGGCTCCGAATGGTGACATCTACGTTGCCGACGGATACGGATCCCAATTCATTTTGCAGTTCGATGAAACAGGGAAGTTCATCCGCAAATTTGGCGGCATCAGCACTCAGGCTCTGAATGCAGGGAAATTCATGCAAGCGCACGGCGTCACCCTGGATCTGCGTGGCTCGGTGCCGTTGGTGCTTTGCACTGAGCGTATTCGCAATGAGTTCCATTGGTATCGATTGGACGGCACCTATTCACACTCGGTCTATCTGCCCGGTGCCTACATGAGTCGTCCTGTCATTCAAGGAGATCTGCTTCTTTCGGGCGTCTGCTTTGGAATGAAACCCAATGACTACCGCATGTGGCGTGAGCGCGGCTTCATCATCATCCTCGACAAGAACAATCGCGTCATTTCCGCGCCCGGTGGCCAGCAGCCCAAGTATGAGGGAAATCAGGTCAGCCTGCTTCTTCAAGATCAGCCCATCTTCAGGAATGTGCACGACGTCTGCTCCGATGATGTCGGCGACCTCTATGCTTGTCAGTGGAGTGCTGACTCTGTCTATCCCTATAAACTCCGAAGAGTCTAAATCAAAAGCCTCTACTTCCCGAGTTCGCTCAAATACTTCACCAAATGCGCGAGTTGCTGCTCGTTCATCGTGCTGGTGAGGCCGTCGGGCATCAGGGTGCCACCGGATTGGATTTTTTGCGTGTCCGACTTCTTGATGGGTTTGACGGCTCCGGTGAGGTCGCGGATGGAGATGGTATCTGCGGTGTCGGTCTGTTTGAAGCCGGTCATGACGGTGCCGTCCTTCAGGGTGACGGTGGCGGCCTCGAAGCCTTCTTTGACGTTCAGCGCGGGCCACACGACCTCGGTAACGATCATGTCGATGGGCAGGCCACGAGCGATGGCGCTCAAGTCAGGGCCGATCTTGCTGTTCGCGGGTCCGGGGATGTGGCAGGCGATGCAGCCGGCGGCTTCGTAGATCTTTTTGCCTTCGGCGGCATTTCCAAAGGTGTTCGCGCCTTTCACGATGTTGGCGATGTATTCCTTCGTGTAGGCTGGCAGCGCGGAATTGATCCCGGCGAGCTTCATGAGCAGCGGCGAGAACTTCGCATCGTTCTTTCCGAGGTTATTGAGCGTTTGCAGCACCTTTTTGGCCTGTGCGGCATCCAGCGTGTCTTTCTTCTGCAAGGCCCGCATCAGCGCCGAATGGCCTTCGGTGCGTGAAACGAGTGCGGAGAGCATCGCGGTGTCTTTCAGGGCCAAAGCGGCCACTTCATCGGGTTTCAGGCTAATGAGCGCATCGAGCGCTTGCGGCTGTTTTTGCTCCAACGCTAGCTTTCGGATGAGATCGGCGAAAGCGGTCACTTTCCAGACGCCGGCGAGCCTCAGGGCTTGGTTTCGCAAGGCTGGTGCTTTCGAATCAAACAGAGGCGTCAGCAAGGCTTCAGCGTTTTGCGGTTTGGAAGACTTCAGAGCGGCCAAAACGGTGGCATTTCGTCCTCCACGCTCAAAGATGAAGGGCACATCCTCCGCGCTGGCGACGGCGGCGAGCGCTTTGAGCCACTTCGTTTGGCGTTCGGCATCACCTTCGAGCTTCGCGATCTGATCACGCATGATGGCGGCGGCTTTGGCGTTCGAATTCGGCGCGTAGGCGATGGCGGCCCCGCTGAGGTTCTTCAAATCGTTCGGGTTGTTCTCCACCCAGCCGTTTTGCAGGGCGAAGATGAGATGCTC
>CAMBPV010000078.1 GCA_945869695.1 Prosthecobacter debontii
GGCTATCAGCCAGCGTCGTCTTGCCCACACGACGCACCCCACAGAGCCAAGCGATGGGTGCCTCCGCCCAGGCGGAGTGAAGACGTTGAATCCAGAAGGCGCGAGGAATCATGCTATCGCACTATACAAATAGTATGACTATATGTAAACATCTAAAGCGGCTTATCCACGGTGATTGAGGGGGCATGGTGTGGAGTTACTGGGCCGTGGTCTCGACCCTTCGAGCACTCTTTTCAGGGATTTTACTCGGGCGTGGACCCCGGCACCAGCACAAAACGGAAGCCCTCATCATAGCCGCGTTGCCTCACAACTTAGGACGCCGAAGGGGGCGGAGATCAAAGAGCAATTGAGGCCCATCGCCTCATAACCGAGGACACCGTGGGCAATGGCAAAAACCATGAGCCGAAATACCCGCGCATCACCTTTGCATCTGCCGGCCGATCACTTTTGGCGAAGTTGCGTTCCATCCGCGCAAGGCGTTTGTCCAGCTGCTCGGCAAGGAACTTGAAGTTCGCGGCGCGAGTGGCGACGATCTTTTCGACTCAATTGACTCACCTCCGGTGGGGTCTCCTTCCGGTGTCATTCATTCTGAGGCAACGATCCACCAACACCTCACTCGTTCACGCTTCCCCGGTGTGAGGCTCGACAGGGCAGGGGAACCGGTGCATGATTCCCTCCTTTTGTTTCATGAAGCTTTCTGAACTTGTTGCCTACATTGACACTGAACTGCGGCTCACCGAGATCGCGGACTATCCCAATGCCTACAACGGTCTCCAAATGGAGAACTCATCGGGCCGGGTGACGCGGGTCGCCGCTGCGGTGGACGCCACGCTGCCGGTGATGCGAAAAGCGGTCGCTGCGGGTGCGGATCTTTTGCTGGTTCATCACGGGATGTTTTGGTCGGGACTCCAACCCTGGACGGGCAGTGTGTTTCAAAAACTCAAACTCTGCTCCGAAAGTGGGCTTGCGGTTTACAGTGCGCATCTGCCTCTCGATTTTCATCCAACGCTGGGGAATGACGCGGTGCTGGCAAGAGCGCTCGGTTTTGAACCCAGCGGAAACTTCATGAAGACCAAGGGCGGTGAAAACGGCGCACGCATTCTGACGGAGATCTCACGCACGGAACTCGTCGAGCGGCTGCAAAAGGCAACTGGAGCATCTGTGCATGTTTGTCCGGGTGGACCTGAGATCGTGAGAAACATCGGCATCATGACCGGTGGCGCAGGCTCGGAGGTGGCTGCGGCAGCAAAGTCCGGCGTCGATACGTTCATCACGGGTGAGGGGCCACATTGGAGCTACACGCTGGCGGAGGAGATCGGGATCAATCTGATCTATGGGGGGCACTATGCGACCGAGACTTTTGGTGTGAAAGCGTTGGCCGAGCACTTGAATTCAAAGTTCGAACTGCCTTGGGAATTCATCGATCACCCGACGGGTCTGTGATGAATACACTTGATGAGTTGCGCGCCGGAAAACTTGCGGGTGCTACCCGAGTCGACCTCTCTTGCGGACTGGCGGAGTTCCCTCACGAGGTCTTCGATCTCGCGGATTCCCTGGAGGTGCTGAACCTATCAGGAAATGCATTGCACGAGCTGCCTGATGACTTGGGAAGGCTGAAAAAATTACGGATCCTTTTTTGCTCCAACAACCGGTTCACGCATTTGCCAGCTGTGCTCGGCGAGTGCGAGTCATTGGGCATGATCGGCTTTAAGGCGAACCAAATTGAAGAAGTGAGTCCGGCTGCCTTTCCATCGTGTTTGCGGTGGCTGATTCTCACGGATAACCGCATTCAGTCTCTCCCCGCGAGTTTGGGGCGGTGCACGGAAATGCAAAAGCTCATGCTTGCTGGAAATCGGCTCTCCGCTCTTCCAAATGAGATGCAGGCTTGCACGAAGCTGGAATTGCTGCGCCTCGCGGCCAATGAGTTTTTGGAGCTGCCGGCGTGGCTTTCGGAGTTGCCGAGGTTGGCTTGGTTGGCATTTGCGGGCAACCCATGCAGTCAAACGGCGAGCGCGCCGGCGATCGATGTGCCTTGGAGGGATCTGAAGCTGGAGCAAAAACTCGGAGAAGGAGCCTCGGGGGAGATTCATCGAGCCGTTTGGCGGAATGAAGCGGTAGCGGTGAAAGTTTTCAAAGGGACGATGGCGAGCGATGGGCTTCCCCAGTGTGAGATGGATGCCAGCTTGGCGATCGGACAACACCCCAATTTGATTCCGGTGAAGGCCAAGCTCAGCGATCACCCCCTGGGTGCGTTGGGGCTAGTGATGTCACTCATTGATCCTTCCTGCATCAGCCTTGCCGGGCCTCCCAGTTTTCAGAGTTGCACGCGTGACATCTACCCGGAGGAGCTTCGATTCACTCCGGCAGAAGCTTTGCAACTGGCGCGCGGAGTCGCATCCGCTGCTCAGCATCTCCATGAGCGTGGTTACTCCCATGGCGATCTGTATGCGCACAATATTTTATGGGATAGGCAAGGGCGCTGTTTGCTGGGGGATTTAGGTGCCGCTTCGTTTTTCGGAAATGAGTCGATGGCGGCAGCCATTCAGCGCATCGAAACGCGTGCCTTTGGTTTTTTGTTGGAGGAGTTGCTGGATCGCACAATCGACTCCGCTTCGGCCTCTGACTCGCTGGAAGCTCTCCGCCGACTCCAGGTTGATTGCTCGCTTCCCGATGTCTTGGCCAGACCGACGTTTGGAGAAATCTTGACCGAACTGCATCAGTTCTCCATTGCCAGTTGATGGGAACGACGTTTGGTGGATTCCACCATGAGTTCAACCATCAACAACCGTCGGAATTTTCTCAAACTCGCCACAACTGCCGCTGCAGCCTCTTTTGCCGGAGTGGCAAGGGCCGCTGCGAAGGAGCCACTCTTTAAGATCTCTCTGGCCGAGTGGTCGCTGAACAAGGGGATGCTGAAGCGCCCGGGTGCGGAGCCTCTGGAGCACCTGGACTTTGCCAAAATCGCGCGCGGACTCGGCATCGACGGCGTGGAGTATGTGAACCAAATGTTCTTCGATAAGGCCGAGGACAAAACCTATCTCGGCGAAATGAAAACACGCCAAGAAGGTGAGGGCGTGAAGGGTCTTCTCATCATGTGTGACCGCGAGGGAAACCTGGGTGATCCTGACGAAGTGAAGCGCAAGAAAACGGTCGAAAACCATCTTAAATGGCTCGATGCCGCGGCCTTCCTGGGTTGTCACTCCATCCGCGTCAATGCAGCGAGTGATGCAAAGCTCAGCGCTGACGAACAGCAGAAGCTGGCTGCCGATGGTCTGCATCAGCTTTGCGTGGAAGGGGATAAACGAGACCTCTTTGTCGTGGTTGAGAATCACGGCGGACTCTCGTCCAATGGCAAATGGCTCACGGCGGTCATGAAATCCGCAGACCACGCTCGGGTCGGTATCCTGCCGGATTTTGGAAACTTTTACACGAACCGCGATGCAGGTGAGCTTTACAATCCTTATCTAGGTCTGCGCGAGTTCATGCCCTGGGTGAAACAGGCGATGAGCGCGAAGGCGTATGACTGGGACACGGGTGCGGGCAAGTTTTACACGGAAGACCGGCGTGAAGGCCGTGAGATGACCCTCGACTATGAGCGCTTGATCGGAATTGTCGTGAAGAGTGGATACAAAGGCTACATCGGTATTGAATACGAGGGCCAGAAACACAGTGAGGTGGACGGCATCAAGCGCACCAAGCAGGCGCTCGATGAATTGGCCTTGATGTTGAGCTGAGCAGATGGGGTGAAAAGCCGTTGATGCCAGACACGACAGTTGTGCTAGTCTGAGAGTATGAACGAGCCAGAACCGAAGCTACGCAAACGCCGGTCCCGGTGGGTGCGAATCGGCGTTTGGTTGGTCCTATTGAGCCTGTTTGCGGTGATCGCAGCAGGTCTGGGGTTGGCTTATGTCTATCGCAACCGAACGGATCTGACCAATCAGATTCTGCGTCAAACATTCCGCGCCTTTGATGCGGAAATCGGAGGGCTGGACATCAGTCAAAAGGGTATCGACATCAAGGATATCCGAATGCGGGATCCCCGAAGCGGAGGCCAGATTTTGACCGTAAAAAAGGCCGAGTGGCGACCTTCCTGGTCAAAAGTAAGCTCTGGAAATCTGGGCCACTTTGTTTTGGAGGGTGCCAGACTCGAAGCAACGGCGGATCAGCTGCGCTCTTGGACCGAGGCACGTGCGACGGAGGCACCATCAGTTGCGGCACCGGGGGGAGTGCGACTGCCTCCTTTGTTTTTGGATTCTTCCGAGCTGCGGGATGCGGCTGTGAATATTCACGGAGATGCCGATGCGCCCTCGCTCTCCTTCAAAATGGAGCACTCCGTCAAAGGATTGGACCTCCGCTCGCTTAGTCAGCCGGGACTGGAGATGACGAGCTTCAAAATCAAAGATCTCATCGTGACGCCACCGAACGGTGAAAAACTATCCGTGCCAGCTCTCTCAGCCGAAGCACGACTGCGGCCCGAAGATGGACTGATCGAAGTGAAGAACGTGACACTTCGTGGCGCGAGGGTCCGTGTCACACCTGCCCTTCGAGATTGGGTGAAGGGAATGACGGCTTCTCCGAATCCGGCTCCGGCGCAGCCCCTGAATCTGCCTTGGTTAAAAGGGGTGGCCGTTCTGAAACTAGACATCGACGATTGTGAGTTTCACTCGGAGGGAGATGTCTTGGGTGCCGCCTTTCCGGCCATGGGTGGTTTTCACATGCATTATGAAATCACCGGCTTGGAATGGCGGCCGGGTCAGCCTCTGGAGATGGGAGATCATCGGCTTGAGGTCACTGACTTCTCTCTCAAGCCCCAAGTGGGTCCCGGGGGTATCACTGTGCCGAAACTGATCGTGGACATGAATGATGTCGATCGCGACCGAGGCTGGGTGCTGGATTTATGCTCTTTGGAAAAGCCGAGTGTCGAGTGGACCCAGGCGCTGGAAGATGTCTTTCTTCCACAGCGGAAAGCGGGAGTCACTGGCGCGAAGTCCACGACTGGTCAGGGCAAGGCTCTATTCATTGAAAAGTTAATGGTCTCAGAGGCGGACTTCAAAGTTTCTGCGACTCGACTTTTTCCGGTTTCGGGCGGACTGACGGCCGGGCTTGATCTTCAGCATCTCAGCATCAGCGCTGACGGAGTGCAGGCTGAGGATGCCCAGCGATTACTGATCAAAAGTGTCTTGCTAGCGATTCCAGGTGCAGTGCCGAATGAGTCTGAGCCTTTATTGAAGATGAAATCAGGTGAGTTGGTGATCACCCCGCAGGTGTGGAATGAACATAGTCGTATCGACAAACTGGTGATCGAGCGTCCTGAAGTTCGATTGACGGAAAAGTCGGCACCTTGGATGAAGAAAAACGTTCCTGCTGTTGAGGGGCCAGTTACCCCGAAGTCTCCCAAGCCAACTCAAGACACTGCTGCTGCTGAGGTGCCCTTTTGGCAGAAGGCAAATTTTTCCCAACTCGCGGTGACGGATGGCGTGTTTGAATTTGCCACTTCGGGCACCGGTCGGGTGGAGGGTAGCACAGCCTTTTCACTAACCACGGAGCCTGCGCCTGATGAAGAAAAAACGGCACCGCTTCACCGGCTCACCTTCACGGGCGCTCGCGGCATGGTGCCCGAAATCGCTAAATTGCCAGTGGCCGGCATTGAGTCTTTTGAGGCGGTTGTCCGGCTGCCCAGTCTCTGGCGAGATCGGCGCGTCGAATCTCTCAAGATCAAAGGCGGCCAAATCGAAGCCGGTGACGCGCTGATGTCCCTTTTTTCGGGTGGCCAAAAAGAAACGGAAGCACCGACTCCTGCTGAACCGCCCGTATCTGCGCCGCCTACGCTGATCCCACCCCTGATCGATCAAGAGCCAGAGGCCAAGCCCGCGTCGAGCGTGCCGAGATGGAAGGTGGGGAGTCTCGATATTGGCGATGTGGCGGTGACACTCCAAAGAGTAGCACCAGGCCTTCCGCCCTTGCGTTTCGAGGTGAACCTTCAAGCTCAAGACACGCCGCTGGAAATGGAACAACTCGCACAGCACGTGGTGAAACAGCGCGTGGAGCTTTCGAATCTCACCATCCCCTCGCCGTATGATCCTCTGCGCACGGTCGCCCGACTGGACACTATCTTCATCGACTTCTCCCTTGATGGAGTTTTCGCCGAGCGTCTGGACAAGGTCGAGATCGTGAGTCCCACCCTCTTCGTTGGCGAGGATCTTTTTTGGTACGTGGATTACTTTCGGAAATTCGCTGCGGGTGAAATCAAGTCCGCGAAAAACTCACCTCAGCTCGTCTCGAACGACAAGGCGGTCGCGCTTGCCGCCGCCAAGGAGATCAGCGAGGCACCCGCCAAAAAGAAGGGGTGGACAGTGGATGTGCTCCAGGTGCATTCGGGAAAACTGGTGCTCGCGCCCAAAGGTGTGCCGCTACCCGGTTTTGGTCAGCCATTTCCTTTCAGCTTTATCACTCGAC
Source organism: Prosthecobacter debontii (assembly GCA_945869695.1). Classification (GTDB taxonomy): domain Bacteria; phylum Verrucomicrobiota; class Verrucomicrobiia; order Verrucomicrobiales; family Verrucomicrobiaceae; genus JAIBCL01. Next base: position 6,457 of record CAMBPV010000078.1, read on the forward strand.
TGGATGATGGTCGCTTTGACGCCACACTTGATATCCCGCCGGACACTTACACGCTGCCGGATTTGAAGCTCGAGTTTCGCGGCATGAAGGGAAAAGTGGAGTTCAATCTGCCGATGAAAGGCGTGAGCAATAACTTGTCTGAAGTGTTTCGGGTTGATCAGATCCGTTGGAGGGAGTTGCACCTCGAGGACGCGCACATGAGCCTCACCTACGACATGAATGGTATGTATGGGCAGTTCGGGGGTGCGGCTTACGAGGGATACCTCAATGGCGCATTTAACATCTACTTTGATCAGTCTTATTCATGGGACGGATGGATCGCCGCCTCGGGCCTGAACCCTACTGAGGTGACGGAGAAGATGACCCCTGCCTATTTCATCTTGAATGGGAAGGTGGATTGCAAAGCGGTGGCCAATGGAAGCTCGCAGGAGCTTTATCAAGCCGATCTGTCCTTTAAAAACGTAACACCCGGCCAGTTCAGTCTGGCCGGGCTCAATGATATGATCAATGAGTATGCGGGTTACGGAACCGTGGACCTCACCAGCCAAATTACCCGCATCGGACTGGAAACCCTGCGGGACTTCGAGTATGACACCGCGGATGGCGAAGGCAGGTTTTATGGGCGTGAGGGCAAAGGCTTCCTGCGCTTCAAGGGCCCGACCGGCGTCCGTAACTTTGATATCAACGTGATCGATCACCGTTGGAAAGATGACCCCAAGAAGAAAACCGAGGAAAAGGATGAGAATACCCTGGCACAACCTTAGTCTGGCACTGGCCGCCGTTGCACTTCTATCGGGCTGCAAAACCCTGCCTGCCATCCCTCTGACCACGCCTAAGCCGCTCGAGGTCACACTCAACATGAGGCTCGACGTTTATCAGTATCGAGGTGATGAGCCTCAGGACAAAGAAGTCGTGAAGACCATCGCTGAAGCCACGGAACGCCAGCGGAATCGCATGTCTGAAATCCAGACGATCAAGGACAATCGTTTCATCGGTGAAGACCACCGAGGTCTTCTCCAACTCCGTGAAGTGCCAGCCGGTGACTGGGGTGACTATGTGAAGCGCACCATTGATGCCGAAAATGAAGACCGCATGCTCCTGATGCGGAATCAGGCCAAGCAGACCAACAAAGCCCTTCATGAAGTGCAGTCTGAGCAGTGGAAATTGCGCATCGATAAGGCCTACAAAGGCGAGTGGATCGAAGTCCCCGGTGAGAAAGAATCCACCTTCAAGTGGGTGAAAGCGGAAGGTCCTAAAGAAAAACAGAAACCGGACAACAAGCCTGCGACAGCAACCCCCAAGCCAGCCGCAAAGACCGAGCAGCCGAAGCCAGAAATGAAACCCGTGACCCCGCCCAAACCTGAATGATCCGCATGTCCCTCGTCGCACTCGCTGTGACCCTCGCCTTCCTCGCCTTTACCAATCCGACTGAGAACCAGTTCCGCGCTCACGTGCAGGAGAGAGCGGGCATTGGCGGTTGGTTGGGTCTGAAGCTTGCGGATCTGCTCTCCACGGGACCTCGAGCCGGTATCCATCGTGAGAACTACGGGATCGCCAGCCGATTTTACATCGGGGGGGACGGAGTGCTGCCGCGCAAAGATTTGGCTTGGGGCATCGCGGGAAAATTCATCGACATCGAGTCGCCGCAAGAGCCTGCCGCTCATCGCTGATTGCATGTCCAAGGTCACCATTTACACGGACGGAGCGTGCAGCGGTAATCCTGGCCCCGGCGGCTACGGCGTGCTGATGCAAAGTGGAAAGCACACCAAAGAACTGTCTCAAGGATACCGGAAAACCACCAACAACCGGATGGAGCTCATGGCCGTCATTGCTGGACTGAGGAGCCTCGTGCGAGCGTGTGAAGTGACACTTTACTCCGACTCCCGCTACGTGGTGGACTCCATCGAAAAAGGGTGGGCCAAAGGCTGGCGCGCGCGTGGCTGGATCAAGGCCGACAAGCAGCCCGCTCAAAACGCTGACCTGTGGGCACTTGCACTTGAGCAGCTTGAGCGCCACAGGGTTAAACTCGTCTGGGTCAAAGGTCACGCCTCAAATCCCGGGAACAACCGCTGTGATGAAATTGCAGTTGCCGCGACCAAGGGCGGCTCACTGCTCGTCGATGCAGGGTTCGAAAACAAAAGCAGCGAAATGAGTCGGTCACTCCTCTGATCATTCCTTCCATAAAATCCGCGCAGCAAAAACCGAGTTGTCTGCGCCAAAGGCATTTTCAGGTGGGATCACCATATTGGGAGACCAAGTCTGCATCCACTCTGCCACCGTCACCCACGTTTCATTTTCGCTGACCTCGGTGACGGCAAAGTTTCCCAACCGAGCGCCGCGCTCAGGAACGAGGATGCACTCAGTGGCTCGTTGAACCGCGAGCGTTTTTTGATCCACCTCCGCCATGAAGAGCGGTGCCCGATGCCTGGCTACATGGTCATTGTGCGCCCCTCGGCGGTTGTAAACCAGGTAGAGACGATCACCGTGAGTGACCCAGTGTTGCTGGGTGTTGTAGTTCCCCAGATCGGTGCCGTCCTCGAACTTCCACGGCTGAATCGCACCGAAATTCATGCCGTCGTCACTGGTGCAAACGTAGCCCTGGACATCGTTTCGAAGCGTGAGAAAAAACCTCCCGCCACAGCGGGTGAGCGAGGGCTCATACACACCTCGACCGACTTCCAAAGTGAGCTCGCTCCCCTGTTCGACAAAGTTTAAAGCCGTGCCATCAAACGTGCACCTCACCACGGTCACTCGGTAGAATTTATCCTCCTTCGCCTTGAAGTAGATCGGCAGGAGGATGTCGCCATTCTCCAGATCAAACCGCTGCACACAGCCTGCACCGGAGTTGAAGAACTTGGCCTCGTTCGGCATCGACAGCGTCGTCCACGAGGACCACGTCCGCGTCTTGTCATCATAGACGGCATAGCTTGCCTCCCGCTTTCGATTTTCCACCACCTTGTCATCCCGATATCGGACAGTATGGCCGATGCCGAGCAGTTTGCCTGACTTCGCGTGAAACTTTGGCGTAAAGTCGCAGGCGGCCACCACCACGCCCTCCGGTTCCGGCCGCCGGCCCAGCGTCTCGGCGTGTTCCGTGATGGGGCTCCACCTCGCGCCGAGATCCTCGGTGCGCGTATCATTGAGCGCATAAAAAATGTCACTGCCGGTCAGGAGCAGCTTTTGCATCGTGAGCACCACGCTCGGCGTTTGGCCCGGGATCGCGCCTGCGCGTGGATGCACCCAGCATGTTTTTCCATCGTAGCCTTTCGAGATCGTCGTGAGCTTTACCTCAAAGGGAAGCCCAACCGGTGGCGGTGGAGTGAGACGCAGATGGGGTCTCAAGTCTGGCACCTCTCGCTCCAAGCCTTCCGCCAGGAGTCGAGCCACCATGCGTGCACCTTCTCCGGAGAAGTGAGTTCTATCGGTTTCAGACGGGCCGTAGAGCTTGCAGAATTTCTCACCCATCTGCTGAAAGAGCGCAAAGCTCGCGCGGTGCAGATCCACCACCGGCACCTTCATTTCCTGACCCACAGCGAGCACCGCCTCGACATAGGGCGTGAGGCTCGTGGTCAATTTTCCCTCCACATAGACCCGACGTGCCACAGGCGTGATCAGCACCGGTTTTCCGCCCGCTGCTCGCACCTCCTGGATGAATGCGGTCAGATTCGCGCGGTAACTCGTCATCGGATCAGTCTCCCGCTCGGGTCCTTTTCCGGGTTGGTCATTGTGACCGAACTGGATCAGCACCCAGTCACCTCTTTCTTTGAGCACACGATCCCATAGTCCCAGTGTCCGAAAACTCTTCGTGCTCGTTCCTGATCGTGCGTGATTGATCACCTTTGACCCCGGCAAAAACTCTCCCATCATCTGCCCCCACCCCGCCAAAGTGGGTCGATCCTTCGGCGGATTCAGATTCGTCGCCACCGTGGAGTCTCCTGCGAGGACGATACGGGGCGGTTCTCCGGCAAATCCAAGCACGACGAGGGGAAGGCAAGTTAGGAAAATCAGGAAGCGCATCCGTTGAGAACGTCGTGACCCCAAGGGAGCATTCAGGGTTGCGTGTATTCGATAGCGATGGGTGGGCTAACCTATCAGCCGAGGGGTGCAGGCATCATTGGTTTTCGTTTTGCTTCGGGAGTGCAGTGAGATCATCGGGTTCATCCATTCGATCCGTGGTGCTCCCCACGGTTGAGATCTTGATCCATTAAAAACCGTCTAAAACAATTCACCGATGGTCGAGCCTTCCGTCAGTGCAATGGGGCGGCCATCGGACGAGCGGTAGCTGATCTCGCGGTAGTCATAACCGAGGGCTGCATAGATGCTGGCATGGATATCAGCGGGTGAGATGGGGCGCTCTTTGGGATAGGCTCCTGTTGCATCACTGCTGCCGATTACCTGCCCGCCGCGAACGCCGCCGCCAGCCATCAGCACGCTGTAGCAGCCGGGCCAGTGATCACGGCCTGCGTCAGCATTGATCTTGGGTGTGCGACCAAACTCACCCATCCAGACGACGAGCGTGCTTTCCAACAGGCCGCGTTCTTCGAGATCGTCAAGCAGAGCGGCGTAGGCCTGCTCCATCGGCGGGACGAGACGGTTCTTGAGTCCCTTGAAGTTGTCCTTGTGCGTGTCCCAAGTAATCGACGGCCCATTCACGGTGGTGACAAAACGGGTGCCGGACTCGATGAGGCGGCGCGCGAGCAGGTGAGACTGTCCCCAACTGTGCCGACCGTAGCGCTCGCGGACTTTGTCGGGTTCTTTGGAAAGGTCAAAGGCATCGGCGGCATTACCGGTTTTCAGCATGGTGCTCGCCTGCTCGTTGAAGATGTCGATTTGAGCCGTCTGCGGTGAGGTGATGGGCAGTGCGGCTGCGCTCATGTGATTGAGCAAGGCCAGACGCTCTTGGAAACGGGCGGGAGTGAGGCTGCCATCAAGCGCCATGTTTTTGACGCGGAAGCTGGCGGCGTTCGGATCGTCATCGAGCACGAAGGGATCGTAACGCGGGCCGAGGCAGCCGCCGAACTGTTCCGGAGTGAGATAAACCTTACTGTCGCAATGCGGGAAGGGCGTAATCACATACGGTGGCACACCTTTGCTGAAGCCATCCCGTTGAGCCAGCCAGCCGCAGAGAGTACCGACACCGGGCAGATCCGTCGGACTCGGATTGATGAGCGTGCTGTCCACGCGGTAAGGTCTGCCTGTCGTGGCCCAATGCATGCCGCCATTGTGACTGCTGTGCCCGTGATGCACGCTGCGGATCAGCGCCAGCTTGCCCATGCGCTTGGCCATCTGCGGCAGCAACTCGGTAATGTGGACGCCGGGCACATGGGTTCGGATCGTCTTGAACTCGCCTCGAATCTCTTGCGGTGCGTCTGGCTTCGGGTCCCAGAGGTCGATGTGGCTCGGTGCACCGCCATTGAAGATGAGGATCACCGACTTCGCTTTTCCCAAACCCGTCCCGATGGGTTTGGATGGGGAGCCGAGTGCCGAGAGATGGTTCAATCCCAAGCCCAGCATCCCCATGCCACCTGCGTGAAGAACGCTGCGCCTTGTCAGGCGAATCTCTGGAAGCTTTGAAGCCATCGCCGGAAACCTACGATGCGGTCATTGTGATCTTGCTCAGCTCCGCCACTTCAGCGGCGGCTGCTATCGATCGGGAAAGAGCCATCGCTGCTCCGAGTTGAGCGACGAACTGGCGACGCGAGGTGAGATGAATGGGCATTGTCTGCTATACGCGAAGACTCTCCATCGTATGACTCCATCATGGACCGCCGAGACTTTCTCAAGACCAGCACTGCCGCAGCGATCGCTTCGGGTGTGCCAACTCCAGCCAGCGCTGCTTCCCGGCAGCCCGATCTCATCAAAACGGAGAACGCCAAGGCGGGTGCTAGCTTCCAGCTCACACGCATGAGGCCGGACAGCGCGACCTCGTATCGGACGTCTCTCATTGAGGGCTACTGCTCCCATCAGTCCGTGAAAGCGGGAGAGAAGCTCGACATTTTTGTCAGCACAAAGCCGGTGGCTCAATTCACTCTCGACATCTTCCGCATGGGCTACTACGACGGTATCGGCTCGCGCCTGATGACGAAGCTGGGTCCTTTTCAGGGGAAAGAACAGCCGGTGCCCGAAATGGGTGAGAATCGCCTCCGCGAGTGCCAGTGGGAAAGCTCCACCTCGCTCACGATTCCTGACGATTGGCCCAGCGGAGTCTATCTCGGTCGTCTCTCGACCGTTCCCGATACTGGCGAAAAACCTTACTGGCAGAGCTACATTATTTTCATCATGAAAGATGATCGCCCAGCCGACATTCTTTTTCAGTGCAGCGACAATACCTGGCAGGCCTACAACCGGTGGCCGGTGAATGAGTCGCTCTACACGGATCCTCGCGCGGCCCATGCGCCGGGTGTGGGCGTGAGTTTTGATCGTCCTTACGGCAAGTATGTACAGATTTTCGATAATCCCCTCAGCATGGGCAGCGGCGAGTTTTTCCTCTGGGAATATCCGCTTTGCTACTGGCTCGAGAAAGAGGGTTATGATGTGACCTACTGTTCGAACGTCGACAACCTCGAGCCTGCCAATCTGAGTCGTGTCAAAAGCATGATTAGCATCGGTCACGATGAGTATTGGGACGTGCGACAATTCACCCATGTGAAGCAGGCCATTCAAGACGGACTCAGTGTGCTCTGGCTGTCTGCCAATGACGTGTACATGGTGACGCCCTTCACTGCGAATGCCAAAGGTGCTCCGAACCGTCGCCTCACGCGGGAGACTTGTTTTGGTGAGTTCCGTGAAGAGGAGAAAGAGGCCTATTCAAAGGTGCTCGGCCCCTTCGAGAATCCCGGACCTGATGAACGAGAAATCATCGGTGCCCGCACCATAGTGCCTTTCAATGGCGGGGGCGACTGGACGTGTGGATTGCCAGATCACTGGATTTTTGAGGGAACGGGCATGAAGAAAGGAGACAGCATCCCGGGTCTTGTTGGCTGGGAGTTTCATGGCGATCCTGACATCGGCAGAAAAGGTCTTGAGGTTGTCGCTGAAGGCAATGTCTGGGCAGGCGGCACTCGTCTCGGTAAATATGCGGCCACTGTCTTTGAAGGGCCGAAGAAAAACATCGTCTTCAATGCCAGTACCATTTTCTGGAGCCAGGGCCTCAGCTCGCCGCCGGGACACATGATTCCCTGGAGCCATTACTCCCGGCCTCATGGTCCAGATGGGAGGGTACAACGGATCACGGCCAATGCAATCAGGCGGGCGATTGGGTGATGAGCCTCCTTGAGGCAGTTGTATCAGCGCCAGCGACCGTTTAAAGTCACCGAGTGAAACCTCGTGCCAATATCAGTACTCAACTCCGCGGCATTGTGGAGCGGGTGGTGTTTCATACGGAGGACACGGGTTACTGCATCCTAAAGGTGCAGCCTGAGGGGGCGAGGGAAGGGGTGAGCCTGATCGGAAAAGCGCCGCGTGTGGTGGCGGGAGAGCAGTTTGAGGCACAGGGAAAATGGGAGCAGAACTCCGAGTTTGGCAGGCAGTTTAAAGCGGAGACGCTCAAGCTCTCGCGTCCGGATTCTCTGCTTGGTATTGAGCGCTACCTCGGCAGTGGATTGATCGATGGTATCGGGCCCAAATACGCTAAGCGAATGATCGAGAAGTTTGGCAAAGAGGTGTTCGATATCATTGAGAACTACTCGGTGAGACTTCAAGAGGTGGAGGGTGTGGGCAGCAAGAGACGTCGTGAGATCCGCGAGTCGTGGATGAAGCAAAAGACGGTGCACAACATCATGCTGTTTCTCCATGATCACGGGATCAGCACTTCGCGTGCCCAGCGCATCTTTAAAACCTATGGGGAGGAAGCATTGGAGGTTTTGCGGAAAAACCCATACCGACTGGCAGCAGACATCCGTGGCATTGGCTTCAAGACGGCCGACGAGATTGCGAGTCAAATGGGAGTAGCGAGGGATTCGCCGGAGCGACTTCGGGCGGGGCTACTTTTTGCGCTGGAGAGCGCAGCGGGTGCGGGACATTGTTGTTTGCCTTTGCCGGAGCTGCTGAAACAAGGTGCCGAGCTTTTGGCTGCGCAGTCTGAGGCTTTGATTCCTCAGCTCGAGCAGCTGGTCTCTTCCAGAGAATTGGAGCGCCATTCAATCGAAGGCGTTGAGATGATTTATCTTCCTCACCTACGCGCCGCCGAGCAGATCATCTGTCAGCGCCTCATCGAGATGGTCGGGAGGCCCGTTGAGTATCCGGAGATTGACGGCGAGCGCGCCATTCAATGGGCGGCGGAGAAAACTCGAAAATCCCTGGCCCCCTCTCAGCAACAGGCCGTGCTTCAGGGGCTGAGGAATCGGGTGCTCATCATCACGGGTGGTCCGGGTGTGGGCAAGACCACGATCCTCAATACCCTTTTGATGATTCTGAAAGCCAAGGAGATCAAGATCACCCTCGCGGCTCCGACGGGGCGTGCTGCCAAGCGAATGACGGAGAGCACGGGCATGGAGGCGATGACTCTTCACCGTTTGCTCGAGTATCAGGGTGACGGTCAGTGGGGTAAAAATCAGGCGAAACGGCTCAAGGGCGATCTCTTCGTGGTGGATGAGGCCTCGATGATCGATGCGCCTTTGATGAGCCATTTCCTAGCAGCACTTCCTCAAGAGGCGCATCTTTTGATCGTGGGAGATGCGGACCAACTCCCATCGGTGGGCCCTGGCATGGTGCTCGCTGACCTGATCGCCAGCGGAAGAATTCCCTGTGTGCATCTCACCGAGATTTTTCGTCAGGCAGCGGATAGTCGCATCGTCACCAGTGCTCATGAGGTGAACCGTGGCCATATTCCCGATCTCAAGCCTCACCCTCGGAGTGATTTTTTCTTCATTGAGCAAACGAGCCCGGAGGAGATTCGGGACACCATCATCGGTCTCGTGCGGGACCGATTGCCCATGAAGTATCGTTTTGATCCGTTGCGTGACATTCAGGTCCTTACGCCGATGAATCGTCACCAACTCGGCACCCGCCTTCTCAATCAGGATCTTCAGGCCGCCATCAATCCGCCCAATGAACTCAAGTTTGAGATCGAGAGATTCGGTGTCCGGTTCCGCGTTGGTGACAAGATCATCCAAACACGAAACAACTACGATAAGGAGGTTTTTAACGGTGACATCGGCCATATCGTTTCCATTGAGACAGAGCCCATGAAAGTGGTCGTGCGCTTTGACAGTCGGCTGGTGGACTATGAGCCCGGTGATTTGGATGAGCTTCAACTGGCCTATGCACTGACCATTCACAAATCTCAGGGCTCTGAGTTTCCCTGTGTCGTCATTCCGCTGAGCACGCAGCATTTTGTGTTGTTGGAGCGCAGCTTGCTTTACACCGCCATCACCCGTGCCAAAAGGCTGGTCGTTCTCGTGGGTGATCCCAAAGCCCTTGCTCTGGCTGTTCGGAAGCAGGAAAATCGTCGGCGATTCACGGGCCTTGAGTCGCTGGTGGCATCGGAGTCTTCTACTTGACCAACTCGATGCTCGTAGGCACGTTTGAGTCTCAGATCTGAACCCCCATCTATCACCAACTCATGAACCAAAAAGTGCTCTCTCTTATCGGTGCCGTCATCGCTCTCGGCGTATGCTCCTCCAATGCTCAAGATGCCAAAGTTGACTTCGAGACTCAGATCCTCCCCATCATGAAGGAGCGCTGCTTCGACTGTCACCAGAAAGAGCGCACCGATGAGAACGGAAAGGTTAAGAAGCCCAAGGGCAAGTTCCGCATGGATAGCCCCCAGCTCATGCTCAAAGGTGGCGAAGAAGGAAATGATGTGGTGCCTGGAGATGCGGCAAAGAGCAGCGTTTATGTTTCCACCACCCTTCCTGATGACGATGATCTCGCTATGCCACCCAAGGGTGATCGCCTAACCAAAGAGCAGCAAGAATTGATCAAAAAGTGGATCAACGAAGGTGCAAACTTCGGTGCCTGGAAAGGCGCTGCTGACTAATTCTCAGAAGTCGGTCGGGTCTGTGTGGCCCCACTCCTTCGAAGTCATGGTCCCTCAAAGGCCATGACTTCTTTTTTGAAGACTTGTCATACAGAGACCTTGCTCGCGCCACTCAGTGGCAAATGAATGGACAAGGAACTGGCCACCAACCTCGAAACTCTGCACCCGGCTGCTTTCGGCTGGGCGCTCCACTGCTGCGGTGGGGATGTGTCTCGCGCCGAGGACGTGCTCCAAAATGCCTATTTGAAGGTAGCGCAAGAGCGCGTCAATTTCGAAGGGCGCGCCACTTTCAAAACTTGGTGGTTCGGCGTGATCCGATTCACCGCGCACGAGGAACATCGACGCGTGAGATTCCGGGAGTCCTTGTTGGGCAGATTGTTTTCAACTTTGACCGAGGGCACCCATCCACCTCCGTCCCGGAATCTGGAGTTCAACGAGCGCAATGCCGAGTTACGCGCCGCACTCGCACAGCTTCCGGCTCGGCAGGCCGAAGTGCTACACCTCGTCTTTTACCAGGACCTCACCCTCGCGGAGGCCGCCGCCGTGATGCGCGTTACGGTCGGAAGCACGCGCCAGCATTACGAGCGCGGGAAGGCAAGAATGCGGGAGCTTTTGAAAAACGAACTCTATCATGAAACCTGAATTCGAAATCCATCTGCGGGACCGCTTCAGCGAGCTCCGGCGTGCCGAGCATGAAGCCGCGCCTCTTTGGAGTCTGCCAGAGTCGCCTACGCCAAGCCAGCGGATCATTCATCGTGATCCTGACTTTCACCTCCGCTGGGCCATTCCGGTTTTGATCGTGCTCGTGCTTCTGTTGTGGATCAAGCCGTCTCATCAGAGCCTGGCCGATCTGCCCGCATGGCCGGAGCCGTCTCCCGGGCAATGGTTCGCAGACATTTCCACTTCTCCATCCACCGATTTTCTCCTGCCAACTCACCTCAACATCAAACTACCATGAAACACATCATCCTTTCACTCACACTCGCAGCGTCCGCTCTTGCGGGTCCAGACCAGTGGCTTCAATCCGGACTCATCAAGCCGGAGATCATCCAGCAGATCAAACCCGAACTCCAACTCACGACTGAGCAAGAAACTCAAATGACAACGCTCATGAGTGAGGCCCGTGCAAAGGCAGATCCCTTGGAGGTCAAGCTGAAGGAGCAACAGCAAGCCCTCCAAGACCTCTTGCGTCAACCCGGGGCAACGGCCGACAGCGCCAGTGCCCAGCTGACTCAAGTGCTCGAATCGGAAGGCGCGATCAAACAGCTTCAACTGCGCACCCTCATTTCACTTCGGGATCTTCTCACGCCTGAGCAGCAGAAGAAGGCTCTCACGCTGAGTCTTCATCAAGCAGCCAAAACATCGGATCTTGAGAGCGCCGTAACCACGAAGGCAAACAGACTCAAGACGGCTGTTGAGGCACTCGGTCAGCCGCCCACTCAAGCGATGAAGGCACGCGGAGCGGAGATCGAGCAACTCATCAAGAATGCCGACTGGGCAGCTGCGGATGCCGCTTTGGACAAGCTGATTATTGATTCCCAAGTTAATGAGGCAGCGGATTTTGATAAAGAAATCGACTTCTCCACTTACGATCCGGGTGACACCAATCTGGATGGCTTGAAAGAGCGATTTGAGGCCGTCAAAGTGGGCGCGCAAGACATCATTTCGATTCCGTTACTGAATCAATTCCTCAAGGCCAAAGTGGCCTTTGAGTCTGCGAAGGCCTCCGAAGACGCGGTGGCAGTGGGCAGGGTCCTGAGCTGGGCCGAGCAGCAGTTGGCCAAAAAGTAGGCTGACTCTGGAGGGTGTTTGATGAGGTTCATGAAATAGAGAGCAACGGGCTTCGTTTTCGCGTCTCTATTACCCATGAACCTCAATCGCATTATCCTCGGTGTTGTCAGCCTTGTCCTCGGGGTCACTTCCGTCTCCGCCGAACTGGCAGGAACCAAACCTAACATTATTCTCGTCATTACGGATGATCAGGGTTACCCACCCCTCGGCAAGCATGGTCACCCGTGGTTGAAAACACCAAACCTGGATGCCCTTCATGACTCGAGTACCCGATTCACTCGATTCTTCGTGGCCCCCACTTGCTCGCCCACTCGCTCAGCGATCATGACCGGTCGCCACCCGGAAAAAAATGGCATCACCCACACCATTTTGGAGCGTGAGCGCATGACGCTGAAGGCCACCATCCTTCCGCAGATCCTCAAGAAGACTGGCTACACATCGGGCATTTTTGGCAAATGGCATCTCGGTGATGAGCATGAGTATCAACCCGATCAGCGTGGTTTTGATGAAGTTTTCATGCACGGTGCGGGCGGCATCGGGCAGGCATACGATTGCTCGTGTGCGGATGCGCCGAATAACAAGTACACCAATCCCGTTATTCGTCACAACGGCAAGTTTGTGCAGACCGAGGGCTTTTGCACGGATGTCTTTTTCAGCGCGGCGCTGGGCTGGATCAAGGCGAAAGCGGAAGCCAAAGAACCCTTCTTCGCCTACATCAGCACCAATGCACCTCATGGTCCGTTCATTGCACCGGAGAAAAACGCCAAGCGTTTCACTGACCTTGGTTTTGGCAAGGAACAGGCTGGCTTTTATGGCATGGTCGAAAACATCGACGAGAACATCGGTCGCTTGTCTAGCAAGCTGGAGCAGTGGAAGCTGGATGAAAACACCCTCATCATCTTCATGTCGGACAATGGCATGACAGGCGGAGGCTCGGGAGTCCCAGGAAAAGATCTGACGCCCGGTTACCCCTTTTTCAATGCTGAGCAAAAAGGGCTCAAGGGCTCCAACGACGAAGGAGGATCTCGCGTGCCCTTTTTTGTGCGTTGGAAGGGTCGAGTGAAAGCTGGGCAGGAGATCGAGCGCATCGCTGCGCATATCGACATCTTGCCTACTTTAGCCGCTCTCACCGGTGCCCAGTTGCCGCCGGATCAAGTCGAGGGCCGCAGCCTCTTGCCGTTGATCGAGGGGAAGGGTGAAATCTGGACGGACCGATTCATCTTCAACCACATTTGTAGATGGCCAACCGGTGCGGAGCCGAACGACTTCAAAAACACAAACTTCTCCGTGCGGAGCCAGCGCTATCGCTACGTCGGTCCGAGGGGTGGCACGGGAAAAGGTAAAAAAGCGAAGCCAGCCTCTTCAGAAGGGGCCATGCTTTTTGACATGCAGGCTGATCCCTCTCAAACCACAAACATCATCGCCGACCATCCCGAAGTCGCCTCCGAAATGCGCACGGCCTACGAGCAATACTGGAAGGAGGCGCGTCCCCTGATGGTCAATGAATCGGCACCCATGTCACCGACGAAGCCCTACTTCGAGTGGTTCAATCAACAGAAAGCTTCCGGCGGCATTCCCACTTGGAAAGCGCCCGAACTCTAGTCGCTGACAAATCCCCCCCTTTTCGGCGTTCTGACCTATCATGATAAGCTCTCGAATTTTCGCCTTAGTTTTCGGCTCACTGACCCTCGAAGCGCACGCCGATCCCGTGTCACTTTTTGACGGCAAAACTTTCACCGGATGGGAGGGTGATATCGGTAGTGTCTGGCGCATCGAGGATGGAGCATTCGTCGCAGGCTCTTTGGAGAAAAAGCAGGAGAAAAACAACTTCCTCGCCACCGAGAAAAAGTACGGTGACTTTGAACTCACGCTGAAATGGAAGCTCGAAGGCACGGAAGGCTTCGTGAACGGCGGCGTGCAGTTCCGCAGCGTGCGCATCCCAAATCACCACGAGGTCTCCGGCTACCAGGCCGATCTCGGCAAAGGTTACGACGGCGCTTTGTATGACGAAAGCCGCCGCAAGAAGATGCTGGCGCAGCCGACTCCTGAAGTGCTCGCCAAAGCCCAGAAGCCACTCGGCGAGTGGAACGACTATCGCATCCGTGCCGAGGGCAAACGCATCCAGATCTGGCTCAATGGCGTGCAAACCGTCGATTACACCGAAGCCGAGCCCAACATCGATCTCACCGGCATCATCGCCGTCCAAATCCACGGCGGAGCCACCTCCATCGTTCGCTACAAGGACCTCATGATCGAAGAGCTTGCAGCCAAGAAGTAACCTCGTCTGCTCATGCGCCTTCTTCTCTTCCTCGCCCTCGCTGTCTCTTCACAAGCGCAGCCCTTTGAACTCAAGCCCAACGACGTCATCGCCCTCACCGGCGGCTCGAACATCGAGCGCACGCGGTTCAATGGCTACCTGCAAACCAGCCTCATCGCCTCCAAGCCGGAGCTGAAGCTCAAAGTGCGCAATTTCGGCTGGGAAGGCGACACCGTCTTTGAACAGTGGCGGGATGGAGGCCACATCGAAAACCTCGACCCCAAACGCGCCGCCGCTGAAAAGCGCATTCAGGCCGAAACCGGCACCGATAGCTGGCG
>CAMBPV010000079.1 GCA_945869695.1 Prosthecobacter debontii
CGCAGGAGGATCCATTTGTCGTCGCTGCTGAGCAACGCGGCGCTGATCTCCGTCTCGACCTCGCCACCTTGCATCTGGCGGAAGCGGGCGGCGTTCCAGAGCTTGGTGCAGAAGTTGCGGCCGAGCTCGACGTTCTTTTCGTCGAAGCAGATGTCCTGGCCCAGCGGGGCGCTGCGCATGATGCCGAAGCGCAACGCGTCGGCGCTGTAGCTGGCGATGAGCTCCAGCGGATCGGGCGAATTGCCGAGCGATTTGGACATCTTGCGGCCCTGCTTGTCGCGGATGATGCCGGTGAAATAGACGTTCTTGAACGGCAGCTCGCCCATCCACTCGAAGCCCGCCATGATCATGCGGGCGACCCAGAAGAAGATGATGTCCGGCCCCGTGACGAGATCGGTCGTGGGGTAGAAGGCCTTCAATGTGGAGGTCTTCTCCGGCCATCCCATCGTGGCAAAGGGCCACAGCCAGGAGCTGAACCAGGTGTCGAGGACGTCGGGGTCTTGGGTGAAGCCTGCATCTTCATATTCCCCCGCCTTCTCGGGATCAAGGATGAGGACTCTGAGTTCATAATCTCCGTTTTCGTCTTTGATGACGTGAAACAGGTCACCCTCACTTTCCAACATGTCACCACACTGCGTGAATGCGTCTGGCATCTGTGGCTTCGTGAGAATTTGCCCGTCAGGGGATGCGAGCCCTAATTTTTGAAACACATTTTCAACTATCCATGCACTAAATGGATGTCCACGGAAACTGGATCCACGGATTGAGAGCTTCCACACCGGAATCCGATGCCCCCACCAGACCTGGCGGCTGATGCACCAATCCTGCAGGCCGGTCATCCAGTGGTCATAGACCTTGGCCCAGCGGTCGGGGTGGAATTTCATCTCGCCATTGGCCACGACGGCCTGGCTTTCCTTCACGCTCGGGTATTTGAGGAACCACTGCTCGCTCAGGCGGCTTTCGATGGGCACGTCGGCACGCTCGGAGTAGCCGAGGTTGTTCTGATACGGCTCTTCTTTGACGAGGCTGCCGATTTCCGCGAGCAGTTCGGCAGCGCGTTTGCGGGCGGCGAAGCGTTCCATGCCGGCGAGGTCCTTGCCAGCGAGTTCGTTGAGCACGCCGTTCGGATGCATGACATCGACGGCGGGCAGGTTGTGACGCTGCGCGATCTCAAAGTCGGCTTTGTCATGCGCGGGCGTGACCTTCAGCACGCCGGTGCCGAAGGTGAAATCGACATGCTCATCGGCGATGATCGGCAGCAGCGCTTGATCTTCGACCGGCAGCGGACGGCGCACATGTTTGCCGATGAGATGCGCATAGCGCTCGTCCTTCGGATTCACGGCGATGGCCTGGTCGCCGGGGATGACTTCCGGACGCGTGGTGGCGATGGTGAGCCAGGTGCCAGGCTCTTCGACGACCTCAACTTTGAAGTGATACATGATGGCGTTTTGCGCCTTCATGACGACCTCCTCATCGCTGAGCGCGGTGAGGGAGGACGGGCACCAGTTCACCATGCGTTTGCCACGGTAGATGAGGCCCTTTTTGTAGAGATCGACGAACACGCGCATGACGCAGGCGTTGTAGTCGTCGTCAAAGGTGAAGCGCTCGCGGCTCCAGTCGCAGGAGGCGCCGAGTTTCTTGAGCTGCTCGATGATGATGCCGCCGTGCTTCTCCTTCCACTCCCAGATCTTCGCCACGAGGCCCTCGCGTCCGAGATCGTCGCGGTGCTTGATGACGCCCTGCTTTTTCAGCGTCTTCTCGACGACGTTTTGCGTGGCGATGCCGGCGTGGTCGGTGCCGGGCAGCCAGAGCACTTCCTTCCCCAGCATGCGGGCGCGGCGGGCGAGGATGTCCTGGATCGTGTTGTTCAGCACATGGCCGAGCGTGAGGATGCCCGTGACGTTCGGCGGCGGGATGACGATGGAATAAGCCGGGCGCTTCTCGCTGACGCGGGCGGGATCGGCTTCAAAGCATTTGTCATGCAGCCAGCGCTGATACCAGCGTGATTCGACGTCGGCTGGAGTGTAGGTCTTTTCGAGTTCGGGCATAAAAGGGCGGCCAAGATGGGGGAAAGCTGCCACTTTGCAAGGTCCGGCCTAGAGGCTGCATTCAAGGCCTCTGCCACCTCACGGCCCACAAAAAAACGGCTCGCCTCCTGAGAGACAAGCCGTTTGGGTTGATCTGGATTAAGTGAAGGTCCTTGGATGCCTATTTTTTGGAGCTCTTGGGTTTGGTTTTTCCCTTGGGCTTGGATTCGCTCTTGCCCGCGCTCTTGCTGCTCTCTTCACTCGCAGGCATTCCCGATTTCGCGTGCTTGATGATGTCCGAAAAAGTGGCTTCGCCGATGCCTTCGATCTTCAACAGATCGAGAACTTCTGCGACAGGACGCGCTTTTTTGACAGCAGCGGCACGGGTCTCGCCAATTCCGGGGATGGACATCAGAGCCTTGTCATCACCCGTGTTGATGACAGCCATGAGTTTCGTCTTTTGGGTTGGCGTCAGGGACTTTGCTTCAGCTTCGGACTTGGCGCTGGGCTTGTCTCCAGCGGGGGCCGCCTTTTTCTCATCCGTCTTCTTTTCAGCGGCGGGCTTCTTGGCGGTGGATTTTTTCTCAGCGGCCAGGATTGGAGCCGTGAGACCGACGAGGAGGAACAAGGTAATCAGTGTTTTCATAGATTTTTATTCGGATTTCCGAAACCATTTAATCAAAAAATCCCCCAAACGGTCAATCGTTTTTCAACAATTAGTGTAAGTTTGACGAAAAAAGCTCTGCATCAATGAACTAGGGTGCAAAAACAACCCGGAAAAAGCGGTTTCCGGGGCTGCTCGGAATGAAACTTCCGCTGACTGTTGCTGTGATTCCTGAGGACAGGACCGGATTTCCAAAGCGGGTCCAAGACTGGAGATCGGTCGAAGATTCCAACGTGTAGAGTCGGTAAGGAGAGGCACTCCATTCGAGTTGGTTCGCTGCAAATGAAGTCACCCGAAGTCGGGAAGATGCATCCACGGGGCTGGTGCCCATTTGGAACTCCTTCAGATTGCTGAAGCCGTCGCCGTCTTTGTCATCGCCCGCGCGGCTCAGGGTCCCTGTGCTCGGAGTGGCTGCGCCGAAATGTGTCAACATCCAGCTATTGGGCATGCCGTCTGGATTTCCTGACGGCTGATTATCCTCATAGATCGAGGTAACTCGAATTCGCGTCCACGGCGAGCAATGGACCCCGTCAGAAAAACGGACCCATTTTTCGAACCAAAAGGAGTTGCCCTCCGGATCGAGGAATGCGTCTCCGTAATATCCGCCTTGGGTTAACTTTAAGGTTGAGCCAACAAAACTCGAAGTCGAGGCACTGCCTGCCGAGGGACCATTGGTGATCAAACCGAGAGATGATGACGGAGTCTGCAGATCGTAGGCCGTGAGTTGCACTTCGTTGATTCCCGGAACTGTGGTGATCGCATTTTCGGCGCTCACGAGCGGCAGTCGGCGATCGTGGGAGTAGGGCGGAGTATTGGTGAGGGGATGCGCTTTTTGAACGACGGGTCCGTCGTAGGTCCCCAAGCTCGCGCCTCGCCCGTCTGCATGTGCCTGGAAATACATGATGGCCTGCTTGAGCGTCCCATTGGTCTCCGAGGGATCTTCACTCGAGTGAGCCATGCCCAGCGCGTGTCCGATCTCATGGCAGAGCACCTCAGCGAGCGTGTCCAGATTTTGCAAGGACGGTGAGCCGTGCTCCAGGACAACATATCCTCGAGTGGTCTTGTGAAACTCAACGCCGTTGACTTGCCCGCCGCCACCTGCGGTCAAAAGGGAACTTACATTCGTGAAAGCGCGTCCACCGACTCCCAGCACGCTGCTCGGTGAGATCTCATTGAAGGTATCATGCAGCTGGATTCTGAGTTTTTCATCGGAGACATCGACATCTGCCGCTGACATGCCGAAACTGGTCAGTCCATCGAATCGGAAAGCGATGCCCGTTACCGCGCTCCAAGCAGCCAACGCTTGGCTCACAGCCGTCAAAGCCTGCGTCTGGCTGACGCCTGCGGGGAGTGCAGTCGCATCGACCCAATAAGGAATGGGCTCACCGCGATCGGGGGCGAGGAATCGGGCTGGGATGTTAGAGGCATCCAAAAGCAAACCGGTGACACCCGTGGGTGATCCAGAATTTGCCTGCTGCACGCCCGAGACGCTTCCGAAGTCCTCCCCGACGAGGGCGCGGGTCGGAGTTGCGCCAGCGGTTCTTGAAACCAATCGGAGCCGGCGCATCCGAGCCACACTTGAAAGGCCTCCCGCTGCTGGCAATGCGCCTGCGGATCCTCGCTGAATTTCCAATGTTCCATCCGCCCTCTGTGCCAAAAACCAGACCCGTTCATCACCCACGACCAAGGGCGCAGCCAAGCCACTCACCTCGCCCGCTCCCTCAATCATACCTCCCCGCTGAACGACGGTGATCTGGCTTTCAAATGCACCCTTTAGGGTTTCGATCACTTGAATCTTGGCTCGGGAAAAAATACCGCCGTTCGTGGGATGACGGAAAGCCTCTACGGAAATCACTCGGCCCCGGCAAATGCCGATGGCGGCTCCCATATCCTGACTCTCCGTCGTCCGTGCCAGTGAAGATGCCATCACGAGCGCCTCCGACACAAAACTGAGGAAGCCAATGAGGATCAGAGAGCGCATAAGGAAGGGATAAACGAAAAATGAAGCCCGTGATGCCAGAGGTCAGACTTTTTTGCAAGTCTAAACGGGGGGTGGGTCAAAAGTAAATCTCCACTCAATGCCAAGAGACAGAAGTAATGACGGAAGTTCTTGAGAGAAGTCGAGTCATGTCTGACATTAACCACTGACCTTCACTCATGCGCGACTATTTCATACGCCGCTTTTTGCTCATCATCCCGACGCTGATCGGGGCGACGATGGTGGTGTTCTTCATCACGCGGGTCACGCCAGGTGGGCCACTTGAGGCTGCCTTAAGGCAGGCGGCGGCCCAACAGGGAGATCGTGGGATGAAAGACGCAGGAGCCTCACTCAGCGAGGAGCAGAAGGAGGAAATGGCGGCCTATTATGGCTTCGACCGGCCATTCTTTCCGGCCTACCTAGCCTGGCTGGGCCTTATGCCCAAGGAAGGTGACAAGCAGTTCATCAAGTTCGAAAAGGACAAACAAGAAATGCCCGTGACGCTGCAAGAGCTCTTGCCACGGGAGCAATGGAAACCCAACAACGCCTACCGAACCACGGAAGCCAAAGTGACCCGTGATGGCAGATTGTCCGCAGACGAAGCAAGCGCCCTCAAACAATGGCGGACGCGAGTGGAGAAGGATAAAGATCGTGTGCAAGTTTTCCGCCCCAAGTTTGAAGGGCTTCTGCAAGGAAACCTCGGCATTTCGACGCGTTACAACGAGTTTGTCTGGGACATGATTCGAGAGCGGATGCCGGTCTCGATCTTTTATGGCTTGGTCACTTTCATCATCAGTTATCTGGTGTGCATTCCTCTCGGTATCTTGAAGGCCATCAAACACCGCACAGTGATCGACAATGCAAGTTCGATCCTGATCTTCGTGGGTTATGCCATTCCCGGATTTGTCCTGGCGAGCGTGCTTGTCGTTTATCTCGCGGCGAGGTTGAATTGGTTCCCCACGGGCGGGTTTGTCAGCGAGAACTTTGACTCCCTCTCCATCGGCGGTAAGGCTTGGGACGTGATTCATCACGCGGTGCTGCCGCTCATTTGCTACATGGTTGGTAGCTTTGCCTTCATGACCATGCTGGTGAAGAACAACCTCATGGATAATCTCGCCGCAGATTATGTCCGCACAGCCGTTGCGAAAGGCGCGGGGTTCAAGCGGGCGGTTCTCGTCCATGCGCTGCGGAACTCGCTCATCCCGCTAGCAACCACGCTGGGCCACATCGTTTCCATTTTCGTGGCGGGCTCCACGCTCATTGAGTTGATCTTTGAGATCAACGGCTTCGGGTTGCTCGGCTACTACAGCGTGCTGGATCGCGATTACCCACTCGTGATGGGCATTCTCGTCATTCAGGTTGTGTTGCTCATGGTGGGGAACATCCTGTCGGATTTTTTCGTGGCACTCACCGATCCGCGCATCCGCTTCGAATAACTCATGTCTCCACGCGCCACCGGCATCACCCTCATCGTTTATGCAGCTCTCAGTGCGCTGTTTCGATGGCTTTCATTGGCTGTGCCGATTTTTAAAGTGCCTTTTCTTGGCGGAATGGGGCTGGGCTGGATTTTGCTCGCTGCTTCCGCGCTCACGGGTGGCTGGTTGCTGTGGCGGGGACAAACGCAGTGGCATTGGAGCCCGCTTACCTTGAAACAGATTCGGCGCTTCCGGGAGATCAAACGCGGATACGCCTCTTTCCTGATCCTGCTGGCTCTGGTGGGGGTGGGATCGCTCGATACTTTGGTCGTTGGCAAGCGGGCCCTTATTGTGCGCTATGAGGGCCAGTATTTCTTCCCCTTCGTCACCGATGTGAAGCCAGCGACGACGTTTGGGCTCAAAGAGGAATCAGAGACCGATTACCGTGCGTTGCAGCGCCAGTTCCGCGAGGCAAAAAACGGCAACTGGGTGCTCATGCCCATCGTGCCGTATGACCCGAAACTCGACACGCCGGAAACCATAGAGAAGGTCGTTGTGCGCGAGGGGGTGGCGTATCGAGCGAGCGAAACCAAGCCCTTTGACGGCCGTGCTTACACTCAGTTTCGAGAAAAGCCGGAGCAGAAGCGTCAAGAGTGGGTCTTCCGTCATGGTTTGAAGCAGGGCGAGATGCTCGGTTGGGATGCAGACAATGAGCAGGTGGAAAAAGCGACTTTTGATAAAGGCAACCGGGTCGCTTATACCGACTTCACCGAAGCCAAGGCGGATGCACTGGCGTCTCAAGCATCCGAGACCTTGTTCACTGTGGTCTATCCGCCATCGGCACCATCGTGGACACATCGACACTTTCTCGGCACGACCTCAATGGGCGGTGATGTGCTCGCCATTCTTTATGGGGGCTGGCAGCAGGCCATCATCGCTTCGATTCTTTTTGTGACTTTCGTTTTCGTCGTGGGCGTCGCGGCGGGAGGTTTGCTTGGCTACTTCGGAGGCGTGCTGGACCTCGTGGGCATGAGGTTGATTGAGATCTGGTCCGTGCTTCCCTTTCTGTTTATTGTGATGATCGTCAGTTCGATCATCAGCCCGAATCTTTTCCTGCTGGTTGTCATCATTTCTTTGTTCAGTTGGATGGGCACCACGATCTACATCCGCACGGCGGCCATGAAGGAGAAAGCGCGTGATTATGTCGCTTCAGCTCGGCTCCTAGGTGCCAGCACCGGTCGCATCATCTTCAAACACATCCTGCCCAACAGCATCGCCATTCTGGTGACGCTCGCCCCGTTTGAGGTCTCCGCGATCATCACTTCACTCGCTGCTCTGGACTACCTTGGCTTCGGATTGCCTCCAGAGGAGCCCAGTTGGGGCCGCCTTTTGCATGAAGGCACGGAGGACTTCAATTACCCATGGATCGTCAGCAGCGCCTTCATCGCCATGACGACCGTGCTCGTGCTCGTCACCTTTGTAGGTGAAGCAGTGCGCGAGGCTTTTGATCCCAAGAAATTCACGACCTACCGATGAGCACTGGGCATCTGATTTCATTCACTCGCATAGCTGCCGCCATCGGCTGTGCTGCCCTGCTTGCCTCGTGCTCCGACTCCGACGACACCCGCTTTCCACCCTATGACAACACTGACGAGGTGAAGACATATTGGAAATCGAAGCCTGAGTTCTTTCAATGGAAAGCCGCTGCTGATCTGCCTGCGAGCTTGAAATGGCAAAACGCTGCCGATGTTCCGGAGTTTGGTGACCCTGGCGCAAAAAAGGGAGGCACTTTCCATGACTGGCATCCCACCTTCCCACCGACGTTTCGCAAAGTTGGCCCCGATGCCAACAACACTTTTCGAGGCGAGCATCATGACAACATCGAAATCGGTCTCGTAACCCGACACCCTGACGAGGATGTTTGGATCCCGGGTCTGGCGAAGGAGTGGGCCATTTCCGAGGATCGAAAGACCGTCTATTTCCGGCTCCAAAATGACCTGACTTACTCCGACGGTCATCCGATCGATGTCGAGGATTTCTTCATGACCTTCTTTGTGATGACCAGCACCAATATCAAGGATCCCTGGTACAATGACTGGTACACTAAGGAGTATGCCGGAATCACCAAGTACGACGACCGCACCTTCTCGATCACGATTCCCGAGCCAAAACCAGACCCGATCTGGTTTGCGATGATTCCGCCGAGTCCTCGACACTTTTACCGCGAGTTGGGGCCGGACTTTCCTGCTCGCTATCAATGGCGCATCTGCCCGGTCACGGGCGCCTATGTGATTGATCCCGCTCTGATGAAGCGTGGACGTTCCATTGCTCTGAGTCGAGTGAAGAGCTGGTGGGCGCGCGACCTGAAACACTACCGTTACGTCTACAACTGCGACTTCCTCGAGTACAAGATCATCGCCAGTCCTGACAAAGCCTTTGAGATGTTCCGCCAAGGCCAGTTTGACTACTATCTCGCCGGCCTGCCTCGCTACTGGTATGACAAGGCGGAGATCCCCGAGATCTACAATGGCTACATTGAGCGCCACATGTTCTACAATGAGTATCCACAGGTCACCTGGGGTATCCGCATCAACGAGAGCAAGCCTTTACTGGACAGTCTCGATGTGCGACTCGGCATCAACTATGCCATGAATTTTCAGAAGGTGATCGATGTCGATTTTCGCGGCGACAAGACGCGCATGAACAGCACGTTCTCGGGCTTCGGCAAATTTACCAATCCCGATCTCCGCGCACGTCCCTATGATCCGGTGAAAGCGCGAGAACACTTCGCCAAAGCTGGATTCTCCACGGTTGGGCCAGATGGAATCCTCAAAAATGCCGAGGACCAAAAGCTTTCGTTTACACTGACGACCTTTAACTCCGGCACCATCACGCCCATCATGCTTCGACTGAAGGAGGAGGCCAAAAAGGCGGGGTTGGAAATCAAAGTAGAGGGCCTGGATCCAACGCAAATGTACAAAAAGCTCGACCAAAAGAATCACGAGCTGGGTTTCGCTGGCTTCGGTGCACAACCGCCCCACCCAAGGTTTTGGGACGACTATCACAGCGTGAATGCTTTCAAAGTCGGCAAGGACGGGAAACGAGAGATTGTCACCGATACGAACAACATCACGCAGACCGCAGATCCCATCCTCGATCCGATCATTGACCGACATCGCAAGGCCGAGACTGAGGAAGAGGTTCAGCGTCTGTCGTGGCAGCTCGCCAAGCTCATCGAGGACCGCGCCTGCACGATCCCGGCCTGGGAGTCTCCTTTTTATCGATACATGACCTGGCGCTGGGTGCGCTGGCCTGAGAAGGGAAATGCACGCAAAAGCCGCGAGCCCATGGATGCCCACATGTTTTGGATCGATGAAGAGGTCAAGCGTGAGACCAAGG
This sequence comes from Prosthecobacter debontii, assembly GCA_945869695.1. Classification (GTDB taxonomy): domain Bacteria; phylum Verrucomicrobiota; class Verrucomicrobiia; order Verrucomicrobiales; family Verrucomicrobiaceae; genus JAIBCL01. The sequence goes on from CAMBPV010000079.1 coordinate 9,484, forward strand.
AGGCGGTTCGCACCAATCGCGACTTTGGCGAAACTCTGCGTGTCTTCGACGCCTACAAATCCAAACCATGATCAGCCCCATCCTCCAGGTCGAAAACCTCGTCACCGCGTTTGATACCGACGCCGGACGCATGACGGCTGTCGATGGCATCAGCTTCGAGGTGCCAAGTGGCAAGACGCTCGGCATTGTGGGTGAGTCTGGCTGCGGCAAGAGTGTCACGGCTTTTTCCATCACGCGACTGCTGCCCGAACCTCACGGCAAGATACTCGGGGGAAGCATTCGCTTTGACGGCCGCGATCTCGCGGCGCTGCCTGTCGAGGAGATGCAAAAGATCCGCGGCAACTACATCAGCATGATTTTTCAGGAACCGATGACGGCTCTGAACCCCGTGCAAACCGTCGGCAGGCAACTCGCGGAGGCCATCTTGCTCCACACGGAGTGCAGCAAAGCAGAGGTTCTGGCCCGCAGCATCGACATGATGAAAAAGGTGCGCATCCCCGCACCCGAGCAACGCCTCAACGAATACCCGCATCAACTCAGCGGTGGCATGAGACAGCGTGTGATGATCGCCATGGCGCTGATCAACAAACCCAAGCTCCTCATCGCCGACGAGCCGACCACCGCGCTCGATGTCACCGTGCAGGCCCAGATTCTGGAACTCATCGCGGATCTCCAACAAGAGATGGGCATGAGCGTCATCCTCATCACTCACGACCTCGGTGTCATTGCCGAAGTTTGTGATGAAGTCGCCGTCATGTATGCGGGCCGCATCGTCGAGAAGGCCAGTGTCTTCGATCTCTTCGCCCACCCGCGCCATGCCTACACCCAGGGCCTGCTGGAGAGCATCCCGCGTCTCGACAGCAAGCCCAAGACACTATTGAAAGCCATCCCGGGGAATGTCCCCAGCATCGCCGACTTCAAGCCTGGCTGCCGCTTCGCTGAGCGTTCCGGTCGTGAGCACACGGAAGCCCATCTCAATACTCGCCCGCCCTTTGTCGAGATCGCCCCGAATCACTGGGTGGAAAACTGCCCCATCTGCGTCGCATGAGCCTCCTTTCCGTCCAAAACCTTCAGCAGCACTTTCCCGTTCGGGGAGGCTTACTCAGGCGCTCGGTCGCCTCGTGCAAAGCGGTCGATGGCGTGAGCTTCACGCTTGGGGCAGGGGAAACCCTCGGCCTTGTGGGTGAATCCGGCTGTGGCAAGACCACGCTCGGAAAAGCCATCGTGCGTCTGCTGAAGCCCACCAGCGGCAAGATCGAGTTTGATGGGCAGGACATCACTCATTCAGGCATCGGCGCACTGCGTCCCATGCGCCGTCATGTGCAGATGATCTTTCAGGACCCTGCCGAGTCTTTGAATCCGCGCCACACGGTTCGGGACATCTTGGAGGAGCCCTTCATTGTGCAAAAGATGGGAACCAAGGACGAGCGGAGAAAGTGGGTGCTCGATCTGCTCGACAAAGTCGGCCTGCCTGCGACGGCGACAGATCGTTTCCCTTTTGAGTTCAGTGGCGGGCAGCGTCAGCGGATCGGCATCGCGCGTGCGATCGCTCTGAAGCCAAAGCTCATCGTTTGTGACGAGCCTGTTTCGGCGCTGGATGTCTCCGTGCAAAGTCAGGTGTTGAATTTGTTGCTCGATCTTCAGCGCGAGATGGGCCTGAGCTACCTCTTCATTGCCCATGGTCTCAGTGTTGTGAAGCACATGAGCGACCGCGTGGCGGTCATGTATCTTGGCAAGATCGTCGAGATGGCCCCGGCGGAGGAGCTTTATCATCATCCCCGCCATGCTTACACAAGAGCCCTGCTGGACGCGATTCCTGTGCCTGATCCCGCAAAGCGGCGCAAACGCGAGCTGCTGCAAGGAGATGTGCCATCACCGATCAACCCACCCGCAGGCTGCGCCTTTGGGCATCGCATGAGGCACCCGAATTGGGAGCAGAGTGTGGGTATGGATCTCACGCTGAAGGAAGTCACCCCCGGTCACTGGGTGCAGCCTTGTCCGTGTTGCACGAAGTGAAGGTCGCAGCCATGATGAAGGCTGGCCATACATGAAAGAGACCCTCGAAGACCTCGAAAAATTCGCGATGGATGTGATCATCCATAATCGTCGGGGGATCCGTGCCAGCATGTGTCGGGGATTGTTTTGGGGCTTGTCGCTCGTTTACTCGCGGGTGGTGGAGTCCCGCTTGCTCCTGTATCGTGAGCGCTTCGTTCACGACCACCATCTTGGTGTTCCTGTGATCAGCATCGGAAACCTCACAGTAGGTGGAACTGGAAAAACACCGGTTGTGGAGCTTTTTGCGAAGGAACTCCGAGATCGAGGACGTCGGGTTGCCGTGCTCAGCCGTGGCTACAAAAGCAAAAGAGTGGTGCGTCCGCCGTGGTGGAAACGGTTTGGAAAGAGACTGGGTATCACCACCTATCCGTCCACGCCTCCTCGCGTCGTGTCCAAGGGGGAGTCGACTGTTCCGCTTCTGGATTCTCATGAAGCGGGCGATGAGCCGTGGATGCTGGCCAAAAATCTGCCCGGAGTCTCTGTCGTGGTGGACCGCAATCGCGTGAAAGCCGGTGGATATGCCATCCGGGAGTTGGGGGCTGATGTTCTGCTTTTGGATGATGGCCTTCAGTATCTGAAGCTCAAGCACCGCCATGACATCGTGCTTGTGGATCGCACTGCACCTTTCGGGACAGAATATCTTTTGCCTCGTGGAACCCTGCGCGAGCATCCGCGGAATCTCAAACGCGCCAGTTACATCTTCATCACCAAGTCCGACGGCGACAGTGAGGATTTGATTAAGCGAATCCGAAAATACAATCGAGTGGCTGAGATTGTGGAATGCAGGCACCGGGCCATTCACTTGGTGGATATCAATTCGGGAGAGATCCTTCCGCTGAGTGCTCTCGAAGGGAAGTACGTGGGAGCGATCTCAGGAATCGCCGTCCCTGAAAGCTTTGAGTCAGGGCTGCGAAAGCTCGGTGCCAAAGTCGAAGTGACCGCACGATTTGCTGACCATCACCGTTTCGAGGAGGGGGAAGTTAAGCAGTTTGTGGAAAGGTGTGTGAGGCGGGATCTGCACTACATTGTGACGACGGAAAAGGACTTCGTGCGTTTCCCAAATCTCCCGAAATACGATGTGCCTATTTGTTTCATGCGGGTCGAGATCGAGATCGTGAAGGGAAGGGAAGTCTTTGAAAAAATCATGCGTGTGATGTGTGAGCCGAGACCCGTGCCCCCGGGGGTTCTTCTCCACGAGCCTTTGCGTGCGCTATGAATGCTGAGGGGGATCAGGCCATTCAGACGACGCCCGTCCAAATGACTCGGGTGCTGCGCAGGGGCGCTGCTTCTATCTTGAAGGACGAGACTGCTCGTGAGGAGCCTTTGGAGATTCGTGTCGAAGGTCGGTCCGTGGCAGTTGTGATGCGCACCCCTGGGCATGATGTGGAATTGGCCGCGGGATTTCTGGTGACCGAGGGAGTGATCCAAAAACCGCGTGATGTTTTGGAGATCACGCAGTGTCCGGCTACCACAGACTCGAAGGGAAACATCGTTGACGTCCTTCTCGGGGGCACTGTGGTGAACTGGGACTCTCTCACGCGTCATGTTTTCAGCGCATCGAGTTGCGGTCTTTGTGGGAAGACGAGCATCGACTCCGTGTTTCAAAAGTTCCCAGCAGTCACCTCCGCCTGGAAAGTGCCTGCTGAGATCCTTTGGTCCTTGCCTGATCAATTGCGCCAAGCCCAAGAGGCCTTTGCCAAAACGGGGGGACTCCACGCCAGTGCGATTTTTGATTTGGAGGGAAATTTGGTAGTGCTGCGCGAGGACGTGGGTCGCCACAATGCCCTCGATAAAGTGCTCGGACACTGCTTGCTCAGTGGAATGCTCCCGCTGGATCGACACATTCTGCTGGTCAGTGGCCGGGTGTCTTTTGAGATCATCCAGAAAGCGCTGGCTGGAGGCATCGCTATGGTGGCTGCGATTTCGGCTCCGAGCAGTCTCGCGGTCGAGTTTGCAGAGGAGGCTAACCAGACGCTGGTCGGTTTCTTGCGGAATGAGACCCTGAACATCTACTGTCACCCTCAGCGGCTGATTCTCGGATGAATCCGTATTTTGATTTCAATGCCACTACGCCGCTGAGCGCGGTCGCTCGGGATGCGTGGTTGCTGGCTTCTCAGACTCACTGGCAAAATCCATCCAGTTTGTATCGCGATGCCGGATTCACGTCTCAGAAGCTCGAAGCCGCCAGGGAGAGGCTAGCCACGCTCTTGGGGTGTGACGATGCTGAACGAATCGTCTTCACGGGCGGGACTACGGAATCAAATAACGCGCTGTTCTTCAGCTTTGCTCGTTCGCTTCCAAAGGATGCACGAATTGCCATTTCCAACATCGAACACCCGAGCGTGAGAGAGGCCGCTCATGCGGTATTCCGGGATCGAATCATCGAGATCCCCGTGAATCAAGATGGAGTCGTGGAGTTGGAGCGTGTTCATGACGTCCTGCAAAATGATAGGCCTGCTCTTGTGTCGGTCATGGCTGCCAATAATGAGAGCGGCACTCTTCAGCCTTGGCGTGAGATTGCTGCTTTGTGCAGATCCTGCGGTGTCTTTTTTCATACTGATGCGGCTCAATGGATCGGGAAGCTGCCATCTGGAGAACTGGGGCATTGTGACTCCATCAGTGGGAGTGGACATAAGTTTGGTGGCCCCAAAGGAGTGGGATTTCTTGTGCTCCGAGACACGGCTCAAAACTTGAGTTTTTTCCGAGGTGGACCCCAGGAGCACGGGCATCGTGCAGGGACCGAGAATTACCCGAGTATCGAGGCGATGGTCGCGGCTCTTGAATGGATCGAGCCCAGGCTTGATGCCGTGGCGGTGGAGCAGACTCTTTTGAGAGAAGAGTTCTGTGATGTCATGCACCTTGCTTTTCCGGGTCTTCGGTTCATCGGTCGCGGCACGGAGCGTTTATGGAACACGGTTCTGATGGTGATGCCGGAGCATGAAAATCTCAAGTGGCTCACTCGACTCTCCCGTCGCGGTTTCAGCATCTCCACAGGTTCGGCGTGTAGCAGTGGGAAAGAAGGCTCCTCAGTGGTGGTTCAGGCTCTGGGTGCATCTGCGGATGATCTCAGAAGAGTGGTCCGAGTCAGCGGAGGGTGGGATCACTCCCGCGGAGATTGGCAAGCGTTGGCAAGTGCTTTTGTGGAAGTGCAGGAGGAGTTAAAAAGGGGTGGAAAAGGGTAGCCTGGATTTGAACGGATTTACCTGCCCCCGTTCTGAGGTGCTATCGCACACACCTTATGAAATCACCGCAATCCTGTTCCCCTTGTAGCTTCTGAGCCAGTGCTCGTATGAAGGCCGAGTCATTGATCGACAGACACATGAAATGGGGGGCAAGAAATTTGTCTGCAAGCGGGTCCTGATCACCGAGAATCCTCGGGAGACAAAGCTGATCTGTCACGAGATTCCCTGATTTGCTCCGGCGCAGGGTGGCGAGACGCTAGATTTTTGGCAAAGGGAAAGGCCGTCCTTTTCTTCTCTTGGCTTGTCGTTATCGTTCGAGATGCGCCCATCCGTCAGCCACCTGCTTGCCTCCGAGTCCCCTTCGCCAAACGTCACCGTGAGTGGATGGGTGCGGACGAGGCGTGATTCGAAAGCCTGCTCCTTCCTCGAAGTGGGAGATGGTTCCTGCTTTCGGGGAATCCAGGTCGTGGTCGATGCGAATCTGCCTTGCTCATCGCTTGTCCAACAAATCCTCACGGGAGCAGCCGTTGAGGTCGAGGGTGAACTTGTTGCCTCTCCAGCTTCGGGTCAAAAATGGGAGATTCAGGCACGGGAGCTTCGGGTTCTAGGATTGGCGGACGGGACATACCCTCTGCAGAAAAAAGGACACACTCCCGAGTTCTTGCGGACCATTGGTCATCTTAGGCCGCGCACGAATCTCTACGGTAGTGTCTTTCGTGTGAGGAGCCGGATGTCATTTGCCATTCATCGCTTTTTCAACGAGCGCGGCTTTTTCCACGTTCACACGCCCATCATTACCGCTAGTGACTGCGAGGGCGCGGGTGAGATGTTTCGAGTCACGACCTTGAAGCAAGGAGCGCAGTCAAAGCCCGAGGAGGACTTTTTTGGGAAACCTGCCTATCTCACCGTGAGCGGACAACTCCAAGGGGAGGCTTTCGCTTGTGCGATGGGAAAAATCTACACATTCGGCCCCACGTTCCGAGCCGAGAACTCGAACACCACCCGGCATGCGGCCGAGTTTTGGATGATCGAGCCTGAGATGGCCTTTTGTGACCTCGAAGCCGACATGAGTTTAGCTGAAGAAAACATCCGCGACCTGATTCGTGTCATGTTCGAGGAGTGCGCGGATGAATTGGACTTTCTAACCAAGTTTGTGGACAAAGCGCTGACCCAACGTCTTCGACAAACTTTGGACAAGCCGTCCGAGCGACTGAGCTATACCGAAGCCGTCGAGATCTTGAAAAAATCAGGGCGAAAATTTGAATACCCAGTCGAGTGGGGTGAAGCGCTTCAGACGGAGCACGAGCGATTTCTGGCGGAAGAACACATCAAGGGACCGGTCACCATTTTTGATTATCCGAGAGCGATCAAGCCCTTCTACATGCGACAAAATGATGATGGCCGCACGGTGGCAGCCATGGATGTGTTGTTGCCCGGAATCGGTGAAATCATCGGAGGGAGCCAGCGGGAGGAGCGCATGGATCACCTGCTGGCTGCCATGCGATTGAGTGGACTCAGTGAAGACGAGTATTCTTGGTATCTGGACCTTCGTCGTTTCGGTTCCGTGCCCCATGCTGGCTACGGGATGGGTTTTGAGCGGTTACTCATGTTTGTGACCGGAGTGCACAATATCCGCGACGTCATTCCCTTTGCCAGAACGCCGGGGCACGCAGACTTCTGATCATGGTTGTCAGAACAATACAACAGATCCTGATCACTCTTTTGCTGGGGTTCGTGGCGCGTGATGCTCTCGCATCTGAAGAGCCTCTCAAAGTGGTGCTTGTGTCGGAGGTGAGGTCTATTCAGCCCGGGAAACCCTTCTATGTGGGACTCCACCTCAAGCACGGTGTCGGCTATCATACCTATTGGAAATTTCCCGGAATTGTCGGCGTGCCCACAGGCATTGTTTGGTCGTTACCACCTGGATTTGTTGCTGGAGAAATCGAATGGCCAGAGCCTGAGTCGGTGTTGATGTTTAAGATCAAGGCGCAAGGTTTTGAGCGTGATGTCTTGCTGCCGATCCGAGTCACACCACCGGCTGATTTGAAGCTAGGACAAAACATCCGCCTCAGTGGAAAAAGCTCTTGGATGTCGTGCGCGAAGACCTGCCATCCGGGATTCACCGACGTCAGTCTTCAGCTTCCGGTGAAGGATGCAGAACCAGAAGCCGACTCGAGGTGGCAATCGGTATTTGCACAGGAACGGGATCGTTTTCCACGACAAGTCGCATCCTGGAAATTCTCGGCGGAAGAACGGGGGCAAACGGTTGTTTTGACGGCCAGTCCGACGGATGGAGCCGCGCGCAAATTTCAGCTCGAGACCAACTCGGAGTCGGTCTCTTTTTTTACGGAGGATGGTTGGATCGACACGGACAAGCCGCAGATCACCCGATCCAATGCAGATGGTGGCCTGACCATGGAACTGACTCGATCTGATGTCTATTTGGGCAAAGCGCCCCCCACTGTTCTTCGTGGTGTCCTCAAGAATTCCAAGGGTTGGCTTTTGAAGGAAGAGGTAAAATCATTCGCGATATCTCCCGAGCTCAAGAGGTAGTTGAACGCGCGCAGGGTCTCGCCACGGTGAGCACAAATGAAAACCGTTCTTTGCTTTGGTGATTCGAATACTTGGGGCTACGACCCTGCTGCAACTGCCATCTCACCTTTTCCAGTGAGACACCCGATCGATGTGCGTTGGACGGGAATTCTGGCGCGGGAACTTGGGCACGGTTGGCGCGTGATTGAGGAGGGGCAAAATGGACGCACCACCGTTCATGATGATCCTCTGAGCATTGCCCGAAACGGTAAAGAATATCTGCCGGCTTGTCTCGAATCGCACAAACCCATCGACCTCGTGGTCTTGATGTTGGGCACCAATGATCTGAAGAACACGTTTGGCGTTTCGCCAAGTGAGATCGCCACTGGAGCGGGGGTCTTGGCTCGGGTGATTCTCCAAAGTGATGCGGGTGTCGAGGGGAGTGCCCCGAAGTTGCTCATCGTCTGTCCTCCAGCGGTCGGAGACATGTCGCGTGCACCCGACATCGCTGAGAAAATAGCGAACGGCGTAGAGAGATCCTTGGCGTTTCCCAAACGTTACGAGGCCATGGCCCATCAACTTAAGTGCGCCTATCTCAACAGTCAGGAATTCGTGTCGCCTAGTCCCATCGACGGCATTCATCTCGAAGCTGAAGACCACCTGAGTCTCGGTCAAGCCATGGCCGCCAAAGTCCGCACGTTAATCTGAGAACATTCAACTTGTCGCACATCGCACATTCTTTGTCGTAGGCAACGTCTCGCGCGATCGTTTATCCTGACCTTGATATGAAATCTGCCGCCGTCGTCAATTACGCGCCTGAGAAAGGCTCCGTCGAAATTCGCGAGATCGAGAAGCCCTCGATCGGAGCGGATGATGTGCTTCTTGAAGTCGCCAATGTTGGCGTTTGTGGGTCGGATCTGCATCAATGGACGGCCGATCATTCGTGGCCGGTGAATTACCCCGTTGTGCTAGGGCATGAGTTTGGTGGCCACATCGTCGAAGTCGGCAAAGAGGTCGAAGGTTGGAAGGAAGGTGACCGTGTCGTATCCGAGACAGCAGCCATCATATCTAAAGACAATCCGATGACTCGTCGGGGACTCTACAATCTCGATAACACCCGCAAAGGGTTCGGCTACGGAGTTAACGGCGCCATGACTAAATACGTCCGCGTGCCGAGTCGCATTTTGCATCATGTCCCAGATCATCTCCCGTTCGAGCAAGCCTGCCTCACGGAGCCGTGTTGCGTGGCTTACAATGCGGTGGTGAAAAATGCCCGCATCGAGCCGGGTGACCAGGTCGTGGTTCTGGGGCCGGGCACCATCGGCATTCTGAGTGCTGCCATGGCTCGTTTGTGCGGAGCTGAGGTGGCCATCGTGGGCCTGCCACAGGACGCGCACCGGCTCGAACTGGCTCGCAAGCACTACGGCTGCGAGGTCATCATCGGAGATGCCAAACCCTGGGCGCTCGAGCGCGACGGTCTCGGCTGTGACGGCGTCATTGATGCAGCGGGTGCCAGTGTCACCTTAAAGATCGCCATCGACATCGTCCGCCCTGCAGGATGGATTTCGAAAGTGGGTTGGGGACCACAACCTCTCGGCTTCAACATTGACCCGCTCGTGCAGAAGAACATCACTCTCCAAGGCAGCTTCAGCCACAACTGGCCCATTTGGGAACGGGTGATTGCATTGCTCTCCAGCGGTCAGTTTGATGTAAAACCCATCATCGGAGGTGTGTGGGATGTGACTGATTGGCATGAGGCTTTTGAGAAAATGCACAAAGGCGAAGTGGTGAAGAGCGTGCTGAGGCCGGTGTGAGTTCATTCCACGAGTGGATTCTTTCATCATCTGCCCCGCAGTCGCTCCGTCATGCATACACCGGACCTGCGCTGCGGCGATAGCGGCATCTCAAATACGAAGGCAGTCCGGGATCACCCCCAGAGATTTTGATGGCCATATGTTATCACGGCTTCAAAGCCGATGGATTGCACACCATGACCTCATGCGCACCAAAACGCTTCGCGTGCGCGGGCGCGGTGGACGGCGTGAGCAGGTAGTTTTTGCCCTTCGGGTAATGGCTGCGGAAGACCCCTAGGGTGGTCGCGTCGAAGGCTTTGCTGCTCCATTTGCACTCGATCACGTCCACTTCATCGTGCCGCCGTGGCAGGATGAAATCGATCTCGCGACCTTGCTTGTCCCGCCAGTAGAGCGGAGGCGTGTCTGGAAAGTGGGCCTGCAGGTGCTCCAGCACGAGATGCTCCCAAAGTAGGCCGAAGTCATCCTGGCGCAGTGGGTCCCAGCCTCGGGCAAAGCTCACGAAGCCGGTGTCAAAAGCGTAGATTTTCGGCTGCTTCACCAGTTCGTGCAATCCACCGCCATGAAACGGGCGCACCAGCGTCACTGCCTGCGTGATCTCCAGGGCGTTGACATGACTCTCCACGGTCGGACGTGTGATGCCGAGCGCGGTGGCCGTCTTCGTCACCTCAAACTGGCCTCCACTTTGTTTGATGAGGTATTCAAACAGCGCGTTGAAGCGGTTCATATCCCGAAAGCCAAAGAGACGCTGGATATCGCGGGCAAAGAATGAATCCAGCCACTCGCGGTAGAACGATGGCTTCTTTGACTCCGCCAGCAGCGCGGGCGGCAGCCCACCATGGAAAAGCCGCTGCTGCAGCGTCACACCAAAAGCCGCCAGTTCATCCCAGAGCACAGGTGTGAGATGCACGAGGCGCTTCCGCCCGGTGAGCGTGTCGCGGAACTTCTTGCTGGCCGCGAGCGTGGATGATCCCGTGGCCAGTATTTTAAGCTTCGGAAAGGCATCCGCGCCGATCTTGAGCACCCGGGCCGGGTCGCGCAGTTGATGGATCTCATCAAACACAATCACCGGTCGGGTGCAGCCGCGATAGAACAACTCTGGGTCCGCGATGATCTCCTCGGTCGAAGGCAGATCGCAGTTCAGGTAGAGCACTTGGTCTGCGCCGAGGCTATCAGCCAGCGTCGTCTTGCCCACACGACGCACCCCACAGAGCCAAGCGATGGGTGCCTCCGCCCAGGCGGAGTGAAGACGTTGAATCCAGAAGGCGCGAGGAATCATGCTATCGCACTATACAAATAGTATGACTATATGTAAA
>CAMBPV010000080.1 GCA_945869695.1 Prosthecobacter debontii
CCAACTCACTGGCCCCACCGCCAACATCACCACGGACAAAGCCGAACTCGTCAAGAAAGTCCACGACGCCCTCTACGCCTCTAAGATCATCAGCTACGCTCAGGGCCTGGATTTGATCAAGACCATGGGAGAGAAGAAAGGCTGGGGCCTCGACCTCGGACGCATCGCCGCCATCTGGCGTGGCGGTTGCATCATCCGCGCTCGCTTCCTCAATCGCATCACCGACGCCTACCGCACAAATGCCTCGCTGGCCAACCTCATGCTCGACCCGTTCTTCATCGACCTGCTCAGCAAGACCCAGCAGAATTGGCGTGAAGTGGTCAGCATCGCCACCCTCAACGGCATTCCCGTTCCTGCCTTCAGCGCCTCCCTCGGCTACTACGACAGCTACCGCGCCGCCCGCCTCCCCGCCAACTTACTCCAAGCCCAGCGCGACTTCTTCGGCGCTCACACCTACGAGCGCACCGACAAGCCTGAAGGAGTGATGTTCCACACCGAGTGGCCTGAGGTCATTGGCTAAAGTTCGTAGTTCGGGTTTTAGCCCGCTCTTGATCAATCGAAAGGCGGCTGAGGCAACTCCGCCGCCTTTCTTGCTATTGAGCCACACTGTGCAACTCGTGCCCAATGGCCGCCAATCTCACCCCTGAATACATCGCCACGCTACGTCGCATGACCGGTGCGCAAAAGTTGCGCACGGCGTTCCAGTTGTATTGGGGTGCCCGCAAAATCAAAGCGGCCCGGCTGCGTCAGCAGCATCCTGAATGGAGCGAGGCGCAGGTGCAGCAGCGTGTGAAGGAGATTTTCATGCATGGACTCGCCTGAGCCATTTCTCCTCTTCACGAGTAAGTTCAACGAGCTCGATCTTCGCTACATGGTCAGCGGTAGCACTTCCAGCTGAGGAATACTACTGCCCCCCGTTGGAAGTGATTGATTCCGAGCGCACACGCGATCAGCGCGGCCACTTCAATCTCATCCATCACGAGACTGGCTTCAAAGCCGACATTTATCTAGTTGGCAGTGATGAACTGCATCGAGGGGGAAACTCAGCCGCTTTTTTTATTCCCGCTAGCTCACCACCTCGCGGATCACTTTCCCAAAGTCACGCTCCAATCGTTTGCGGCCTGGAACTTCCAACTGATGCGGATCAAGGCCGAGGAGGTGAAGGATCGTCGCGTGCACATCGGTCACGTAGTGGGGATGTTCGACCGCATGGAATCCCAGCTCGTCAGTGCTGCCGTGGATGGTTCCACCTTTGATGCCGCCGCCCGCCATCCAAACACTGAAACCGTAGGGATGATGGTCGCGGCCATCACTGCCTTGGGAGCCCGGCGTGCGGCCAAACTCGGTCGCGAAAACGACAAGCGTTTCGTCCAGCAATCCCCGCTGTTTCAGATCCTTCAGCAAACCGGAAATCGGCTTATCCACCTGTTGAGCGAGGGTTGAATGATTTTTCTTCAAGCCGGAATGGGAGTCCCAAGCACCCGCGGCCCCATCACCATGCTGAATCTGAATGAAACGCACTCCCCGCTCAGCCAAACGCCGAGCAACGATAAGCTGGCGAGCGAAGGGCTCGGTCACCTTTTGATCGAGGCCGTATAGCTTCTTCGTCTCTTTGGATTCGGAGTCCAGATTCATCGTCTCAGGGACGGCGGACTGCATGTTGTAGGCGAGTTGATAACTCTTCATGCGCGCCGCGAGAGATTTATCACCTGGGTACTGCTCCGCCGAAAGAGCATTCAGTCGATGAATGAGATCAAACTGCGCCGCTTGATCTTTTTTCCCAATCTCAAATTCAGGTGCCGCAAAGGTCAGCGGGTTCTTGGGATCCACCTTGAGGTTCACGGCATCAAATGCAGGACCTAAATAATGCCCATCCCTCACATCAAAGAATCGAGGCCCCATGTTGATGAATGAGGGCAGATTTTGCGTCATGGACCCGAGACCGTAGTTCACCCACGCACCCAACGTCGGCACCCTCGGCTCCAGCATGTGACGACCGCTGTGAAACTGCACCTGAGCACCATGATTATCATCCGTCGTCCACATGCTGCGGATGAAGGCAATCTCATCGGCGCAGGACCCGATGTTTGGAAACCAGTCACTGATCTCCACTCCACAGTGCCCATAACGCTTGTAGCCGATTTGAAGCGGGTAAATGACATTGCGCTGTTTCCCGTTGGCATCATTGACCACGACGACACGCACGTTCTTTAGCTTTTTCGGATCCTGCACGCTGGCAAAAGGTGTCTCACCAATGGTCTTACCCGCGTATTTCGTGAGCATGGGCTTCGGATCAAAGCTCTCCATGTGACTCACTCCGCCTCGCATGAAGAGCCAGATGACCCTCTTTGCTTTCGGCGGGATCACAGGAAGACCACTCGGCGGCTGCCAAGCTTCCTCGGCTTTCAAAAGGGAAGCGACGGCGATGCTTCCAAGTCCACCGAGAAGATCACGCCGAAGAAAGGCTGAGGGAGGGGGGGAAAGGTTCATCTCAGGGTGACAAAGTCGTTGTGATTGATGAGTGCCTGCAAAAACAGAATTCGTTGCTCCCTCATTGCCTTCAGACCCTCTGCGCTGGCTCGCGCTTCAGATTCAGAGGGAAGACGCGCGAGGATGTGAAGAAAAGACTGCTCAATGAAGCTCTTTGTATCCAGCTTATCCAGTCTGGCAGCGAGAGAGTCCGCACACTGCCGACTCAGAGTGCTATTGGTCAGTGCCAGTGCCTGCTGGGGCACGATGCTCTCATTCCTCCGATAGCACTCAAGCACACTAGCATTGTCAAAAGCCGCAAGGAAGCGATGCTCCGTGTCGGCATTCTGGATGAAGTAAAGGGAACGACGCGGACCGCTCTCGAACTTAGCAGGATCCAGACTCGGGCCACCGAGAGCGAGATCCAGCTTTCCACCGATCTGAAGCAGGCTATCCCGGACCACCTGACTCTCCATGCGGCGAGGATTCATGCGCCAGTAAAATGAGTTATCAGGATCCGCCGCCAGAGTCTGCGGGTCCGCCCCGGCAATGGATGAACTCTGACGATAGAGGTTCGAGAGAACCATCGTCCGATGCAACTGTTTGAGACTCCATCCCCGGTCCATAAAATCGACCGCTAGAGTATCCAAAATGTCCTGGTGAAGCGGCGCCCCGGCACGACGTCCAAAGTCTCCCACATCTGCCACGATCGGCGTGCCGAAATGACGAGCCCAAACGTGATTAACCAGCACACGAGCCGTCAGGGGATTTCTCGAGTCGGCCACCCACTTTGCAAAAGCCAGACGGCGACCCGTGCTGCTTTCTGGATAGCTCTGCACTTCAGCCTGGTTCTTTTCCTCCGGTCCCTCCTGAGCCTTGCGCGATACCTCTAGGGGTGTGTAAGTTTCCCCAAGCGTAGCGGCCCTCTTTCTCGCTTCCATCAGCTTTTTTTGGGCTGCCTCCACCTTCTTCGTCGCATCCTTCGCTTGGGGCGCTGCTTTTGCTTCGGCGAGATCCGACTCCGCCTTTGCAAGATGATAACGCGCTTCGGCCATGGCTGCCGCCCTCGCGATTGTTTTGTCGTTTTTGGAAAGCTCAGCCGCATAGACAGCCTGAATCCGGGCAATGCGCAGACTCGCGACTTTAAGATCCGCAGCTTTACCGCTCTTCTGAGCCGTCTCAAAAAGCAGGTCTGCTGCGTGAAGCTGATCCTCAAGAACGAATGACAGAAGGAAAGGTTTCGCCGCGGAAGAAGGGAGCGTCACCTTCGCTGGCTGAAACGTGGCAAACTCAAGCATCTGGGGAATGCCTGGCATGAGAGCCTTGGATTTATCCTCATTCTTCTCATCCCCTCTCACGTGCCGATACGTCGGCCTATCGAGATGAAGATCATAAACGCGCGGCAGGCCATTCTTCTCGAGATCCGTTTCACCGCGCCATGGATCAAGACGGACATGAAGCGGCTCAAAGATCGCCCGCATCCGGTAGTAGTCGGTCTGCTCGATCGGATCATATTTGTGATCATGACACTTCACGCATTGCATCGTAACTCCAAAAAACGCACGGGATGTGTGCTCGATGGTTTCGTCCAACCAAGTGGTGCGATTAAAGAGGTAATAACTGCGAGCGAGAAATCCCGTCGCCCGCAAATTGTCTCGATCTTCCGGGGCGAGCTCGTCGGCAGCCAGCATCGAGACGATCATTTGATCATACCCTTTGTCACTATTCAGAGATTCGACAATCCAGTCCCGCCAATGCCAGAGGTGCTTTTGACTGTGTCGAAGCTGATCCCCCAGTCCATACCAGTCGCAGTAACGCCAAATATCCATGAAGTGCCGCGCCCAGCGCTCGCCGTATTGAGGAGAATTCAAAAGCCGATCCACCACCCGCGCATAAGTGGCCGCCGTCGGAGGTCCATCTCTTGTAAAGGCACTGACTTCCTCTGCCGAGGGTGGGAGCCCGAGAAGATCGAGATAAACCCGTCTCAACCAAATTTCTGGTGCCGCCTCAACTTGGGGCTTCAGTTTCTTTTTGGCAAGCCGAGCAGTCAGAAGCGCATCCAAGGTTTGTCTCGATGACTTCGGATTCTGATAGGCCCAATGGGATCGCGGATCAGCCTCGGGTGCATCCGAAGCCGGAGCAGGTGCTCCCATGGCCAGCCAATCCTTCAGTTTACCGACCTGTTCGGCAGTCAACAGTGAGCCCTCGCCTTCAGGCGGCATCCGATCATGCGGATCCTGAGTTGTCACCCGCTCAATGAGTAGGGAGTGATCCCCTTCAAGAATGCTCCCGGAGTCGCCCCCATTCTTCATCGCATTCACCGTGTCCAAGCGAAGCCCAGCTTTTTGCTTGAGTGATCCATGACAGGAATAGCATCGCTCCTTCAGCAGAGGCTTGATCTCTTTTTCATAATTCACCTCCACTGCAGACAAGGGAGCAAGCGAGGCCATCGTGAGCCCAAGCACAACCGATCCAGCGAAGCTGGCCGGTTTGGGTCTCAGAAGGGATGGTTTCATGATAGAATGCACAATACGCCGTTCATCACTCATCTCTTCGCAACCAGCCTGCGATTTAGACCGCCTTTGGATAATCAAGTTTGGAGATTCTGATTGATAGACCGTCTGATTTCATGGCGCTTTCTGGTGGAATCCCATGAGCACGATTAAAGCCATCACTCTTGTTTTTTGCCTATTGTCACCCTTACTCGGCCAAGACTCCCTCAAGTCTTCACTCGTCTTCCACGCCTCTTTCGACTCATCACTCGACGCTGATTTCAGTCGAGGAGACAAAACGTCCTACAGCAAAAAAGGCGTGCCTTGTGCCCCGAATCAGGATGTGAAGCTCGACCTCAAAGGCGGAAAATTCGGTGGCTGCATTCACTTCCCCAAAAAAGGAGCCACCCGTCCGCAATACAGCGGTGTGAACATGCTCGGCTACAACGACAAGAGCTGGAACACCACGGTCTCCATCTGGCTGCGCCTCACGCCGGATGAGGACTTGGAACCCGGCTATTGCGATCCCGTTCAGATCACCGGCGATGACACGAAGAAGGGCTATATCTTCCTCGAGTTCTCCAAGGACGAAACGCCGCGCTTCTTCCGCTACGCCGTCCGTCCGCTCTTCCACATCTGGAACCCAACCAACGTGCAGTGGGCCGATCTTCCCTTTGAAAACCGTCCCATGGTCCAAGTCGCCAAACCACCCTTCACGCGCGACACCTGGACCCACGTCGTCTTCACCCTTTCCAACGTGAACAACAAGTCCGCCAAACCCACCGGCGGCCTTTTCATCAACGGAAAACTTCAGGGCCGCCTTGAGAACTGGGACCTCACCTTTGGCTGGGATCCCGCATCTGTCGCCCTTGTGCTCGGAGCCTCCTACGTCGGCCACCAAGACGACCTCGCCGTTTTCAATCGCGCCCTCACCGACGCGGAAGTCGACCAACTCTACAAACTCGAAGGCGGCGTCTCCAGCCTCAAGTGAGCCGTCCGCTCCACACTGTAAAACGGCCAGCACGCCAGGTCTGGCCGTCCAAGTGATTCCTGCTCAAAGTCGCCACGAGTTCCTGATTCCAACATCTGCCGAAGCTCTCCCGCGCAGTCCGTCATGCATGGATCCGCAAGTAGACGAACCAAGATTTGCCTCTCCCGAGAGGTCAGTGCGGCGGCCTCCGCACGGGGTCGCCATTTCATAAGGAACGGCATCACCGAACGCGGCGTCACCTCGCGCAAACATCTCAGGATATCCCAGCCTGCAGGATCCGTATCGCCAAAATGGTGATGTGGCAGTTCCGCAGGAAATTTCTCCAACAGCAAGCGCACGGCTTGCGAAGGAAAAGAAGTCGCGATGATCAAAGTCGAGCGCCCGGCATCTGCTCTCGCGAGTTGGAGAAAGGTCGTCTTCCGATTTTCCACGGTGAGCAACCGCTCCGCAGTAGTGGTGATGCGCACGGCACGCTCGATCTCGGAAACTGGCAGAGTGGACTCGAAACGCAGGAAATCCGTGGCATGAGATTCGCCATTTTCAAAATGGAGCGTCAGCGGTCCACTGAAATGCAGCGTGCTGTTGGAGGTTTGGATACCAAGAGCCTCCAGCGGCATCTCCCGACCGAAAAGCAGTTCCAGCGATCGCGCCAGCACGGCCTGATGACCTTCCAGCAGTTTGGAATCGCGCCCCATCGACACACTGGCATCGCGTAGAAGCGTGCCGCGCGGCCATTCCCTCGATGTCACATCAAAAAGAAGGCTTAGCAAAAACGTCACACGTTCCGGCTCCCTCCACGAAAAGGGACCGAGAGTTTTCGCTGCGGTGAATGCCGCTATCAAACTTTGACCAAGCGCTGCCCAAAGCTCCTGAAGCAAAGGGTGTTCTCGATCAAACGACTCGCGCACGACCTCCAGGCTTTGCTGTTGGCGATCACTCCCCGCGCGGCTCCCAAACTGCTCATGCCACCAAGACTCCGCCTCCAACGGAATCTCGATCTTCTGAACCAAATAGGCCCTGCCCTTCAAGCCATGAAGTTTCACATGCCCGAGCGCTTGTTCTTTCTCCGCCTCCCGAACCGCAGCTTGCCGATCTTCGGCTCTCGCGACACCCGCATCGTCGAGCAACTTTTCCCAATCTCGCCGAAACGACCGAGCCGCCGCATCCGCCCTGCCTCCCCGCGCAGTCAGCCACTGCTGATGAAGCACCTCGAGCCACTTGGATCGTTTCATTCCATCAACTCGGATAAGCGGGAGCCCTCAACACGCACGACCCAGTTCTCGATGTTCGTCACCTGCTCGTTCGCCTCGTCATACCCACGCTCCACGCGACATTGCACAACGGTGTCGGCATGTTGGAACATCGTCGGCAAACGGTCCTCCGGGAAGGCCATGATCAGTTGCAGACCAAAGTTCCGCGCCAGCTCGAGACAGTTGTCGATACGATCACCGCTGAGTTTGGAGAAGGCTTCATCCATCACCACGAGACCGAGATTCTGCGGATCATCCCGCCGACCGAGATCGTAAACCCGGCGAAAAGCAGCGAGCGTAGCCACAAAGAACGGTGCCTGATTCTCGCCACCGCTCTGTTTCTTGGCGCTTTTGTTCAGACTGATCGCCGCCGCATCGCCACGACCCGCGGGTTTGGCCTCAATGTCCCAGTGATGGTAGTAGCGGTAATCGAGTGCACGCTGATGCCGCTTATCCTCGGGATTGTCTGCCGCATCAATGGCCGCCATCAGCTCGGCTTTGGCTCGCTCGATATCATCGCGACCCGCCGCATTGAAGAGCTCCATCTCTGCACCAGTCGGCAAACCTTTGTCCACCAGCGTCCAGATCGCCGTGTGCGCTTTGTCCGCCCGGCTGGTGAGCTGATAACGCCAGCCACCGATCTCATGATCCATCGCGCGATTGAGTTCCCGTTTGGTTCGCTCAGCCTCCGAGATTTTTTCGCGCAAAACATCGAGCACCTGATGCTGGAGTCGATCCTCCCAATCTTTCTTCGCTGCCTCGGCCGCAGCTTTGAAATGCTCCAACCCATGCGATTCCAAATCCACGCGCCGTTGGTCATACGCGTCGTTGCTTTCCTCGGTAGGATCAAGTGCTTCCGCGAGCTCAGGATGGTTCTGCGGCAGAACAAGGTCACGCCTTTGCTCCTCACGCAAGCGCTGTGCATCCTGCGCCCGCGCCGCGAGCTGGACGGACATCGCCGCCGCCATCTCCGTGGCTTTCCGCCATGACTTGGTCTGCTGCTGGGCCGCGATGATGCGCGCCTCGATTTCCGAATCAGCCAAACCTGTGACGAGCACACGCGATGTCTGACGGGCAATGCGAGTCTGCTCTTCCTGCTCTGTGTAATGGGTGATGGAGTCCAATTGCTCTCTCTCGAACTGTTTGAATCCCGACATTCGCTCATCGAGACGGATGATCCGCTCCTTCGCGCCATCGAGCCTCGCCTCGAGTTCATGCACTCCTTCAACCGCTTGGATTTTGTCGGGCGTGGCGATCAGTTCCCAGGTGCTGTTGAGTTGATCGAGTTCTTCCCGTTTCTTCGGCAAATCCGACAGATGGTCACAGCCCTCGGGCTCGCTGAAATCATTGAGCTGCCAATCTCGTGCACGATTCAAAAAGGACCGCCAGTCGTCGCGCTGGCGCTTGGCCAGAAGAAGATCGGCCTCGGTGCTGCGCAGTTCCCCTTCACGCAGATCTCGCAGACGGCGCAGCCCTTCCTCTCCCAATGTCAGCTCTTTCTCCGGCACGAGCTTCACGCGACGCGGTGGATCCTTGAACCATCCATCCGCAGACAAAGCCCGCTCGTGAGCCGTCATCTGGCTCGTCTTTTTCACCGGCATCACATCACCCAAAAGCACATCGAGCCATTTGGCTGCCTGCACATTCCGAGTTTCGAACATCTCGCGCACCGAACCCTTTTTCAGATTGGCTTTCTGCGCGGATAACTCCTCGGCGTTGATGAGGGGCTCAGTCACGCTGGGATTCTTCTGCGCGACTTCCCACGCCGATTGGAAATCCTCGGCAAGGATAGCCTGTCGATTTTGCCACAAGATGGCTTCCAGCAAAGGCCACCAAGTCTCAGCTTCAGGCTTCACTTCAACGACACGACCCAGCGCTACTGCACGCTGGCCTCGCGCTTTGAGTGCATTGAGCAGCGGCGAAGGTGCAGTATGTCCCTCGCGCAAACTTTCGAGATCACGGCGCAAACTGGCGGCACGATTTTCAAGCTCGGCCACCCTTCCCTCCAGCGGGCGCAGGTTCTCCTCGGCATCCACTCGAAGCTGATGGTAAACCTCCAGCATCCGATTCGCCGCATCGAGCCCACGCGCTTCATCATGACCGCGCATGATGCTCTGCTCTTTGGCGGCAAGATCGGGCACTTGCAGCCCGAGAGTGGTCGCATGTTTCAGCCAGTCTTCCCAGCGACGACCGCGTTCGCGCAAAAATTCACGCGCAGTTTTCGCGGCTTCGCTGAGCACCTTAATCTCACGTTCCAGATCCCGACGTTTTGCCCGATTCTGCTCAAGAATGAGACCCTTGTCTCCCAGCGCTGCACGGGCGGACTCCACCTGTTGACGCAGATCATCACGCTCGACCACAGCTCTCTCGTAGCCCTCTTGATTGTCCGCGTGTTCGATTCGTTTTTCGTCCAGCTTGGCACGTCGGGAATTCAGATTCTCCAATGCCTCCTCGTGCTTCAGTGCATCGCAAAGATGCGTGTAAAGCGCGGCCTCTCGTTTTGCATCCACCCAGGATTTGTGATGCTCATGAATGCGCTTCAGCCGATCCAACTGATCGTGCATTTTGTTCAGCCGCTCCTGAGCGCGTCGGTGGGCATCGACACTGGCCTTCACCGCACGCACATCCGGCATTCCGGGCTCCAGAAGGAAATCACGCACAAACTTTTCGAAGTTGCTCTCGGGCTCAAAGGCCATCGCGCGCGGCAGCGTCTTGGCCATCTGCTGCTCATCAAATCCAAGATGCGAGCGCAGTGCCATCTCGCTGAGATACGTGAGCTGCCGATCCCAGACATCGCCTTCCAAATCGCGCTTCAGATGAGTGCGAAACTCGTCTTCGGGCAAAAACTGCATGGCCTGAGGACCTGCGCTTTCATCGAGAAAATCCGACCACTCCATGCGACTGCCTGCGCGAAACCAAACGGTGGAGGGCTTGGCCGTCGGGCTCTCGTATTGAATGCGTGCGCCCCAAGTTTCACGCCTCGGCTCTGTCTGTCCGGGTGCCAGTGACCAGGTGAACTCGAGTGCAGCCAACGTGACGCTGCTCGGCCGCAGGTAGCGTTCATGACCATCGCGACCTGTGGTGTTGGTATCGCAAAGGCAATAGCCGCGAAGCGTGCGACCACTGCCAGCGCCCGCTGCCGCTTTGTTGAATCGGCTCTGCTGCTCACCGAGCATCACGAATTGGATCAGGTCCAAAAGCGCGCTCTTGCCGGATCCATTCGCACCTGTGATGAGCGTGAGTCCTGCCACATCGATGAACTGACGGTAGCCATACCAGTTGACCGCGAGGATTCGACTCAGCGCAATGCGTGAATGGCCACTCATACCGGTGCCTCCTCCGAACTGCGTTGGGGTTGATACGTGTCCACCCGCGACTGCCACGCCTCGATGGACTCAAACGGAATGGCTCGTGCAAGGCTGGGCAGGATCTCGATCTGCATTTCACCCAGTTGGGTCATGCCTTCAGGCTTGGCTGTGCGGATTAAACGATGCCGACGAAAGCGAGCGAGCAGCGTTTCGATGTGTGATTTTTCAGGCGGCTCGATTTTATCAAAATAGACCTTCAGCGCCGCCCACAGTCCATCCACCGTGATGACCACCGCCTCCTGAAGCCCGTTCCCACGCTCATCGTCGTAGAGCCGCCAAAGCGCGAGCAGCACGAGGGTCTCATCTTTATCAAATCGGCCCAGCAGAAGACAGGATTCGGTGCGGGGTCGGGCCTGAAGAATCGAGTGCTCATCATCGACGATCAGCTCCAGTGCAAGCGGTGCGAGGTAGTCTTCGAGGTGAGTCCGATAGTGATCGCGCGCGAGTAAAAACAGATCACGTCCACCGCCTTCGTCGCCCAGCAAAACTCCCCTGCCCAACAACTCGGCCAGCACCTCCCGCATCGGCGCACGATCCGACTCGGGCACGTCGCTCCAGAAGCGAGGCCAGAGGGGATCAGAGAAGTCGGCAGACATGGGATGGGGATGATGGATGCTAGCGCGGGATCATCAAGCCTCTCTTGTGATTGAGAAGCGCTCCACCCGATGCCCCGCCTGGGAGTCCATCTGCACTTTTTCGGGCTCCAACCCGTGACTGCGACGCAGACCCGACACGCTCCAGCGCACTCGTTTTCCAGCTAGACCCGGTGCTTGTTCATAGGCGACAGCGGCCAGCAGATCGAGAAGGTCATCGGTTGTGTCCAACTGAATGTCCTCGGTGCTCACCGTGCCGCCTTTTCCAGGAAGCAGTTTTGCGATCAGTCGCGCGGCACGTTGTGGCGTGAGTGCAAGTCGCTGACGCTCCTTCCATGCGGCCAGCACATCGTTTTCATCCTGAGTCTGACTTCTCCCCGCACCGAAAGTCAAATCCACCGGCAGCTTGGTCCGTCTGGCCTTGTAGAGCGAATCCACGCCGTAGAAAAAACGCACCTCTGTGCAGAGCGGTGTGAACTCGGCCGTCTGGCTGGCAAAATCAGAAAAGCGGCTGCCCTCGTGTTTGGCATTGATAGCATCACAATAGGCTTTAACCAACTCCGGCCGACGCCCTCGCAGTTCCGTTTGATACCGGTAGCGCTGTTGAGACAAACGATTGAAAGCAGCCATGCGAAGATCGATGGCGTCAGCGCGCCGCTTGAGTCCGGCGAGGTCGCGCTCCAAGCGATTGAGCATCATCACCGCCCGGTCGTAGGACTCGTTTTCATTGTAGCCGTAATGCTCCCGCAATCCCTCCGAGAGTCGCTCGCGCATCAGCGGATCATCCTGTCGTTCCGAAACACGAGCGCGCACGGTTTCAATTCGGGAAAGCAAACCACCACGTCGCAGCGCATCATAACAAACCATGTGCTGACCCTGACTGAACTCGCTGTAGAGAAGATGCAGCGTGTCTGCGGCCGATTCACTCTGCCGTTGCCGTTGCTCGAAACCGGACACCAGTTTCTCCACAGCATGAAGCTGCTCGATCGCGCGCTCCATGCGCTGGTTGAGATCCGTCACGGTTGAGCGCACCTCGTCAGCCGTGCGTAAAAGAGGATCCAGAATACCCTGCCTCTCCAGCGTTTCGCATAGGCCGCGCAGCGTATCTGCAAAGGTGCGCAACTCCGCCACCTGATCCTCCGCCAGATCACGCAGCATCCGCATGAGCGGCCGAAGTCCGGGTGTGATCACGGCCCAGCGTTCATGCAGACCGAGGGTCTGATCCTCCAGCCAACCAGCGCCGAGCAGACGATTGAAAAACTGACCCGCACGCTGTCGGGCATCTCGCAGCACCGCCCCCTCATCATCGGCCAGCAAAGCGAGCGGATGCCGGGCAAGGGTCTCGCGGATGATCTCCACCGTTTCTTTGTGCGAAAGCCGACCCGACTCGCCTGCTTCCTCGATCAATCGATCTGCGCAGTCCACATAGACCGGCGCAGAAGGACGGGCGAGCGGCCGAAAAAAATCAGCCGATACGCTACGGGAGAGACGAGTGCTGAGGGTGGGTGTCACAAGGCGGGACCGATAGGTTTGTTTGCAGACAGGGTCAAGAGATCGGGTGTGATCACACCACCTCAATCCGACTGGTGCCGCAGGGACCTCGGACCACCCGCACCTGAGTGGCCAGCCGCTCTTTGAGCAAATCGACGTGTGAGATGAGACCAATGGTCTTCCCGCGAGATCGGAGATTTTCCAACGCGCTCAAGGCGATCTCCAATGTCTCCGAGTCGAGCGTGCCGAAGCCTTCATCAATGAATAGCGAATCGATAGGATGATGCCGGCTCGCCAGCTCACTGAGGCCGAGAGCCAACGCCAGACTTGCCAGAAAACTTTCGCCACCCGACAAGCTCTCCATCGGCCGATCCACATTCGCTTGATACAAATCGACGATGCGCAAATCGAGCTCATCTCCTTCCGCCGCCATCAGGCGATAGCGCTCCGCCAGCACTTGGAGATGCTCATTCGCCAGTCCGATGAGCTGCCGCAACGTCAGCGACTGCGCGAAACGGGAAAACTTGGCACCATCCGCCGATCCGATCAGCTCCTTCAATCGTCCCCAGCGCAGCGCCTCGGCCTCCGCCGCCTGCAATTCCGCTCCTCCTGCCTCGCGACGCTTCTTTGCCTCATCATCATTTTTCACCTGCTGCTCCAGCGAGCCGAGTTCCGTGCGCTTCGTTGCAAACGCCTCGCCGAGTTGCTTCGTGCCCGCTTCCAGTTCGCTCAAAGCCGCCACGCTCAGCACGCTCTGTCCTTCGAAGGGCTTCCGGCGCGTCTCAAGCTGCTCCAGCTTCGCCAGCGCGGCCGCGAGTTGCGTTTGCAGCGTGTTCAGCTTCGTCTCCAAGTCGCGCAGCTTCGTCTCCGCCGATAAAACGCGACCTTCATGCTCCTGCCTGTCTTCTGCCAACTTTTTGCCGCCCAGCAACTCATTCAACTGAGCATTCAACGCATCCGCCTTCGTGCGCAGCGATACGCCTTCCGCCTTCAGCTCATCAAGTCGCTTCGTCTTCGCCGCTTCATCTGCCTTTGCAAGCTGGAGATCGCCTTCGAGCTTCTGCCGTTCGTTGCGCTGCTGCGCGGCTTCCTGCTGTTTCTTCGCAAAGGTGGTGGCCCGCTTTTCGAGCGCATCCAGTTCACGCTCGACGTCTTGTAGTATAGGCTTTCTAGCCTGTGATTCTTTGCCTTCTCCAACCACACAGGCTAGAAAGCCTATGCTACCTCTCGTCCTCTCCTCCTCGGCCTCGAGAGCACTCACATCCGGCACCTCGATCTCCCCCAGAGCCTTCCGCACCTCCTCCGTCCGCTTCTTCTCCGCACTCACCTCGGCATCCGTCTTCGCCAGATCGCGTTCCAGCAGCGTCAGCGCACGCTGCGCTTGATCGTGCTGTTTTTCCAAGCCCACGAGTAGCTTCCGTGCGGCTTGCAATTGGGATTCAAAGCTCGTCTCGCCACTCGCGAAGGGATGCTCCGTGGCACCACACAGCGGACAAGCTTCGCCGGATTGTAAATCATGCCTGTGCTCGTCAAAACCAGCTACCAGCTCCGACTTCCGCACGATCTCGCGCTGCACATCGATTTTATCGGCCAACTGCTTTATCTCAGCGCGGTCCTTCTCCGCTTTTGCTAGGCTTTCGGCGGCCTTTTTCACCATAGCGACCAAGTGAGCCTCAGAGTCGGCGAGACGCTGTTTCAGTGCATGAGCCTCCGCATGACGCTTCCGGCCCTCGGCCAGCTTTTCATGCGACACACGCCACTCACGCACGGCGAGGCGGAGGTTTGGCAATTGCTCGCCCAGCTCCGCATCAGCCGTGTGCTGTTTCAACCACGCTTCGAGCGCCTGAGCGGCCTCCTCATGCGCTGCGAGATTTTTTTCGGCTGCCTCGCGCTTCGTAGCTGACACCTTTTGCTCCTTCGCCCACGATTGATAAGTCGCGCGACTCTCCGCGAGTTGCTTTTCAAATTGTTCACTCTGCGCCGCGAGACCCGCCGCCTGCTCCCAGATCGGCTCACGCTTGGTGCGCAGCGCCTTCGCTTCATCAGCGGCTACTTTCGCTTTCGAAACCTCCGCCACGGCGGTTGATTGAGCGCTTTGGAGTTGTCTCACACCTTCACTGAGCTTCACAATCTCCGCCACGATCGTCGCGTGCTCGCGTTGAGCGTGGAGTTGCTGCGTCGCGGTCTGGCTTTGGCTCTGCAATCGCGCGGCACTGGTCTGCGCCTCGACGAGCGATGTCTCCAACTGTTGCCTCGCTTCATCATCGAGCACCGACACCGCACCGAGCGCCGCTTTGAGCCGTTGCACCTGCTCGTCCTTCGCCTTGTAGGTCTCGAAGGCCAGCTTCGACAGTTCCGTGTAGATCTCCGTGCCGGTGATCTTCTCCAGCAGTTCGGCCCGCTCGTTGGGCTTCGCTTTCAAAAACGCCGCAAACTGCCCCTGCGCCAGCAGCACGGACCGCAGGAAGCGCTGCGCATCGAGACCCGTGCGTTCCTCGATGAGGCGATCCATCTCCGCCGACTTCTCGGCGAGGATCTCGCCCGTCACCGCATTGGCCAAGCGACGCTCCACAGGCTGCAGCTTGCCATCCGCTTTGCCTCGAGCGCGGCGTAGCCGCCACGTCGCCCGAAGTTTTTCGCCCTTCGTTTCAAAGTCCACCTCCGCCAGGCACTCCGCCGTGTGGCGGCTCATCATCTCATCCGCCTTGTCATTGCCATAACGCGCCGCGCGGCCATACAACGCCAACGTCATCGCATCCAGCAGCGTCGATTTCCCCGCGCCCGTCGGTCCCGTGATGAGAAACACCCCTGCCGCACTCAAAGGCTCCACATCAAACCGCACCTCATGCGTGCCGCTGAGGGAGTTGAGGTTTTGGAGTCTAACGGCGAGGAGGCGCATGAGGCTTTATCCATAAACGGCTCTGAGCTCGAAGGAAATGGTAGATTGCGAGCAGACTTATCGGTCGTATGATTCCAAGTATGAAAACCGCCGCAATCAGCGAGCTACCGAAAGCTTGGACGGACATTCTCCGGTGGGTCACTGCCGGGGAGGAAGTGCATCTCACGGACAGCGACAAGACCGTCGCACGAGTCTTGCCGCCTGCACCTACCACACCGGATTTCCTCTCCCGTGCGCAAGCGATTTGGGGTGAACAACCAAATGGTGCGCAGCTTAGCTCCCTCGTGGAGGAGGGCCGTGGCGCGCGATGATCTATCTGGACACAGGTTGTCTGGTGAAGCTCTACTACCCTGAGCCCGACAGCGCGGCGGTGGTGGCACGAGTCGCTGGCAGACCTATTTTCTACACACCGCTGCATGAGCTAGAGCTGACCAATGCGCTAAATCAAAAGCGATTTCACGGTCAGGCTACAGAGGGACAGGTGGCTGGCGCGCTGGGCCTGATTCAGGCGGACCTTGGTTCAGGCGCGCTTCTAGCACCGGCCTCGATTTGGCGAACACATTTTCAATCTGCGGTGGAGCTTTCCGCATCTCACACGCCAACCATTGGATGTCGTTCTCTCGACATCCTCCACTGCGCGATCGCGGCCGATCTCCAGGCGGCGGAGTTCATTACCACCGATGGCAGACAGAGTCGTTTGGCGCAGGCGATGGGACTAACATGGTCTCCTTTGTAACACGAAGAATCACGCAGTCGTCTTAACCTCCCTCAACGCCAGCAGTTCATCAAACACGGCGCTGAATTCTTCCCTGGGGAGCTGCTTTTCTTGAAGAAGTTCGCGGAAGACGTCGCGGGGCTGGAGGTCGTGGAGAGTCGGGCCGGTGGGTTGCCAGGGGGTGGTGGCGGTGTAGGGGAGGTCGGCGAGCACCTTTAAGACTTCGAAGCGACCAGCGGCGACTTCGCGCACTTGTCTGTCGAGATCGGGCTCGGGGGCGTCGAGCTTCACGGTGACTTCAGTCCAGGCTCCCGTAGGCACGTTGGCGAGATCGGTAGCTAGGGTGGCTCGCACGGCCTTCACGCGGACGAGAGCGCGGGTGATGGGGACGGGCAGAATTTTTACACCGCAGAGGTTGGAGGGCCGCAGAGATGAGTTTTTCGGATCCAAATTCTGCGGTCTTCCAACCTCTGCGGTTTGACCGGCTTGGGTGTCGATGATGACGACGGATTTGGCGTCAGCGGCCTCGGAAAAGCTGAGGGCGATGGGGGAACCGCTGTAGCGAATGGTTTCGATGCTGGCGACTTTTTGTGGGCGATGGAGGTGACCGAGGGCGGTGTAGTCGAAGCCTTCAAAGAGGTCCGCGCCGACGGCACCGAGGTTGCCGATGTGGATGTCGCGCTCGCTGTCACTGGTGGTGGCGCCGAGGACGGTGAGGTGGCCCATGGCGATGACGGGGCGGCCCTGCGCGAGGTCGCGGCACGCGGCGAGCTGCGCAGCGTAGTGGGCACGGATGGCGGTGCGGACCTGCTCGTGCACGGCGGTGATGGTTTCACCAGCGGTGGCCTGGCGGAGATCGCGCTCGCGCAAAAACGGCACGGCGGCGACGACAGCTCCGCCGAGATCGACGATGTTGTTTTCGCCCGCGTGACCAAAGACGTGCACGTCGAAGCGCTTCAGCAACTCACGCGGGGCGTTGAGGTGGGAGGAGGAGTCGTGGTTGCCTCCGGTGATGACGGCCTTCACGGTTTTGAGGTCGGCGAGGCGCTTCAAAAAGTCGAAGTAGAGTGCAACGGCATCCTGCGGCGGATTGGCAGCATCAAAGACATCTCCACTGACGAGCAGCGCATCGATTTTTTCGAAGCGCAGTGTTTCGATGAGCCAGTCGATAAAGACGGCGTGCTCTGCCAGGCGGTCACGCTCGACGAGTCGAGCGCCGAGATGCCAGTCTGCTGTGTGGAGGATGCGCATGGACTCAAAATTTGAATAAGGAGGCGCGATCCGATTCACGCAATGCCTCTTTAATGACCGAGCACTTGATTCAGCTCGGTGCAAAGTTGCTCCATGGGCAGACCCATGATGTTTGACCACGAGCCCTGCGTGCTTTCGATGATGCGCTCACCGTGCTCCTGGATGGCGTAGGCACCGGCTTTATCCAGCGGATTCACGAGGGCGTAGTAGGCACCGATTTCGGCATCGGTGAGGCTACGGAACACGACGTCGCTGATGACGGCGAAGCTATGCACCTCGTTGCCACCCTCTTTTGCCATCGCCACGCCCGTGCAAACATGATGGGCACGGCCGGACAACCTGCGGAGCATTTGCTCGGCTTCAGTCATGTCTCTCGGCTTACCCAAAGGCTGCTGATCCAAATAAACCAAGGTGTCCGCTCCGATGACGAGCGCATCCGGTCGCAGGATGGCTCCAGCGCGGGCTTTCAGAAGCGCGTTCTGGGTGGTGAGCTGCTGGGGCGTGAGGACTGGATCGTGCGATTCCTCGACGTCCACGGCGAGCACCTCAAAAACGAATCCAGCCTCGCGCATCAATTGAACACGGCGCGGTGACTGGGAGGCTAGAATGATCGGGAGTTTTCCAGACTTCATGAATCCTGCTCGATCTGCACCACTTCATCTGCCCGAATCAAGGCATCGCGACCCTGAAAGTTCCGATACCGATAATAGCCCGTCTTGGTTTGGAATTGAGGCTCGCCCTCACACAGAAACTGTCGTCCATCCCGGGTGCTAATGCGCCAAGTGGCCGAACTGCCACAGGATGCAATCAGAAGTGTGAGGGTGAGTAAAAAATAGCGACGGGCAAATGCCATGACGGGGATGAAACGTTGAACAACGGAAAAACTATTCGCTCTCAATCTGATACACTGTATTAGCCTGTGCAAACTGGGACATGTCGGGAGTAGCCTTTTTTAGAGAGTATTTAAAGAACTGGAAGACGGTGGGAGCCGTCGCGCCCTCGTCTCCCGCTTTGGCCCGTCGAATGGCGGAGTCGGGGGAAGTCTGGAAAGCGGGACATGTGTTGGAACTAGGTCCAGGCACGGGTTCTCTGACCGCCGCCGTTGCAGACTCCATGCCACACGACTCAAAGTACCTCGGGATCGAGTTAAATACCGATTTTACCGGGCGGCTGCGCCAGCGATTCCCGAGTCTGCGGTTTGAGAATGCGGGTGCCCAAGACTTTGATTTTGACGCCTACTTGGGACCAGACGAACGCTTTGACGTTATCATCAGCGGACTCCCTTGGGCCGCTTTTCCGGTGCCGCTTCAAGAGGCTATCTTGGATCACGTCCTGCCCAAACTGTCGCCGGGTGGACGTTTCGTGACCTTTGCCTACTATGGCTTTCACATGCTGCCAGCCGGAATGAAATTCCGACGCACCCTCCACGAACGCCTTCACGGGACGGAAACCAGCCGCGTAGTTTGGGGCAACCTCCCGCCTGCGTTTGTTTACGTGGCAAGGGCTCGATAAAAAAAGCGCGGTCAGCGAACTGACCGCGCCCTTGAGGGATTCGATTCTGAATGGTTCAGTCTGGCTTGTGTCCGCTGTGACAGGCTTTGCAGTTGCCTGCGTTTTGGAGTGCCATGAGACCCTGGCGATTTCCACTCCCCACGGACTCTGCGGCTTTCACGAGAGCGCCCACTTTACGGTCCCAGGCTGCCTGATCACCTTTCGGTGCCTTGGTGCCTTCCAGGCCCTTCAGGGTGGTCGCGAGACGCTTTGCTTCAGCGTCGGAGGCTTTCCCTTTAGCGACTCGGTTATAGAGACTGGTCTCACCTTTCATCACGGAGGTCATGATGTCTCCGATGTCGGCTGCGCTTACGGCAGCCGGGCTAAAAATGGCGATCGAGGCGAGGATGGATTGGATGGATTTCTTCATTTTCAGATCAAGGTTTTGATGGGTTAAGAGGAGTGCAGAGGGCCGTGATAAATGGCCCCGCCCGTTTTACACAGGTCGGGGCCACCCGCAAGTTATGAG
Source organism: Prosthecobacter debontii (assembly GCA_945869695.1). GTDB lineage: Bacteria > Verrucomicrobiota > Verrucomicrobiia > Verrucomicrobiales > Verrucomicrobiaceae > JAIBCL01. The sequence continues at coordinate 19,540 of CAMBPV010000080.1, forward strand.
ACGACCAAACTCAAAATGCGGAAGATCTCGGATCTCCTAGAAGCTCCATTGCCAACCGGCGACGAGAGTGAAGTCTCTCTCCAACTGGATGCCATTCAGATCCTGATCCACGGGGAATAATGCCTCCACGCTGAAGCGATTGCCCTTCAGTGCGCCTTTTGGAATCACAAAATTCAAACCCACACCGAGATCGAGGGTATTGCCTCCGTAGTTGGCCTGGAGATCAGGCGGCGAGCTATGATTGTGCGGGCCGTTGTAGTGATGACGGAGTGTGCCTTCGTGCCGGTAGAGAGCACGGCCTGTGATGTTAACCCACTCGCAGAGATCCACGCCGGTCCATAGGGTGCCCTGATGCACATTGCCGAGGCGGTAGCCACTTTCGTTTCTCTCTTCGAGTCGGATCGCACCCAGGTATTGGGCACCCCAGAAGATCTTACCCGCGTGCCCTTTGTAAGTGATGGATGGAGTGAGGTCCCAAGTCCCCGAACCCAGCTGCATCATGTAATGGGTGAAGCGTCCGTCCACTTTCTCATCAACTGAGCCTGTGGGAATGCTCACACCGATCGCTCCGAGGAGCTGCTGGTGCTCTCCGCTCCACAGTTTGAAGATCGCGGAGACATTGGTATCCCCCCAGCCGCTGGTGCCGTGCTCATGGGTGCCCGAAGCGGAGTGTCCGCCATGTCCGTGCGCGCCGTGGCCTCCGTGAGCGGAGTGCCCTCCCATCTGCATGGTCATGTCCATTTCCATGTACATCGGCATCACCATGAGCGTGAGCCAGTCGGTTGG
>CAMBPV010000081.1 GCA_945869695.1 Prosthecobacter debontii
CGTATCAGTCGGTGCTCTGTGCGAGCACGTCCCACCTGCACCAAAATGAAACCGGGGCGCCGGAGAGCATCCTGGGCACGAAGCTGGTGCTGCTGCCGCATGAGGATGGGAAGATGCGAGCAGCTGATCTGCGGGCCCATTTGGCGACGAGTGGAAATGGCATCCACTCGCCTCAGCCGAAGGTGGTGTCGATCACTCAGTCCACGGAGTGTGGGACGTGCTACTCGAGGGAGGAACTCCTCGCCATCAAGGAGGTCTGTCTGGAGCATGATCTGTTTTTGCACATGGATGGGTGTCGGCTGTACAATGCGGCGGCTTACCTGCGGTGCAGCTTGGCTGAGATCTCGCATTTGGCGGGTGTGGATATCCTGTCTCTGGGGGGAACGAAGAATGGGGCGATGATCGCGGAGGCGGTTTTGGTTTTTAACCCTCACCTTTTTGAGGGGCTGCGGTATCTGCAAAAAAACACGCTTCAACTGTGCTCGAAGAATCGATTCATCGCGGCGCAGTTTTCAGCTTTGTTCTCGGAGAGGCTCTGGTTTCGAAATGCTGACCATGCGAATGCGATGGCGGCAAAGTTGGCGGCGAGGCTGGAAGAGATCCCGGGAGTGAGTCTGGCGCATCCGGTGGAGACAAATCAGCTTTTTGTGCAGCTGCCGATGGGGTGGTGTCGGGCTTTGGAGGAGAAGGGATACGGCTACGTCTTCTCCCATGCTCCCCCTACCCTGCGGCTGGTGTGCTCCTTTGATACGGAGGAGACGGAGATGGATCTTTTAATCCAAGACCTCCAGGGGCTGGCGGCGGGCGCGGCGTGAGGCTAGCGGACGATGACTTTGGATCCGGGGCGGACGAGGAAGGGTAAGCGGATGGCGTCCCAATTGGAGAACCGGACGCAGCCGGCGCTCTGCGCGCGACCGATGGTGCGGGGCGAGGAGGTCCCATGGAGCCCGATGCCCGACTTGCTGAGCCCGGACCAAAGGATGCCGACGGGACTGTTGGGCCCCGGGGGTAACTGATAGGCGGTGTCACCGCGCTGCCCTTCCTCGAGAAATTTTTTGTCCCAGCGGAAGGTGGGAGTGGTCACCATGGTGACGATTTTCCAATCTCCAACGGGGATGAACTGGGGCTTTCCGGGTGTGATGGGAAAGGCTGCCAACATGCGCTCTTTGGAATCATAGACGGCTCCCATTCTCTCGCTGGTGTCGATGACGACGGTGTTCCGACTCAGGACGGGGTCTTCTTTGAAGGCTTTGCTTTTCGGCACGTCTTCGACGCGGAAGGGCTTCACATTGGGCACGTAAACGAGATCGCCGGGCTTGAGGGCGTTGATGTTTTTTTTGGGATTGATCTTGGCCAGGTAGGTCTCGTCGGTGTGGAAGCGCTCGGCGATGAGCTCAGCCATGCTCCGGTAGGACATGTATTTGAAGGCGACCTGCTCCTCGGGTTTTTGCGGGAGTTTTTCATCGACAAAGGGTAGCAGGGTCTCGCTGACCTTATGAGCGGCAAAAAGTACGGGCACCTGGCGGTAGGCGGCTTCGATCACTTCCGTCCAGTCATAGACGTCCTTGATGCCGTGGGAGTAATTGTAATTCACGACGCCTTTGTAAGTGAACTCGCCGATGGCGCCGTCGATCTTGCCGGGGCAAAACAGCTGCCGATCCAGGAAAATCTGGATGCGAAGGATGGTGTCGGGATCCTTGGGAACGGAGGGATCATTTTTGGCCGGCCCGAGATCCTGAGCGAGCGCGGCCGCCGCTCCCGCCATGAGGACGAGGAGGAGGGTGGAGCTTTGAATCAGGGATCGGAGGAGCATGCTCCATCCAACTCACGCGGAAGCCTTGTCGTCAAGATCAAAGGCGGTGTGAACGGCCCGTGCTGCTTTTTCGATCAATGCTTCTTCGACGGTGACGGCCACCTTGATCTCGGAGGTGGAGATCATCTGAATGTTGATTCCTGCCTCGGAAAGGGCGGCGAACATGCGGGCGGCGACGCCGGAGTGACTCCTCATGCCAATGCCGACGACGCTGAGCTTTGCGACTCCCGTTTGGGTGCGAAGAGCAGCTTTTTCACCGAGGCTGACCAGCACGCTGCGGAGGGCGCTTTCAGCCTTGGGCAGGTCTGCGGTGCTGAGGGTGAAGGAGATGTCGGTGAGGCCGTCGGTCGAGACGTTTTGAACGATCATGTCGACCATGATGTTGGCTTTAGAAATGGCCCCAAAGATGGCGGCCGAGACGCCGGGGCGGTCGGGCACGTCGTCGATGGTGACCTTCGCCTGATTGCGCTCAATGCTCACGCCGCGGACGACCACGGACTCCATGCCTTTGTTTTCTTCTTTCACAATCGTTCCTGGGTTATGGTTCATGCTGTTGCGCACTTCAAAACGCACACCAAACTTTTTGGCAAACTCGACGGACCGGCTCTGCATCACCTTGGATCCGCTGCTGGCCATCTCGAGCATTTCGTCATAGCTGATCTCGGGGATCTTCGTGGCGGTGGGCACGACGCGGGGGTCGCAGGTGTAAACACCGTCCACGTCCGTGAAGATCTGACAGAGGTCGGCCTGGATGGCACCCGCCATGGCGATGGCCGTGAGGTCTGAACCTCCGCGCCCGAGAGTCGTGATCTCACCACCGGCGGTCTGCCCCTGAAAACCCGCGAGCATGACGATGTTTCCCTCGTCGAGCATTTGCTTCACGGCCTTGGGCGTGATGTTCACGATCCGCGCTTTGGTGTGAACTTTATCCGTCGAGATTCCGGCCTGGGCACCGGTGAGAGATACGGCTTTGCCACCCAGATCATTGATGGCCATGGCGGTGAGGGCGATGGTGGTCTGCTCGCCGGTGGCCAGGAGAACATCCATCTCACGCTCGGCGGGATCTTGATTGGGCGAGACTTCTCGGGCCAGCTTGATGAGATTATCCGTGACGCCGGACATGGCCGAGACCACGGCCACGACTTGATTGCCCGCACGCTGCGATTCCAGAATGCGCCGCGCGCAATTCCGGATGCGCTCCGGTGTGCCCACCGAAGTGCCGCCATATTTCTGAACAATGAGTGCCATGCCGTAAAAAGGGCCGCTAGTGTTGCGAGCCTGAGCCACCTTGCAAGGCACAATTCATCGCTCCCCGGGAGAGCAATCAGCCTGTCACGGGCGTATCCTTTCCCCTCCCATGATGCGCTCCCGATTTCTCCACTTCATGACGGCCTTGGCGGCTCTGCCGATGTCGGCCTGCCGGTTGCTTCTGACCCAACCGACGCGGCCTCTGCGGTTGCTCGAATTTGAACCCCAAGGGAGGGAGGCCGGAGAACTGGTGCTGCTCTTGCCGGGACGCCTGAGCCCGCCTGAGGAGTTTGTCCAGTTTGGCATCGTGGACCTTGTGAGGAAGGAGCGTCCCTCGGCGCGAATCGTGGCTCCAGATCTGCATCTGGGGTATTACATGAGGGGCATGGCGGATGTCTGCCTGCAGGAGGAGATCATAGGCCCGGCAAGAAAACAGGGGCTTCGAGTGACGATCCTCGGTATCTCAATGGGTGGACTCGGGGCGCTGACTTACTCCCTTCGTTATCCTGGGGAAGTGGATGAGATGTTGCTCCTGTCGCCTTTTGTCGGAGAGAAGGAGCTTTTGGCCGAAATCGAGCAAGCGGGAGGACTGGAAAAGTGGGAGAGCGCCGTGGAAACTCCGCGCAGCAAGGCTGAGGCGCTCCAGAAAATGTGGATCGAGATGAAGCGACAATGGCTCGCCCGACGAGGTCCGCCTTTTCCCCTGTCGCTTGCGGTGGGAAAAGAGGACAAACTGCTGACGAGTAATCGCTTCTTTGCGCGATCGATTTTGAAGCCCGATCAACTGATCGAGACGGAAGGCGGGCATGACTGGGACTGCTGGAGACGAGCAGCCGCGCTCCTGCTCCCGCGCTCGACGGACTGAGCACGAGGTGGATTGACTGATGCTACTTGAGCGCGGTTTCGAAAAACCGATTCATCTCGTCCCAGCTGGCCTTATCAGCGGCCTCATTGTAAGCGGCACCTTTGGAGTTGTCGTTTCCGGCGGCCTTCTGGGTGAAGGCGTGAACGGCACCGGGGTATTGAACGAGCTTGTAGTCAACGCCTGCAGCGCTCATCTCGCTCTCAAAGGCGGCGATGCCTTCCTTTGGCACAAAGGGGTCGTCAGCGCCGTGGAGTGCCAGGACCTTGCACTTGATGTTTTTTCCGTCCGCAGGTGTCGGTGAATCGAGGCCGCCATGAAAACTGACGACGCTTTTGACCTGAGCGCCTGAGCGGGCAAGCTCGATGGCTGCGGTGCCACCAAAGCAGTACCCGATCACCGCGATGCGGGCGGGGTCTGTGCCCGGATCTTTCCGGAGAACGTCCAGCCCCGCAACCACGCGGGAGCGAAGCAGACCACGGTCGGCTTTGTACTTCCCTGCTTCCTTGCCGGCCTCGGGCGGCTGAGGGCGGATCCCCTTCCCGTAAACATCACAAACGAACACGTTGTAACCCAGTTCGGCTAACATTTTGGCACGCATTTTTTCGTTCTCACTGACGCCTGTCCACTGATGCACGATGAGCACACCGGGTTTTTTCCCCGCCTTGGCTGCGTCCACTGCATGCCAGCCTTCGCACAGGGTATCTCCCGCCTTGTACTCGACAGCAGCCTCCTTGATATCGGCAGCTCCCACGAGGGAAGCAGACATCCAAACCAAGCCTGCGAGCAATCCAAAAAATCGATTCATACGGCGCAACATAGGCAGACTGAACTTAAATGGCAAGGCTGTGAAAATAGGATGTCCTGGATACCGGAGCCGAGGGCCAGACGAGCCCATCGAAGGGTGAGGGACTCGAGGCACACTCTGCCAGCACCGCTCCAGAACCCTAGCCCGTCAAGCCAGATCGTTAGGCCCTGGACGAATCTGCGCCCGCCCCCGCTGCGCCTCAAATCCCTGAACTTAAACGATCTAGTATCGACATGGATTTGATCCCGAACTCCTACTTCGATCTGGCTCACATCCCCTGATCGAAAACTTCCACGGTAAAAGATCATAAATAGCGTGGACACCTTGACCATTTCCCGCTAAAACGGCGGCGATGAAAACAAACTCCAACCCATCCCGTCGCGATTTTTTGAAGACTGCGGCAGTCATAGGCTTCCCCACCATCATTCCCGCCAGCGTGCTCGGACAGAACGCGCCTTCGAACCGCATCACCATGGCCGTTTTTGGCTGGGGCATGATGGGGCCAGGTAACACGAGCAAGTTTCTCCAGGAGCAGGACTGTCAGATTGTGGCGGCTTGTGACATCGACAAGGGCAATCTCGGCAAAGCCCTGAAGACCATCAACGGTCACTACAAAAACGAAGACTGTAAAGGTTACCACGACTACCGCGAGGTGATGGCCCGCAAGGACATCGACACCGTGATGCTCGCGCTCCCCGATAACTGGCACGCACTCACTTCCATCGAAGCCGCGAAGAATGGTAAGGACATTTACGGCGAGAAGCCACTCGCGCGCACCATCGCGGAGCAGCAGGCCATTGTCCGCGCAGTGCAGGAGAACAAGCGCATCTGGCAAACCGGCTCCTGGCAACGCAGTGAAAACAATTTCCGGATCGGCGCAGAAGTCGTGCGCAACGGCCTCATTGGCAAGATCACCCATGTCGAAGTCGGCCTGCCTGCGGGACACAGCGATTTTGCTAAGACGGGAGACAAGCGCAGCATCACGCCACCCCCGGCCGATCTGGACTATGAAATGTGGATCGGCCCTGCGGCCATGCAGGACTACATCGAGTGCCGGGTGCATAAAAACTGGCGCTGGGACTACAACATCGGGGGCGGTCAGTTGCTCGACTGGATCGGTCATCACTGCGACATCGCTCACTGGGGCATGGACATGGACAGCAGCGGACCGATGGAGATCAAACCTCTCCAAGTCGACATGCCACCACGCACGGACATCTGGAACACTGCCACCAAATACCGTGCCGAAGCGAAGTATGCGGGTGATATCACCATGACCATCGCAGGTGGACACAGCGACATTGCCATGGGCACCAAATGGATCGGAACGGATGGATGGGTGCACGTGAATCGCGGTTCCTACGACGCATCCAAACCCGAGCTCAAACAAATCATCAAAAAACGCGACGGAGACAAGATCGTCGAAGCCTCTGCCGCACCGAAGCTAGGCGATGACGTGATCAAAAACCGCCTCTACAACACGCCCGGCCATCACCGGAACTTCCTCGATTGCGTCAAGAGCCGCCAACCCACCGTCACCCCTGTGGAGACTGCACACCGCAGCGCCACACCGGGACACCTGGCATTGATCGCCTTCCTGGTGAATCGCCCCATCAAATGGGATCCGGTAAAGGAAGTGATCATCGGAGATGAAGAGGCCTCAAAGCTTCTCACTCGCGAGTATCGCGGCCCTTGGAAACTTGCCTAAACCCCGAGACGGCCCGGCACCCCAAAAGCGGAGGCCGGGCCTTTTTTTCGCCATGAAACTTTCCCCCTTCTGCCTCCTTGTATTTTCTGTATCCCTTGCCGCAGCGGAGCCCGCACCTTCCTTTTCGGGTTCGATTGAACGGCTCGATCCATCGCTCGATACACTCCTCAGTCCAGATGCCAAAATTGAAGTTCTAGCCTCGGGCTTTAACTGGTCAGAAGGGCCTGTTTGGCGAGACGGCGGCATCGTTTTTTCAGACGTGCCGGAGAACACCGTTTTCGGTTGGAAAGAAGGGGAAAAAGCAGCCTCCGTCGTGCTCAAACCCAGCGGCAGTCTGAGCGGCGAGGGCGGGCAGGGATCCAATGGACTCGCGCTCGATCGTGAAGGCCGCTTGATCCTTTGCCAACACGGCGAGCGTCGCATCGCCCGACTCGAAAAAGACGGAAGCTTCACCTCGATTGCCGATCAGTTTGAAGGCAAGCGCTTCAATAGTCCCAACGATCTCGCCATCGATAAGAATGGCATCGTTTACTTCACGGACCCACCTTACGGATTGAAAAAGGGAACAGAGCCCGAATTGACTTATCACGGCGTCTATGCCGTGGACAAATCAGGAAAGGTAACCCTGCTGATCTCCGATATTCGTTTCCCCAATGGTATCGCGCTCAGCCCCGATGAGACCACGCTCTACATCGCCGTCTCTGATCCGAAAGACACTCGCGTCATGGCTTACGATCTCAAGTCGGGAGAGAATCCATCCGTCTCAAACGGTCGCGTTCTGTTCAACGCCCAACCCTTAAAATCCCCCGTGCGCAAAGGAGGATGTGATGGTCTGAAGGTCGACGCAAAGGGTAACCTCTGGACCACCGGTCCAGGTGGTGTCCTCATCCTCAGCCCAAATGGTAAACACCTCGGCAGCATTCTCACCGGCCAGGCCACCGCTAATTGTGCGTGGGGCGGGACCGACAAAGGAACCCTCTACATCACAGCAGATATGTTTCTCTTGAGGGTAAAGACGAATGTCGCAGGCCGCTAACCCGCAGTTTACAGTCCGCGGGGATGCCTCGCCACGTAACCTTTGATCGGGCGTGATTTCGCGGTCCAGCGTGGGCCGGTTCTGCTACCGTTGTATCCCGTGTCCATCCGCAAACCGGCGACTGAGATAAAGGTGTGACCGTCCTTCGCGTAGACCGTGATCCATTTGCCCTCCCCTTTCTCACCAAATTTCCTCAACGCTTCGGAAGTGGTGGGAGCGGATAGCAACCCCGCATGATGGAGAAGGTAGGAAACGGTGCCTGAGCAGTCGTAGGCTCGATCTTCGAAATTCTTGTGCCCGCCACCTCTGCGATAGGGCTTTCCATGAATCCGATTGCCCGCGGTAATGGCTCTGAGCACCGGATGCGGAAGATTAGCCGGAGGCACGGCGGAGCCGTTCACAATGATCGCAGAATTTCCGGATTGAGAAGTCGCGCTCCATTCTTTTTTCCGTCCGAAAGAGCAGTTAGCCAATCCGAGGGCACAAAAAAGGAGACCGACGCGAAGAAGGACCTGTTTCATTTGAATTATTAAACTAAACTGAATAATCTTTCGCAAGCTCATTTTAACGGAAACCCCAAAGACCCAACGCCGTCACAGATCACTTCCCTGATGTTTTCTGCGCTACTGAGGTCAGCGAGCGTGCCGTCGGAGAGGATCACGATTAAATGACCCTCGGGGTCAAGATCCGTCACCCGCCCAAAAAAATCAGACCCATCCACTGATCCCCGAATCGTTCGGCCGATTAGCCAACTCTGAGCCCTTACTTCCTCCATGGCTGCGGGAAATTGATCATCCTCCATTCGCGACAACTCGACATCGAGCGCCATTAAGATTGCCCCTGCCAGGAGATTGCGATCGAGCACCCTTTTCCCGCCTTCTATCATCAGACTCAATGAAGTTGCCGTTGATTGGATTTCGGGGTCAAAGTCCAAGCTGTTGACGTTGACCCCGATCCCAAGGACAACACAGGCACCAGATGGCGTGCTCAGAGTTTCCGCCAAAATACCGCAGACTTTTTTACCTTGGATGTAGATATCATTGGGCCACTTGATCTGCGGAGAGATGGGCAATTCGTTAGAGATCCCTTTGCAAATGGCAAGCGCAGCCAAGGTCGTGATCCGAGGCCAGCGAGAAGGCTCCGATCTCGGTCTGAGCAAGACCGAAAACATGAGATCGCGTCCAGGGAGTGCTTTCCAAGTCTTCTCCCTTCGCCCCCGACCCTTCGTCTGGAATTCGGCGAAAACCACCCACCCTTCCGGAGCCCCCTGCTTCCCAAGATCGCGCACATAATCACTGGTCGAGCCGATCTCATCGAGAACAGTGATCTTCCACTTGAGGTGAGAAGTCTGGCTCGCCATTTGAATCTTTTCGGCCTCAAGCTTCATTTTGACGGAGCATCCTCGTTCGGATGGAGATCGTCGTGATCACCTTCACATTCGAGATGCGTCGTGATCCTGACGGGTTTTTGAAACGCCTTTCCCACGGCCAGTTCGATCTCCGTTGCGGTTCGATGCGCCTCTTTGAGTGAGATGTCATCCGGAAAAAGTAGGTGCACATCCACCCAATGCACAACACCGGAGTCCCGATGCCGGAGCGCGTGAAACGACACCCCTCGGGCCTGGGTCTCTCTTTCAAAAAGCACCTTCAACTCATCGCTGAGTTCGGGATGCGCTACGTCCATGAGGCCACCTACACTCTCGCGCACCAACCCATATCCTGAGACCAAAATATTGGCAGCCATGATCAAGCCGAAAACGGGATCCCACCCGGACCACCCCGTGAAATAGACCAAAGCTAAACCTCCAATGGCACCGAGACTCGTCCATGAATCCGTCAGCACATGCTTCCCATTCGAGACCAAAATCAGAGAATGGTGACGCCGCCCGACCTTGACCAGGTAGGCACCGAGCACGCTATTAATGATGATCGTGGCAGCGGTAAGGATGATGCCCTTCCCGATTTCGCCGGGCCCCGTTCCTTCGATCAGCATCCCCAACGATTGATAAACGATGTAAACTGCGGCAAGGATGATCAGCAAGCCCTCAGTCCCAGCCGAAAAAAACGCAATCTTGCTGTGTCCGTAGCGATGGTTCTCATCCGGCGGTTTGGTGGCAAGCCAGAGGCTGAACGAAGCAAACATCACCGCAGCCACGTGAACAACGGACTCCGCTGCATCGCCCAGCACAGCCGATGAGCCAGTGACAAGGTAAGCACCCATTTTGATGACCAACATCAAAAAACCGATCAACAAAGAGAGCCGCATGGCACCCGAGGTGGCTTGAGGACTTTCCGTGTGCTGCGCGCTTGGATTGCTCGAAAGTTCCATCACGAGTGCCCCTTACGACTTCAAAAGGGGAACCAGAGCATCCGGCTCCAAGGAGTCCAAAACGGCCCACGCATCTGCGTGCTCCAAGGAGGCTCGATCGTAAGAACCCGTGGCCACCGCAATGCAACGCGCGCCCATCGCCCGCGCACACGCAATGTCTTTTGGCGTGTCACCAATCACAAAAACTTCATCCAAAGAATACTCGACTCCGTGGAAGTTCTGCATCCTCCGTAAAGCGAAGGGCCCGAGCAGATTTCGGTCCTCCGCATCATCAGCAAAAGCACCTTCCGCAAAATAGGACCAAACTTCAAAGTGGCGCAGCTTGATCTCCGCACCCGCCCTCACATTTCCAGTCAGGAGTCCGAGGTGCATGTCATCCCTTCCACGCAGCCTATCCAAAACTTCGGTCACGCGCGGAAGCAGTTTACCGGGAAACTTCGGCGCTTTCATCCGGCGCTCCAGATGCTTCAAGTAGCACCTGAGATACTCCGCCACTCGATCTTCACTCCACGCGATATCCAACTGGTGAAAAAGCTGCCGCGTGATTCCACCATCCGTGGCCCCTGCCAGTTCCAAATGAGGCACGCACTCCCGGGGCATGCCTAGAACTTCCTCGACGGCATCCAAAAGTGCCAAGCCACCCTCCCCACCGGTGTCAACGAGGGTCCCGTCAATATCGAAGAGGAGGAGCTTAGGCATGAGGAGAGACCGAGTCAGTCAGCACACTTGGGAGCTACTCACCACCTCAAGATCCGGCAGCGGGTGGAGCCGGCCTTTCAGGCGAGGCAGCAGGAACCGCGGGTGCTCCGTGGCTGTCTGAATGGTGATCATCATGATGGTCGTCCTCCTCAAAGTCCGAGTTGTCATCAATCAGTTTCGCATTGCGATTGACCGACTTGAACTTCCTCACCCTTTGCCGCTCGGGCAAAGGTGAAAGCTGCATGTTGATGTTACGCCCTGCCTGCCGCGGCTCCATGTCCACATGAGCCATGGAAATCAGGTCCTCCTTCACGCGTTTCATCAATTCAAAGCCCAAGTTTTGATGAGCCATCTGCCGTCCACGGAACTGAAGTTGCACCCGCACCTTGTGACCGTCAGCGAGGAAGTCCTCGGCATGGACCATCTTGATGAGGTAATCGTGGGGATCGATCCCGACGCGGAACTTCAACTCCTTGAGTTTGCCTGCCTTTTGATGCTTGCTGGCCTCCTTCTTCTGCTTTTCCAAAGCATACTTGTACTTACCGTAGTCGATGATTTTGCAGACGGGAGGATCAACATTGGGAGCTATCTCAACCAGGTCCACACCCCTGTCCTTCGCCATGCGAAGCGCCTGTAATGTGGGCATCACCCCCAACTGCTCATTCGACGCCCCATCGATCACCCGCACTTTCGGGGAGCGAATCCGATCATTGATCCGTGTTTGGTCAAACACTCGCCCCGGGGGTCTGCGTCCTCGGCTACTGTTATTATTCGAACTGCTACCACCTCCGCTTCCGCCTCCTCCCTGATAGGGTCGATTTGCATAGGGCGCCGGCGCTCCTGCTGGAGCCGCTGGTCGCGGCGCTCCAAGGGGTCCAGACGGCTGGGCGCCGCCGCCCAGAGCTGAGAATGGCGAATTGCCAAAGGGTGTGTTTGAATTTGGGATGCTTATGGGATACCTCCGGGTGGATTTGGGCAGAAGAAAGTCCTGAGGGGACTCTCAAAGTCGGCGCGCAGCAAAACAGATCTCTTCGTGAAAGAAAACATCAGACGATCCTACACAACCCAACAACTCCCGAGTGATTCGAGGTGATGATTGCTGATTGAATGACTACCATGCTGCAAATGAAATTTCTCTGAACACAAATGGCAAATGCCTTGGTTCGAACTTGGAAAACGATCCTCTGGTCTGTTTCTTAGACACGAAGGACGAAATACCAACAGCGTCATTATCGGCTTTCTATCAAGGTAGGCAAGACGAATCACAAAAAAGCCGCCCTCCCGATTCGGGAGAGCAGCTTAAAGGCAGAGATTGTCAAAGCGCGGACGCTTGGGCAAGACTGTCGTCCAAAGCTGCAAGCAGCGTTGAGATCGTCTGATCACTTTCATCACCCATGTTGGAGATTCGGAAGGTCAGCCCCTTCAGTTTTCCGTAGCCGCCGTCGATGATCATCGAGTGATTGGCTTTCAAGAGGGAATTCATCTTGGCCACATCAATTTCTCGATTGTTCTTCACACACGTGAGAGAAACCGAGCGGTAACCCTCAGGCGCGAGAAACTCGAATCCGTTTTTCCTCACCCAATCGTGCACCATTCCATTGAGTCTCGAATGACGGGCATAGCGCGCCTGCAAACCTTCCGCCGCAAACTTTTGAAGCTGATGACGCAATCCATAGATCAGTGAAATACAGGGCGTGCTCGGCGTCATGCTCTTTTCACCATTGGATCTGAACTCGATGAAGTCGAAGTAGTAACCCCGGTCCTTGATCGTAGCAGCACGCTCAAAAGCCGCATTCGACACCGTGAATACTGCGAGACCGGGCGGCAATGCCAGCGCCTTTTGCGTTCCCGCAAGAAGCACATCAATGCCCAAGTCATCAAATGCAATCGGGACAACCGAAAGGGACGACACCGCGTCAACGATGAACATGACGTCAGGATACTTTTTCTTCAATGCGGCGATCTCCGTGAGCGGGCTCATCACACCGGTGGAGGTCTCATTGTGGATGAGGGTCAAAGCGTCAAACTCACCTGTCGCCAGTCGGCGATCGATTTCTGAGGCCAAAATGGGCTGGCCCCATTCCACCTGATAGGACTCCGCCTGTTTTCCGCATTTTTTGGCCACATCAAACCACTTGTCAGAGAACGCCCCGCAGCAGCAGTTCAGCACTTTTTTGGCCACCAGATTACGAAGTGATCCTTCCATCACCCCCCAAGCTGACGACGTGCTCAAAAACACTTGCTGGGAGGTGCCCAAGAGGGCCTGAAGGTGCGGCTGAATCTCCGCGTACAAATTTTGAAAGTCCTTGCTCCGGTGTCCCACCATGGGTTGGGACATTGCAGCCATCGTATCAGGTGAGACTTCGACGGGGCCGGGGATGAAGAGTTTGATGTGTTTTGACATGGGTAGGTTTTCAGATACGGCTGCGCCGGGGCGGCGGACCGAGGAATCGCGATAGTAATGGAACATCCCAGCTGTGCAAGAGCCTCGTTGTTGGCAAAATAAGTGCCTACTTTTGCCGCCTGAACTTGTCCAACATGACCGCCCCGAGGATCACCACTCCGAGCACCACTTTTTGAGTGTAACTTTCCACATTGGTCAGGTTCATCCCATTTTGAATCACCGCGATCGTAAAGGCTCCGATCAAAGTCCCCATCATTTTTCCCACACCTCCACTGAGACTGGCACCTCCGACCACGACTGCGGCGATGACGTAGAGCTCATACATGTTCCCATAAGTCGCAGAGCCACTCTTGAGTTGGGATGCCATCACGACACCTCCAAGACCAGCCAAAGAGGCGCTACTGATGTATGCAAACATCAAAACCCGCTTCACCGGCAATCCTGAAATCCGCGCGGCCTCATCATTGCCACCCACTGCATAAAGATACCGCCCCATTTTCATCCGTGACATCAAGACATGGGCGAGAACATAAAGAAAAATCATGAGCACCACGGCATTTGGCAGTTTCATCAAATCTGCACCACGTCCCAGCCAAACAAACGAGTCCGGAATCTGATAAATCGACTGGCCCTCTGCCAAAGTGAATGCGATCCCGCTAGCCACTAGCATCATGGCCAGGGTGACGATGAAGGGCGGAATCGCAAAACGAGTGATCAGGAATCCGGAAAAGGCACCCGCGACTCCGCAGATGAAGATTGCCATAATCGAAGCCCACAGCATCCCGAAAATAGTGGCATTCACCCCCCCTGCAAAATCACGAATGAACCACGAGACCAACACCGCGGAAAGAGCCAGCAAGCTACCCACCGAAAGATCGATCCCCCCCGAAATAATGACAAGAGTCATGCCTATGGCCATGATCGCAATCACTGCAATCTGATTCGAAATATTCAGCAGATTTTCAGCCTTCAAGAAATTCGGCCACCCATAACTCTGCGGAAGGATCACAATCGGCGCACCCAGCGCCGGAAAGTCGGATCCGAGATCGGAAAAGACTCGCCATGCACCCGCACTCTGAGTGCAGGCAATCGCATCAAGCCGCGCCCCCTCCGAACTGACTCTGACCAAAGCGTCTCGCGCATCTTTCGGCTCGCCCCTGACCACCCCCAAAACACTCATTCCCCTTCTCACCATTTCCCGCTCTACACCCTCAGCAAATCCTGAATCACTCGGCTGATTGCTTGCCACAATAAGCACCCCTGCCCTCTCCCCTGCTCTTTCAAAAACGGCCTCAGCTACACCCCTGAATGCTTTTGCGCCAGTCGGCGACTGCTCACTGTAAGTGACCACGCTAAAAAAAAGACACAGCAGCAGTAGGACCAGCAGAATACCATGATCAGCCAGAGCTCGGACTAGCGTGTTTTTCATCGGAGTGTTCTCACGCCATTCTATTTCAAGGCAGCGTCCTTGTCCGCATCCGCCTTCCGATAGAGCCTTGTGGGAATCAAGATCTCAGCGGGCAGTGTTTCACCTTTGGAATGGCGCACAATCGCCTGCACCACCTGAACTCCCATCTGCTCGGGAAACTGGATCGGATCGGCGTAGATCTTCCCCTCCTTGATCGCCTGCTTTCCTTCCGGCATCCCGTCAAAGCCAATGATCACAACCTGATCGGCCTTTGCCGCCTTCTCCACGGCAGCGCGGGCACCGAGAGCCGACGGATCATTGATCGCAAAAAATCCCCGAAGATCGGGATTCGCCTGGAGGGCATCCTCGGCCGCTTTGTATCCGATGTCCTTCGCTCCCCCTCCCTCCAGTTCACTGACGATCTCCACTTTCGATCCACCACCCGCATTGTGCGCATCAATGACCTCACGGAATCCTTTCACCCGCAAGATGCATGATTGCGCCTGTTTAAAATGAATCACCCCCACCTTTCCTCCCGCTGCACCCAGCACCTCGATCATTGCTTTTGCCGCCTCCTTTCCGCCGCCGTAGTTATCCGTGGCGATCTGGGTCACGATCTTCACGCCTGCCTCTTGGCAAGGAATATCCACAGTGAAGACCGGAATACCCGCAGCATTTGCCTCCTGAATGATCGGAACGATGGATTTGGGATCACACGGACTGAGCACGATGGCATCGACTTTTTTGACGATGAAATCTTTAACCTGATTTCCCTGTTTCGCGATGTCCTTATCCGCACTCACCACCAGCGCATCATATCCGCTCTTGCTCGCCTCGACCGCCACATGGTCACCGATGATTTTGAAAAACGGGTTATCCAAGGTCAGCAACGATACACCAATCATGCCTTTTTTTTTGCCACTCGAAGTCGGATCAACGACAGGTTCATCGCAGCTGGGGAAAAGTGAAATCAGGAAGGCTAGGATGGCGAGGTGATTCTTCATCATTGAAAAGTGGGGTTGGATAATCGTGACAGCAAACGATACCCAGACTCAACTGCTTTCCGTCCTTACTCACCGACTCATTTGAAATCAAACTTCTTGAGTCTATTCTTAACCATCATGGCGGATACAGAATTTCCTTCCGGCCCCTGGACGGGCTACTACCTTTACCCCAATGGAAAGCGGGGCGAAATGGACTTAGCCCTCCAATTCGTTGCGGGTCGCATGTCCGGCACTGGCCATGATGAACTCGGCCACTTCCGCATCGAAGGGCACTTTGATTCGACCTCCCATGAGGCAAACTGGGATAAAACGTATCCCGACGGTCACACCGTTTGTTATCGCGGCTTCCGGGAAAATCCCGTGAAAGGAATCTGGGGAACCTGGAACATTCCAAACAATTGGTCGGGAGGCTTTCACATTTGGCCGAGAGATTCAGATAGAGATACCTTCAAGAACCTAGCGGAAAAGGATAAGAAAAAAATCGTCCGCATCCTCGAGGAAGCAGACGTGATCAAACTCAAGAGCTAACTTCCCGCTGGGAATGCTTCGTTGGTTTTGCAATTCCATTCGGGCGCATCCAATGTGAAGAGTATGACCTCTGCTGACGCCGCCGCTATTTTCGAAAAAATCGCCCTTCTCATGGAATTGAAAGGTGAAAATCCCTTCAAGATTCGCGCCTATCGCTCAGGTGCAGAAATCGTGGAGAGTTACGCCGGTGACATCATGAAGATGGCAGAGGCCAATGAACTCTCCGGCATCAAGGGCCTCGGTGAGGCCCTTCGAGATAAGTTGCACGAACTCGCGACCACAGGTCATCTTTCGTTTTACGAGAATCTCAAATCTGAATTTCCAGATGGAATCTTCGAGCTTTTCGAAATCCAGGGCCTTGGCCCGAAGGGAATCAAACAGATCTACGCCGAGCTTGGAGTCGGCTCCACAGCGGAACTCAAAAGCGCCATTGAAGATGGGCTCGTTGCTAAACTCGCCGGATTCGGAGAGAAAAAGGCAGCCAAGATTCTTGAGGGCATCGCATTCCGTGAGGCACATGCCAGCGAGTTTCGTCTCGAGCAGGTCATGCCAGTGGTGGAGCAGGTCCTCGAAATACTGCGTGCTCACCCCGGCGTCTCTCGCGCCGAAGTCTGCGGAAGCTACCGGAGAGGAAAAGAGACCGTTCATGATCTTGATTTCCTCGTCGCCACCAAGCATCCAGAGAACGTCATCGAAGGTTTTGTCTCCATGCCCATGGTTATTCAGGTGATCGCCAAAGGCAGCACCAAAGCCAGCGTCCATGTCGCCCAGGGTTTGCAGTGTGATCTCCGAGCCGTTGCCTCGTCCGAGTTTCCCTTTGCGCTCAATTACTTCACTGGAAGCAAGGAACACAATGTGGCCATGCGGCAGCGAGCCCTTTCTCGTGGCTGGACACTGAATGAATACGCCCTTTCCCAGATCGAGGGTCGAGAGGGAACTGCCATACCCGAAATCGAGGACGAACCCGACCTCTACCGCGCCCTAGGCTTAGACTGGCCAGAGCCCGAACTCAGAGAGAACACCGGAGAAATCGAAGCCGCCGAAAAAGGCCAACTCCCCTATCTCATTAAGCTGGAAAACCTCAGGGGCGTTTTTCACAATCATACCACTGCCAGTGATGGCAAGGCGACGCTCGCTGAAATGGCGGAGGCAGCTCAAGAACTGGGATTTCAATACCTTGGCATTGCCGATCACAGCAAGTCGTCCTTCCAAGCCAATGGTCTCGACGCAACGAGACTCAGACGCCAAATCGAAACCATCCGCGAGCTCAACCAAACATTTGGCTCTGACTTTCGCATCTTCGCCGGCAGTGAAGTGGATATCTTGAAAGACGGCTCACTCGATTTTGACGACGATCTCCTCGCAGAGCTTGATTACGTCGTGGCATCAGTCCACAGCGTGTTCAATCTACCCGAAGCCGAGATGACTCAGAGAATCATCCGCGCCATCGAAAACCCGCACGTCACCATGCTCGGGCACCTCACCGGGCGCCTCCTGGCCCAGCGCCCGAGTTACGCGGTGAACATTCCCACCGTCATCGATGCAGCAGCTGAAACAGGCACCCTCATCGAGCTCAATGCCAGCCCCTGGCGCCTCGACATGGACTGGCGCTGGTGGAAACTGGCCAAAGAACGCGGCGTCAAATGCTCCATCAATCCCGATGCTCACAGCGTCCATGGACTCAAAGATGTCGTCTTCGGAATTCGCTCCGCTCGCAAAGGCTGGCTGACTCGCGAGGACGTGGTAAACTGTCTCACACTGGACGAGGTCACCACCCTCATCGCCAAGAAGCGACTCAAATCGTAGCCAACTCTACCATTGCTTTTTCGAGGCTCGGAACGTCCTCGATCGTTAGCACCTTGACCGTGCGATCAATCCTTTTCATCAAGCCAGCCAGAACACCGCCTGGACCCAACTCGAGAAAATGAGTATTCCCTTCACGAATCAAACTCTGCATGGACTCCGACCAGCGCACTGAACCCGTGACTTGGTGTGTTAACGTCTGACGGATGACATCTTCAGAATTCACAGCAGCGGCCTCAAAATTGCTAATCACCGGAATACGAGGAACCTGAACCACCGTCTCCGAAAGCACCACCGCCAGTTTCGCCTGAGCCGATTCCATCAACCGCGAGTGATAAGCCCCTGCGACAGTCAACTCGACTGCCTTGAGAATGCCCTTGGCTTTCGCCCCGGCAACAGCTGCTTTGATCCCCTCGACAGAACCCGACAAAACAATCTGTCCCGGTGCATTCAAATTAGCCACGTCCACGTCGCACTCCTTCGCCAGTTCACGGACGGCGCTTTCCTCTCCGCCGATCATCGCCGCCATGGATCCCACCGTTTGAAGACAGGCTTCCTCCATGAAGGTGCCACGCTGATGCACGACGCGGAGTCCCGTCTCAAAATCAAACGTCCCAGCCGAAGCATGCGCCGTGAACTCACCGAGTGACAATCCTGCGCAAGCAGCCACATCCAACTCCGGCATCTTTTCCTTCAAAACAGCGAGCACAGCGAGACCATGCAGGTAGAGAGCGGGCTGACAGCGTGAAGTCTTCGTCAGTTCTTCGATCGGCCCATCAAACATGATCCGGCTCAAAGAAAAGCCCAGCACCTCATCCGCACGATCAAAGAGCGCTTTCGCTGTGGGAAATGCCACCACGAGATCCCGACCCATTCCGACCTTCTGCGCGCCTTGGCCCGCGAACAACAACACCACTTTTTTACTCATCAGTTCAGATATCAGTTCTAGTTTTCTTTTGTCCTCAATTCTCTAATCAGATCAGCGCTCTGCACAACCTTTTCCTCAAGCAACCCCGCCCCCGCAGCCATCGCATCCGCCACACTCATCCCCTCGGGCTTGATCTGTAAAAGAAGGTCAAAGACCGCCTCCAACTCCGCACTCGAGTCAATACCACCTGCAAGACCGATCACTTTTTTTCCAGCTGCGCGCGCCCATTGCGCCACCCCCACGGGCCCCTTCCCTTCCAAACTTTGCCCGTCCAGCTTTCCTTCACCCGTGATCACCAGATCAGCCGTTGCGATCCGCTCTCTCAATCCGATCAAAGACGCGATCAGATCAAAGCCCGAGACCAATTCAGCACCGCAAAAACTCATGAGTCCGAATCCGAGCCCACCCGCAGCACCCGCTCCAGGCACCTCACGAAAGTCCGCACCCAAGTCACGCCTCACCAGGTTGGCCAGCGACTCCATTTGATCCTCGAAAAAATCAAAATCCACGACACCCTTTTGCGCACCATAAACACGAGTGGCACCACGCTCACCCAGCAGCGGATTTCTCACATCGCACGCCACGCGCATTTCACATTTAAAAGCGGGACCCCGACGGATCGATCTCACTTTCTCCAAATCCCGTGGCAATTCCATCAACACACGTCCCTCAGCATCCAGAAAATCGAAACCCAGCGCCTGAGCCATGCCAACGCCTCCATCATTGGTCGCACTGCCACCGATGCCAATGATGATTCCCCGAGCGCCGGATATGACAGCATGGCGGATCATCTCTCCGGTCCCTCGCGTGCTCGCCACCGCAGGATCGAGCGGCAAATCAGAAACCTGAACCAGTCCAGCCGTCGCGCTCATTTCCATCACCGCCTCGAGACCGCAAGTGCTCTCTAGCATTCCGTACTGAGCCGATATCTTTCTCCCACGAGCATCCTGCGTATCGAGACTCAGAACCCGCCCATTCAAAGCCGACACGACAGATTCCGTGGTTCCCTCGCCCCCATCAGCCACGGGGCAAACATCGATTTCAGCATCCGGAAACACCTTCTTCAGACCTCGCCGCGCCGCCTCGCCGGCCTCCGAAGCGGTCATGGATCCTTTAAACTTATCGAGAGCAATCAATATCCTCATTTATTCAGAATGCAGAGATTATCCGGCTTGCCAACTCTCTCCCCATCATCTGATCAAGGTGTCTCGACCAGTCAAACTCGATACACTTTGCCGATCACTCTCGACCACGTCATCGTAAAGTGTGGCGCCCCCAGCTGCGCTGATTCGGTGATCCCCAATGCGGATCTCTACGCCGAGGGATACGGACTTCCGCCGTCTAAGCTGCTAAAGGTGGAACTATCAATCCTGCATAAAGAAAGAACATCAAGCTGCATACTGAGTTAAGCTTGAGTTGCAGAAGGAGCGAATACGCGCTGGCTGCTTCTGGCAGGAGCGCAGCCTGCCGATGATTTGCTTTTGAAGACTGCGTTCGTCCTTGGCTGCAGGGAGGTAACTCAACGTGCTTTTGAGCGAGCGGTTGAGCCGTTCGTCCGGATTGAGTTCG